>JBLMYD010000014.1:0-9279 GCA_050258095.1 Chloroflexota bacterium
GAGGTGACGAAGATCTTCTCGCCGTTGAGCACGTACTCGTCGCCGTCGAGCTCGGCCGTGGTGCGGATCGCGGCCGAGTCCGAGCCCGCCTCGGGCTCGGTGATCGCCATCGCCGCCCACTTGCCGCCGTAGTGCTCGAGCTGCTCCTCGGTCGCCACCGAGGCGATCGCCGAGTTGCCGAGCCCCTGGCGCGGCATCGAGAGCAGCAGGCCGACGTCGCCCCAGCAGAGCTCGATGATGCCGAGCACGGTGGAGAGGTTGGAGCCGTTGCGGTTGCCCTCGTCGCCGTCCTTGGAGTCGCGGCGCACGCCGGCGGCGCCGGCGCCGCCGATGTCGGAGCCCTCGTTCATGCCGTCGATCAGCGAGGCGAGCATGTCGAGCTCCTTGGGGTAGGTGTGCTCGGCTGCGTCGTACTTGCGCGAGATCGGCCGGAAGACCTCGGTCGCGACCTGGTTCGCCTGCGTGGCGAGGGGCTTGAACTTCTTCGGAATCTCGAGGTTGATCATGGGTCTGCTTTCGCTCGTGCCGGCGCTTGGGGCCTAGACGAGCAGGGCGCCCTCCATCACGCCCACTGCGCGGAGGTCGCGGTACCAGCGCTCGACCGGGTGCTCCTTGACGTAGCCGTGGCCGCCGAGCAGCTGCACGCCGTCGGAGCCGATCCTCATCCCCTTCTGGACGCAGAGGCGGCGGGCGAGGGCGGCCTCGCGGGCGAAGCTCTGGCCCTGGTCGGCGCGGCTGGCGGCGCGGTAGGTGGCGAGGCGCATGCCGTCGCTCTCGATGCCGACGTCGGAGACGGCGAAGGCGACGCCCTGCCGGTTGGAGATCGGTTCGCCGAAGGCGGTGCGCTCGTTGACGTAGTCCTTGACGTAGTCGAGCACCGCCTGCGCGGTGCCGACGGCGAGCGAGCACCAGGCGACGCGGGCCCGCTGCACGCACTCGGTGTAGGCCTCGCGTTTCCCATGGGCCATCAGGGCGCCGGCGGGGACGCGCACGCCCTCGAGCACGAGGCGGCCGGTGGCGGCGGCCCGCAGGCCCATCGCCGGCTCGTCCTCGACCGAGAGCCCGGCGGTCCCCGACTCGACCACGAAGAGCGCTGGACCGAGGCCCTCGGCCTCGGCGCCGATCGCGAACAGCTCGCACTCCTTGGGGCGGGCGACGAGCGACTTGACCCCGTCCAGGACCCAGTCCTCGCCATCGCGGCGCGCCTTCGTCTCCGGCTTCAGCGGGTCGAAGAGCGGCCGCGGCTCGAGCAGGGCCAGGGCGGCCGCCGGCGTCTCCTCGCCGGTGAAGGAGGGCAGGTAGGTCGCCTCCTGCTCGGGCGTGCCCCAGTGGGCGATCGCGGTCGCGACCGCGCCCGGGGCGAGCGCCGCGTAGGCGATTCCCATGTCGCCGTGGGCGAGCGCCTCGCCGATCAGGACGCTGGTCACCGCGGCCTGCTCGTGCATGACGCCGCCGAGCTCCTCGGGGACCCCGAGCATGTTGATGCCGAGCTCGTTGGCCTGGGCGAGCAGCTCGGCCGGCGCCTCGCGGTCGCTGTCGGCCTGGGCGGCGGCGGGACGGACTTTCGCGGCGGCGAAGTCGCGCACCCCTTCCTGCAGCATCTGCTGCTCCTCGTCGGGGGTGAGGTCGAAGAGGCTGCGCGGCTTGCCCGTCGCCTGCCGCGCCGGGCCGGTCAGCTTCTGCGCGGCCTTGAAGGTTCGACCGGCGGCCGTGGCCGTGCGAAAGCCGTTCTTGGTGCCGCTGAACAGGGCGCGCTCGACCTGCTTGCGGATGCGGATGCGGTCGAGCAGGTCCGAGCCGGCGAGCCGGTTCAGCCAGCGCAGGCCGAGGCCCATGCTGCGCTCGGCCACGCCCTTCTCCTCCGTTGCGGTGGGCATCTCCTTACTTCCTCCCGTCTTTGGTCTTGGTCTCGAGCGGCGCGACGTGGCCCTCGAGGTGCGGCGTGCCGCGCTTGGCGTCACGGACCGCGAAGTCGATCTCCTCCCCCGCGCCGGCGCAAGCGAGCTCCACGCGCGCCGGCAGCAGGATCGGCTTGCGAAAGCGGACGTCGGCGGCGAAGGCGTCGGGCAGGCGGCTCTCCAGCGCCGCCAGGCAGCGCGCCTTCGTCCACATCCCGTGCGCGATCGCCCGCGGGAAGCCGAGCGGCTTCGCGGTCAAGGCGTGCATGTGGATCGGATTGCGATCCCCCGACACGGCCGCGTAGCGCCGCCCCAGGTCGCCGCCCAGCCTCCACTCGGCACCCCCCTCCAGGGGCCGACGGGCCGATTCCCGTCGGTATGCGTCGGTTTTAGTCCCGTCGGCGGGCGGTTTGCCGCGGCGCAGCATCGTGCTGGTCGATTCCCAGGCGATGCGGCGGCCGGCGAGGACTTTGGTGACGAGCGAGAAGGTCTGGCCGCGCGGGTGGGGCTTCAGCTTCGTCGGCTTGACCCGGATCGTCAGCTCCTCGTCGAGGCCGATCGGGCGGCGCTGCTCGATCCGGTTCTCGACGTGGACGAGGCCGACGGCGCCGAAGGGGAAGCTGCCGTCCGCCATCACCGCCATGTGCAGGGGGAAGGCGAGCACGTGCGGGTAGGTGGGGGGGAGGCGGTCGCGCAGGGCGAAGCCGCAGACGCGGGCGTAGGCGGCGACCTTCGCGGCGTCGGCCCGCACGCCGTCCAGCTCGAGCTCGATCGCGGGGATCTCATCCCCGCGTCCCGGCACGAAGGGCAGCAGCGAGGCTCCGGGCAGCATCGGCGCCGCGGCGCGCACGTAGAGCGGCAGGACGCTCGGCGGGCTGTCGAGCGTGCGCTTCTCCATCACGCCCCCAGCAGACTCTGGCCGCAGACGCGGACGACGTTGCCGTTGACCCCGGTCGAGGCCGGGCCGGCGAGCCAGGCGATCGTCTCGGCGACGTCGACCGGCAGGCCGCCCTGCGACATGCTGTTCATCCGCCGTCCCGCTTCGCGCACGCCGATCGGCATCGCCGCCGTCATCCGGGTCTCGATGAAGCCGGGGGCGACGGCGTTGATCGTCGCCTTGCGCTCGGCCAGCGCCGGGGCGAGCGCTTCGACCATGCCGATCACGCCCGCCTTCGAGGTCGCGTAGTTGGTCTGGCCGGAGTTGCCGGCGATGCCGCTCATCGAGGAGACGCAGACGATCCGGCCGTTCTCGCGCAGCAGGCCGCGCTCGAGCAGCTCGTCGTCGATCCGCTCCTCGCTCGAGAGGTTGATCTCCAGCAGCGAGGTCCAGCGCTCCTCGGGCATCTTGGCGATCGTGCGGTCGCGGGTGACGCCGGCGTTGTGGACGAGGACGTCGAGGCCGTCGGGCGAGACGGCGTCGGCGATCCGCTGCGGCGCGTCCTCGTCGGTGATGTCGACCTCGACCGCCTCGGCCTCGAGCCGGTCGGCGACGCCGAGCAGATCCTCGGCGAGGGCGGGCACGTCGAGCAGGACGAGGCCGGCGCCGTCGCGGTGCAGGGTCGTCGCGATCGCCTCGCCGATGCCGCGCGAGGCGCCGGTGACGAGGGCCGTCTTGCCCGCCAGCGGCCGCTCCCAATCGATCTCGGGCGTCTTCGCCACGCCCGCACCGACCTCGATCGCCTGGCCGGAGACGTAGGCCGAGCGGGGCGAGAGCAGGAAGCGCAGCGTCGAGTCGAACTGGTCCTCGGCGCCGGCGGCGACGTGGACGAGCTGGACCGCGATGCCGCGGCCGACCTCCTTGCCGAGCGAGCGGGTGAAGCCCTCCAGCGCCCGCTGCGCGGTCGCCTCTCGCGCCGGCAGCCCCGCTGGCGGCGCACCGAGGACGACGATGCGGCCCGACGCCTGGACGCGTCTGACGTTGGGGTAGAAGAAGCGCTGCAGCTCGATCAGCTCGGTCGAGTCGGCGATGCCGGTGGCGTCGAAGACGAGCGCCTTGACGGGCGCGTCGGCGGTCTCGGGCCGCGCGGCGCCGAGCGCGCCCAGCAGGCGCTCGACCGGCTTGCCGAGCCGGCCGCGCGGCGCGCCGCCGAAGAGCACCGCCCCGGAGATCTCGGTCCCGTGCGACGCCCGGCGCTCGAGCTTCACCGGCTGCGGCAGTCCGACCCGCGGGGCGATCAGGCGGCCGGGGGGCGAGTTGACGAGCTGCGAGTAGAGGTCGCTCACTGCTCGGCTCCCGGCGCTTCGAGGATGGCGACGACGCCCTGGCCGCCGGCGGCGCAGATGCTGATCGCGCCGCGGCCCGAGCCCTTCTCGTGCAGCGCCTTGGCGAGGCCGGCGACGATCCGCCCGCCGGTCGCGGCGAAGGGGTGGCCGGCGGCGAGCGAGCCGCCGTTGACGTTGAGCCTCTCGCGGTCGATCTCGCCGAGCGGCTGCTCGCGCCCGAGCCGGTCGCGGCAGAAGCTCTCGTCTTCCCAGGCGCGCAGCGTGCAGAGCACCTGGGCGGCGAAGGCCTCGTGGATCTCGTAGAAGTCGAAGTCCTGCAGGGCGAGCCCGGCGCGGTCGAGCATGCGCGGCATCGCGTAGGCGGGCGCCATCAGCAGCCCTTCGCGCTTGTGCACATAGTCGATCGCCGCGGTCTGCCCGTCGGCGAACCAGGCGAGGATCGGCAGCTCGCGCTCGCGCGCCCACTCCTCGCTCGCCAGCAGCACGGCCGAGGCGCCGTCGCTGAGCGGGGTCGAGTTGGCGGCGGTCATCGTCCCCTGCTCGCCGCCGAAGACCGGGCCGAGCTTGGCCAGCTTCTCGGGCGAGGAATCGGGGCGCAGGTTCTGGTCGCGCTCGAGGCCGAGGTAGGGAGTGACGAGGTCCTCCATGAAGCCGCGCTCGTAGGCGGCGGCGAGGTTCCGGTGGCTGCGGACGGCGAGCTCGTCCTGCTCCTCGCGGCCGATGCCCCACTCGGAGGCCATCACGGCGCAGTGCTCGCCCATCGAGAGGCCGGTGCGCGGCTCCTCGTTGCGGGGGATAGAGGGGACGAGGTGGCCGGGGCGGACCCGGGTCAGCTGCCGAGCGCGGCCGAGGCTCGACTTCTCGCGGTTGGCGTCGAGCAGGATCTCGCGCAGGTCCTCGTTGAGGCCGATCGGCGCGTCGGAGGTGGTGTCGGCGCCGCAGGCGATGCCGGCGTCGATCTGACCGAGGGCGATCTTGTTGGCGACGAGGATCGTCGTCTCCAGCCCGGTGCCGCAGGCCTGCTGCACGTCGTAGGCGGGGGTCTCGGGGGCGAGGCGGGTGCCGAGCACGCTCTCGCGGGTCAGGTCGCGGTCGCGCGAGTGCTTGAGCACGGCGCCGCCGGCGACCTCGCCCAGCCGCTCGCCCTCGAGCGAGAAGCGGCCGACCAGTCCGTCGAGGGCGGCGGTGAGCATGTCCTGGTTCGAGGCGTGCGCGTAAACGGAGTTCGAGCGCGCGAACGGGATCCGGTTGCCGCCGACGACGGCAACGCGGCGCGGTTTGTCGGTCAAGAGAACCTCGGCCTTTCGTTACAAAGATCGATGCATAGGTTAACGCGCCACCGATTCGTGTCAACGTCCAGCAGCTCCACCGTGACGCCCCGCACACTTCCGCTGACTTCGCCTTTATTCGTCCATACGGCGAAGAAAGACAAAGTCAGCGGGGTCCGGGGCGGCTGGGTGGGGTGTCCTCCCGAACTGGCGGATACTCAAAAAGGCGGCCCAACTGGGCCGCCTTTTATCAGGGCGGGAGGACACCCCACCCAGCCGCCCAAACTGGCTACGCCTCGGAGAAGCCGAGGCGCGCGTGTACGCGGCGGAGTGGAGAGGGGGCCCACCAGTTCCACTCGCCGAAGAGGCGCATCAGGGAGGGGACGAGGAGGGCGCGGACGACGGTGGCGTCGATCAGCACGCCGAAGGCCATGCCGATCGCCGACTGCTTGACGAAGAAGACGCTGCTGACGCCGAAGGCGAGGAAGACGAGGGCGATCGCCACCGCGGCGGCGGTGATCACGCGTCCGGTGCGGGCGATGCCGGTCGCCACCGCCTCCTCGTTGGAGTCGCCGAGGTCGTGGCGCTCCTTGATCCGCGCCATCACCAGCACCGCGTAGTCGGTGGCGAGGCCGAAGAGGATCGCGAAGAGGAAGACGATCGTGGTCACCTCGATCGCCGACGGCCCGGTGTAGCCGAGCGGGCCGTCGAGCCAGCCCTCCTGGAAGGCGAGGACGAGCACGCCGAGCGTCGCGCACAGGGTCAGCGTGTTCATCGCCAGCGTCTTGACCGGCAGCAGCACCGAGCCCGTCAGCAGGAAGAGGATGGCCACCGTGGTCAGGGCGACGATCGCCACCACCAGCGGCGCGTGTTCGAGCAGGCTCTGCTTCTGGTCGATGAAGCGGGCCGTGTTGCCCGAGACGAGCACGGCGGCCCCTCCCGGCGGGGAGAGGTCGCGGATCGCGTTCACCGCGTCCTGCGCGGCACCCGAGAGCGCCGGCTGCGCGAGGGCGAAGTTGGCGTAGGCGACGTCGCCGGGCGCGGGGACGAAGGGGGCGCCGCGCACCACGTCGCCCACGGATTCGATCCGCCGGTGGAAGGCGGCGAGCCGCGCCGGACTCGCCCTGCCGTCGACGGCGACGGTGACCGCTTCGGTCACGTCGCGCGGGTAGTGCGCTTCCAGGTAGCGGTAGGCGTCGTAGGAGGGCTGGCCGGGCGGCACCGCTTCGGCGCTGGGGCCAGTCAGCGTCGTCCACAGCAGCGGCGTCGCCGCGGCCAGCAGCAGCGCCGAGCTGGCGACGGCGACCGCCACCGGCCGCCGCATCACCCCGCGCGCCAGCCGGTACCAGCCGTCGGAGGCGTCGGAGACCGCGCGTCCGCGCCTGATCGAGAGCGCGTTGATGCGGTCGCCGAGCAGGCTCAGCAGCGAGGGAACGACGAGGAGCGCGATGACCACCGAGAGCAGGGCCACCGAGGCGCCGGCGACCGCCATCGAGTAGAGGAAGCGCTGCGGCATGAGGATCAGCGCCGCGAGCGCGGTGGCGACCGTGAGCCCGGAGAAGACGACGGTGCGGCCCGCGGTCTCCACGGTGCGGCGGTGCGCCCCGCGGGTCGGCCCGGCGTCCGCCAGCTCCTCGCGATACCTGGAGACCATCAGCAGCGCGTAGTCGACGGCGAGGCCGAGGCTGAGCCCGGTGGTGATGTTGAGCGCGAAGACCGAGGTGTCGACGAAGGTCGACATCACCCGCAGCACGAGCAGCGTGCCGACGATCGAGATGCCGCCGATCAGCAGCGGGATCGAGGCGGCGACGACGCCGCGGAAGACGAGCAGGAGGAAGAGCGCCAGCAGCGGGAAGGCGATCAGCTCGGCCTTGGTCAGGTCCTTGCGGGTCTGGTCGTTGGTCTCGTTGAAGCCCTGGGCGAAGCCGGCCTCGGCGACGTCGAGCGGGCTCGCGTCGGCCAGTTCCTTGACCCGTTCGGCGGCGACGCCGCCGGCGTCTTCGACGTCGTTGGTCGAGAGGTCGCCGGCGAGGACGAGCGACCTGCCGTCCCCGGCGATCAGCTCGGCGGCCCGCGGTTCGCGCAGCGGGTCGACGACGTGGTCGACGTACTTGATCCGGGCCATCCCGGCGGCAAGCCGGTCGACCTGGCGCCGCACGGTCGGATCGGTCGGGTCGAGGCGTCCGCCGCCCGGAGCGCGCACGACGAGCACTATCATCGGGTTCGGGTCGTAGCCGAGCGACTCGCGCAGGACGCGGGTCGCCCGCTCGCTCTCGGAGCTCGGATCGGTGAAGCCGGCTGCTTTCAGGTGGTGCTCGACGTCGTGGCCGAAGGCGACGGCGAGCAGTGCGAAGCAGCCGACCGCAGCGAGCACGAGCTTGGGGTGTTTCCATGTGATATTCGCGATGCGGATCACGGCGCGACCCTACCAGATTTCCAAGCTGTTACTTTGAAGTTCAAATCGAGTGCTAATATCTTGTCATGACACGTAGGGAATACGGCCAGTCCTGCAGCGTCGCGGGGGCCCTCGACCGGATCGGCGAGCGCTGGTCGTTGTTGATCGTGCGCGAGCTGCTGCTCGGCCCGCTGCGCTTCTCCGACCTGCTGCGGTCGGTGGGCGGACCGCCGACGGACGTCCTGACCAAGCGCCTGCGCGATCTCGAGGCCAACGGGATCGTCCAGCGCACGGAGCTCGGCCCGCCCGCCTCGGGCGTGGTCTACGAGCTGACCGATCTCGGGCGGGAGCTGGACCGGATCCTGCTCGAGCTGGGCCGCTGGGGCCTGCACTTCTACGAGGCCGGCGACGCCGCCGAGCTCGAACCGTCCCTGCTGCCCAACTCTCTGCGCGTCCTCCTGCAGCCGCCGGCCGAGGCCGAGATCACGGTGCAGCTGCACTCGGAGAACAGGTCGTTCCGCCTCGACATCGCCGGCGGTCGCGTGATCGCCACCAGGGGCGAGACGAGCGCGCCCGAACTGACGCTCTCGGGGCCGCCCCGGGCGATCCTCGCCGCCATAGCGCTGGGCGAACAGTTCGCTGCCGGCGTGGAGGTCGAGGGAGACCGCGCGGTTCTCGAGGCGCTGCGCGAGATGGTGGTGCTGCCCGAGCGCGTGCGCCGGGACGCGGAAGCGGCGGTCGAAGCCTCCGCCGAGGCGGCGATCGACTCCGCCGCTAACCCTCGTACAGCTTGACGACGCGGACGCTGCCCGCGGGGGCGGCGTCGACGCAGAGGTTGCAGAGGACGCACTCGTCGAGGTTGGCCGCGACCACCTGAACGCCCGACTCGGTCGCCTCGAAGATGTCGACGGGGCAGACTTCCTCGAGCTTGCGCGCCAGCTCGGCGTCGGCGGCGACCGCGGCGTCGACCTCGACGTCGATGAAGACCTTGCTCAGCGCCTCGGCCATCAGGCGATCGCCCCCAGCTTCTCCTTGACTGCGTCGGGGATCTCGTCGATCCGCTCGACGACGCGGATGCCGGCCGCTTCCAGGCGGGCGATCTTCTCGGTCGCGGTGTCCTCCTTGCCCTCGACGATCGTCCCCGCGTGGCCGAAGCTCATCCCTTTCATCTCCTCGTCGTCCATGAACTTGCCGGCCATGAAGGCGACGATCGGCAGCCGCGACTCGTTGTCGGAGACCCACTCGGCGAGCTGCGCCTCCATGCGGCCGCCCGGCTCGGTGTAGATGACGATCGCCTGCGTCTGCTCGTCGGCCTCGAAGTAGGGCATCAGCTCGGCGTAGGTCGAGCCGATGATCGCGTCGCCGCCGATCGAAACCGCGGTGGAGACGCCGAGGCCGGCGGCGGTCAGGGTCGAGGAGATCTCGGTGGTCATGCCGCCCGAGCGAGACATCACGCCGATCGAGCCGGGCTCGTAAGCCTTGGCGGCGTCCTTGG
>JBLMYD010000015.1:0-10488 GCA_050258095.1 Chloroflexota bacterium
CGAACCCGACAAATACAAGCTCCCCGACGTCGTCGCCGACCTGCACGGCCCCGCCTCCTTGCCGGTGCAGATCACCTTGATCGGCCACGTCGACTCGGTCCCCCGTCGCGCCCACGGCGAACGCGTCTTCCTCCTGCGCAACACCTTCTCCTCCACCCCCGATGCCCCGGTCAGCGAATTCACCCTCGAAATGCAGGGCGGGCGCAAGGGGCTGTTCGAAAACTCGACCGACCTCTGCCGGCGCGCTCACCGCGCCGGGGTCGCCTTCCGCGCCCAAAACGGCAAGCTGCGCCGGCTCACGCCCAAGCTGGTGCCGGTGGCCTGTCGCTCAAAGAAACACCGTTGACCATGGATTCGTGAACGCGCCGATCCGCGCGTTCGCTTTTTGACGTTCTGGAATTTGCAGGGACTTCTCGGCGCGCTCTCGGCCGGTTGCGGCCAAATGGCGCTAAATCTCCCGATTTGATTGCTTTTCCCCGCGTGCTGTGTTTGGATGCTCCCGAGCCCGGGACCCCGGGCAAAACCAAGCAATCTCGGCGAACAGCCGGGAAGGGAGAATCAAAATGAAACCGATCAAGATGCTCGGCCTCGCGATGCTCGCGGCGCTGACGGCGATGGCGTTTGTCGGCGCCTCTTCGGCGATGGCGGAACCGACTCAACTATGTGAAGTAGATATAGACCCGTGTCCGGAACCAGTCACCCACGTCCACGAAGAAACGTTACCTGAAAAACCGGGCATTCTATTAAATTCGACCAAAGAAAATGTCGAATGCGACGTCTTATTCTTAAGCACAGTAGAAATACATAATGAAGGAACAGAAGCAGAAGAAATATTATACCTTGGCGTCTTAGGATTAGGCGAACCCCAGATCATCCACGGGCATTTCACCTACTCGAATTGCTTTAGGGAAGGCAAAAAATGTGAAGTCAAAGAAGTAAGTGAAGACTCCTTAATCTTAATCTTAAGGGAAGGCCACGATTTAGCGAAAGTAACCGGCCACGGCGAAGTCAACGTGCACTGCGGCCTACTAATCAACTGCACCTACAAAGGAGAAAACCTGGTGGGCCACGGCTTAGGCGCGTTATTACCAGGCGAATTAGAGAAATTAGGCGGAGTGTTAATCGACAATCAGACGACAGTCAAAGTCTCCGGACTGTGTCCCGAAGTCGCCGAATTAGACCTGACGACGACGCCGTTAAAAGATTTATTCATTACAAGTTAGAAGAATAACCTGCACGAAGCGCAAACCGTCTCGAGATGCTCGAGACGGTTTGCGCGTGTTGCTCGCGGTAATGGATAGATCGCGCACTCCCGGCCCGTCGTCTTCGATGACGCGTCTTACTGCGAATCCGTCCAGGCCGACAAGGCTAAATTAAATTAATAAGCAGCTGCCTCGGCGACGCGTCGCATCTCGCCGGCCGCCAGGCGGGGGCCGACGTAGGGGACGAGCACGGCGAAGAGCAGGTCGGGGAGGAGGGCCGGCAGCTCTGCGCCGCGACCGGCGAGCAGCTCTTCGAAGATCACGCCGGAGGCGGCGCCGGCCGACATCAGGGCGATGTTGCCCGGCAGCTCCCGCTCCCCGGCAAGCTCGCGGCCCTCCTCCAGGTAGCGGGCGAAGCGGCCGAGGGCGTCCCACTGGCGCCGCCTCGCCTCGGCGCCGACGGCGCCGACCTCGACGATCGCGGTGCGGGCGAGCGCCGCGTCGGCGGCGAAGCGCTCGACGATCGTGCCCAGGCCCCGCTCGACCCGCTCCTGCCAGCCGAGCTCGCCGTCGCAGCCCTCCTGCACCTCGGCGAGCAGGCGCTCGATCAGCATGTCGTAGGCGGCGAGGAAGCACTCGTCCTTGCCGGCGAAGTGGCGAGCGAAGCCGGCCGGCGAGACGCCCGCCTCGGCGACCACCTCGTCGACCGTGGTCGCGCGGTAGCCGACGCGGCCGACGACGCGCACCATCGCTTCCAGGATCGCCTGCCGGCGGGCGCCGGGCGTCGGCGGCCAGGGCCAGAGCTGCAGACTGCGAAGTACGTTCAGCATTGCGGCATGTGTACCGGGGTGTTTACGCTTCTTTTCCGGCGCCCTCCCCCTGGTGATTGCCGCTGGGCTATGTACCGACCAGCGTGACAAATATCGGGCCGGAAAGCAAATCCAGGGCCCGGTCGGAGGCGCGGCCACTGTACAGGCGGGCGAGCGCACGATCGGGAACTTCGGACCGTTGTACAACGACCGCCGGGGCGGGCGCCGGGAACATTTGTCAATGGAGACTGCGACGCGCCAGATCGTGGCCTTCGGCGGCGGCGGCTTCTCGATGGAGTCGGGCAATCCGCTGCTCGACGAGTACGTGCTCGGGCTGGCGCGCGGAGCGCGGCCCCGGGTCTGCTTCCTGCCCTCGGCGAGCGGCGACGCCGACCACTACGTCGTCCGCTTCTACCGCGCCTTCCCGGCCGAGCGCTGTGAGCCCAGCCACGTCTCGCTGTTCCGCCGCGAGCAGGGGCCGGCCGACCTGCGCGCGCACCTGCTCGCCCAGGACCTGATCTACGTCGGCGGCGGCAGCGTGATCAGCCTGCTCGGCGTCTGGCGGGCGCACGGGGTCGACGCGGTCCTGCGCGAGGCCTGGGAAGCGGGCGTCGTCCTCTGCGGGCTTTCGGCCGGCTCGCTCTGCTGGTTCGCGGAAGCGCACAGCGGCTTCCACGGGGCGCCGCGCCGGATCGAGGGACTCGGCTTGCTGCCCTTCAGCAACTCGGTGCACTACGAGCCGGGGTCAGAGCACGGGCTCGCCTACCACGGCCTGCTGCGCGAGGGCATGCGGCCCGGCTACGCGGCGCAGGACGGGGCGGCGCTGCACTTCGTCGGGGCGGAGCTGCGGCGGGTGGTCGCCTCGCGCCCGGGGGCGCGAGGCTACCGGCTGGAGGCCGCGGACGGGGGGGTCGCGGAGACGGAGCTGGCGACTACCTATCTCGGCGAGGCGCGGGCGCAGCCGGCCGAGAGCGCGGCCGTTGCGGCCTAACGACGAATGACCCCACGACCACGCACACCTGGATGACGCGTGTGGCGCTGCACATATCGGCGTCCTCGGGCTTGCCTTTGGCTCCACCAAAGGCTGCGCCCTGCGTCCTTGATCTGCTTGGCCACACGCGTCCCCAGGCGCACGCGGCCGCGGAGTCAGTCGTCGAGCCCCGATGATCTCGCGCATCCTCGCCCTCGGCGGCCACGACCTCACCTCCCGTCCCCCGGACCGGGCGGTGAGCGAGCTGATGCTGAAGCTGGCGACCGAACGGGCGGGCGGGCGGCCGAAGATCTCCCTGCTGCCGACCGCGAGCGGCGACACCTCCGAGCAGATCGGGCGCTTCTACGCCGCCTTCGGCGAGCGCCCCTGCGATCCCTCCGACCTCTCGCTCTTCCGCCTCGGAAAGCGGCCCGTCGCCCTGCGCGACCACCTGCTCGCCCAGGACCTGATCTACGTCGGCGGCGGCAGCCTCGTCAACCTGCTCGCCGTCTGGGAGGCGCACGAGCTGGGCGCGATCCTCAGCCTCGCCTGGCGCCAGGGGATCGTCCTCGCCGGCCAGAGCGCCGGGGCGATGTGCTGGTTCGAGGCCGGCATCACTAAGTCCTCGGGCAAGCCGACGCCGGAGGCGGGGCTGGGACTGCTCGCCGGCAGCCTCTGCGTCCACTACAACAACGAGCCCGAGCGCCGCGCCGCCTACCTCGACGCCGTCGCCGACGGCATGCCCGGCGGCTACGGCCTCGACGACTACGCCGGCCTGATCTGGGAGGGCACGGGCCCGCCGACCGCCGTCACCGCCCGCCGCGGCGCCCGCGCCTACAAGGTGACCAAGACCGACGAGGGCGTCATCGAGTCGCCCCTCCCGGCCCGCTTCCTCCCGGCGCCCGCTCCCGCCGCCCTGCGCGAGGACATCGCCGAGTTCCGGCGCCTGAAGTCGATGCGTCGCCGCGCGGGGTGGCTGGGGTAGGACAGCTAGCGAGATCGAGCGGCAGCGACGTGCGCACCTCGCCGATTACGGTCGCAGTCGCAAACCTCGGGGAGTGTCTCGTCACGGCCCCAACAACGCCGCCGGAACGACTCCAACCCCGTCCGGACGGCGGTAGGCGAACTCGCCGGTCGTGACGACGATCGCGTCGAGCAGTTCGTCGCCGATCTTCTCTCCGAGCCAGTGGAGGTTGCGGGTGTCGTCATCCTTGATGGTGCGTTTCAGCTTGACCTCGATCGCGAGGACGCGTTTGTCTTGGGCCTCGACTATGAGGTCGATCTCGCGATTGCCGCTGAAGGTACGCAGGTGCCCCGTCCTTGCCTCGCTGTGCTGTGCGTAGACCCGGACGCAGAGGGTCACCAGAGACTCGAAGAGCGCTCCGAGGAGGGTGCCGTCGCGGGGGAGCGGAGGGCCCAGCTCGGCGTTCTCGAGAAGCGCCGCACGCGTCGCGCCGAGCAGGCGGGCCGCGAGGGCCGGATCGGCGAGGTGGTGCTTCGAGGCGGCCGTGAGGCGCGAGAGGTGTCGCCGGGTCGGTTGCCAGGCGAGAACAGGATCGAGCAGCCAAAGGCGCTCGAGGATGGCGCGGTAAGGACGGGCGGCATCCTTCGAAAGCTGCTCCCCCTCGTCGCCGGTTGCCGCCGCCCGGATCTTCTCGAAGGAGGTCGTCGTCGCGGTGGCGGCGGCATAGGCGGCCAGCCAACGTCGTAGCCCGCTGGGGTTGCGGACCGCGTGGCCGAGCTCCGGGAAGTCGCGATCGACGATGCGCTCGATGTAGCTGTCGAGCTGCAGTCGCAGGACACGATCGGAGACGCCGCGGAGGCCGGGGAAGCCGGAGGCGAGGATTTCGTCGACGTAGTCTTCGAGCCCGATCGAGGTTTCGCCGCTGAGGTCCGGATGCCCACCCTCGAGCAGCTCGGCCAAGCTCACCGAGGGTGGATCGTCGAGGCGCTCGGCCAGAGTCAATGGACGCATCCGGATCGTCGGGATCCGCCCGGCACCGGAGTGGCGACCGGTGCCGTCGGGGGACGCCGAGCCGGTGAGGAGGAAGCTTTCGGGCCCTGCACCATCATCGACCGCTCGTCTGACGAGGTCCCAGGTCTCGGGAAGCCGCTGCCACTCGTCAAGCAGAATCGGCTTCTCGCCGTCGAGCAGGCGACCGGGGTCGGCTTCGGCGAGGGTCAGCCGCGCCGGATCGTCAAGTCGGTGGGTCGTCGCGGCACGGCGCGATGCCGTCTCCGTCTTACCCACTCCCTTTGGTCCCTCGATCGCAAGCGCGGGCAGGGATCCGAGGATCTCGTCAAGCTCCAGATCGAGGGTGCGAGGCGTATAAGGCATGATCCACCCGTCTATTTCGCAACTAGTAACCCTTCTATTTCGCAGCAGGATACCAGTCGATTCCGCGGTCTGGCCCTCGTCCTACCCGCCCATCCCCGCCGTCGGCGGAGCGGTCGGGTCTTCTCCCTCGGCGCCCGGGTTCTCGCGGGCGATGTAGTCCTCGGCGAGCAGCAGGTTGTCCTTGGAGCGTTCGACGACGTTGAGCAGGTCGCCCATCAGCGCGACCTCCTCGACCTGCTCCTTGACGAACCACTGCATGAACTGCTCGGCGCGGTAGTCCTTGGCCTCGCGCGCGAGCTCGAAGAGCGCGTAGATCTCCTCGCCGACCCGCTTCTCCTGTTCGAGCGCGCTGCGCACCGGCGCGACGCCGTCGGCGAAGCTCGTCTGCTGCGACTTGATGTCGGGGATGTGGACCTCCTCGCCGACGTCGAGCAGGTACTGGACCATCATCATCGCGTGCTCGCGCTCCTCCATCGCCTGCCGGTAGAAGAAGGCGGCGAGCCGGGGCAGCGTCTCCGCGTCGTAGTAGACGGCGGCGCCCACGTACTGCTGCGAGGCGGCGAACTCGTTGGCGATCTGCTCGTTGAGCGCGTCGGCGAAGCTTTTGTCGGCCATCTGTTCCTTTCTCAGTCGTCCCAGCGGAAGCCTGTCTCACTCAGCTTAGGCGCGAGCGGGCTGGTCGGCAGTCCCGGCGGTGGCTCGGCTTCGTTGTAGCCGCGAGGGGCGGTGTCGTTCGGCGTGTCGGGGTGGAAGAGCGAGGCGAGGACCTGGATCTGGCCGCGGCCGACGCCGAGCTCCCACTGGCCGCCGCCGTAAGCGTCGATGCCGTTGGCGGCGCAGTAGTCGTAGGTCTCGCAGAGCGCGCGCACGCCGCCGACCCGCGAGGGCTTGACGTTGACCATCTGCGGCTGCCAGGGCAGCGCCTCGATGTCGGCGATCGAGTGGATCGGCGCGTCCCAGGTGAGCCGGTCGTGGACGGGCTCGAGGATCGGGCGCGTCTCCTCGTTGACGTCGGGGTCCTCGATCCAGGCCTCGGGAAAGGCCTCGATCAGCTTCGCGTACAGCTCCGGGTCGGTCTCGACGTCGACCGTGGTCCCCTTGTAGAAGCCCTTCAGGTCGAGCGAGTCGACGGCGCCGGTCTCGACCAGCTCGGCGATCAGCTCGTCGGTCCAGTCGTTGACCGGGTCGAGCTTGAAGCGCAGCTCCGGGTAGCGGTCGAGCTTGGCGCGCAGGGGGGCGATCGAGGACGGCTCGCCGTCGGCGCCGCCGAGGCGCATCGAGCAGACGAAGGCGACGGGTCGGGGCTCACGGCCGAGCGCCTCGCCGAGTCCCTTGCCCGCCTGGCGCAGGGCGAGGTCGAGCGCCGCCGACTCGAAGGCCCAGCGCCGGTAGAGGCGCGAGACGTCCCGCTGCGGCTCGGCTGGGAAGGTGTCCTCCTCGGCCATCAGCTCGCAGAACTCGCCCAGGGTCGCGTAGCCGGTCAGGTCGAGCGTCGGGCCGGCGTCCTGGAAGGCGACGTGGTCGACCGGGTCGTAGGTGACGTCCTCGCCGAGCCCGTCCTCGCCGCCGCCCCACATGTGGATGACGGTGCTGAGGCGTTCGAACGTCGGCAGGTGCAGCTCCAGCGGCTGCAGCTCGTAGCCCTCGATCTCCAGCGGCAGGTCGGCGAGGGCGTCGAAGGTGGCCACGGGGGGAGTGTATGGAGGGAAGAAGGGATGCCCCTCCCCCGGAGGCCGTCGCGCAGCTGGATCGCGGCTCTGCTTCGGGCTGTGGTCACAGAGCCTCCTGGGGAGGGGCATCCCTTCTTCCCTGACAGACTCCGTCGTGGATGAAGCACACGGCTCACGGGTACTGGCTCGAGGAGGCTCCGGCGGTGGAGGAGCTGCCGGCGCTGGAGGGGGAGCGGCGAGCCGATGTGGTCGTCGTCGGCGGGGGTTACACCGGGATGTGGGCGGCGTGGCACGTGAAGCAGCTGGAGCCCGAGGCGGAGGTGGCGCTGCTGGAGGCGGGGCGGTGCGGGCACGGGCCGAGCGGGCGGAACGGCGGCTTCTGCAACGTGATGTGGTTCTCGCTGCCCAACATGCGCGAGCGGTGGGGGGACGCCGAGGCGCTGGCGATCGCGCGGGCGGCGGAGGCGTCGGTCGACGGCATCGGCGAGTTCTGCGCGAGCGAGGGCGTCGATGCCTGGTACCGGCCCGGCGGCTACCTGCAGGTCTCGACTGCTGAGGCGCACGACCGGGTCTGGGCGGATGCGCTTGCCGTCTGTCGCGAGCTGGGGGTGGCGGACGCGATCGAGCCGCTCTCCGCCGCGCGGGTGGCGGAGCGCTGCGCGTCGCCGGCCTTCCGCGGCGGCGCCTTCTACCCGACCTCGGCGACGGTGCAGCCGGCGCGCTTGGCGCTCGGGCTGCGCGAGCGGTTGCGGGCACGCGGCGTGGCGGTCTTCGAGCGCTCGCCCGTCACGCAGCTGGTCGGCTCTCCCACCGAAGTCGTGGCGCACACCGCGGCGGGGACGGTCCGCGCCTCGCGCGCGGTGCTCGCCGCCGGCGCCGCGGCGAAGTCGCCGCACGGCCCCCTGCGCAACCGGCTCACGGTCGCCTCCTCCCACATCGTCCTCACCGAGCCGGTGCCGGAGCTGCTCGAGGAGATCGGCTGGACCGGCGGCGAGTGCATCACCGACAGCCGCTCGCTGATCGACTACTTCCGCACGACGCCCGACGGCCGCATCCTCTTCGGCTGGGGAGGCGGCCGGATCGCGATGGGGGCGCGCCTGCACGGCCGCGCCGAGGTCGACGCCGGGGTCGTCGCCGAAGCCGCCGCGCACCTCTGGGACTACTTCCCCGGTCTCGAGGGCCGCGCCCTCACCCACGCCTGGGGTGGGCCGATCGACGCCTCACCGACCCACCTGCCCCTCGTCATGCCCCTGCGCGGCAACCGCGCCTTCGCCGCCGCCGGCTACACCGGCAACGGCGTCGGTCCCTCCCACATGGTCGGCCGCACGCTCGCCTCCCTCGCCCTCGACCGCCGCGACGACCACGCCCGCCTCGCCTTCGTCGACCCCTCGCCAACCCGCGTCCCGCCCGAGCCCTTCAGCTGGGCGGGAGGGGAGCTGATCCGCGCCGCGATTATGCGCAAGGAGAGCGCAGAGCTCGCCGGAGATTCACCGTCCCTCGTCAGCTCCCTTATCTCCCGGGTACCAGAGCTGATCGGCTTCCACATCGGCCGGTAGCCGTGAAGGGGGTCGGGTGCCCCTCCCCAGGAGGCTTCGTGACCACGTTCCGAAGCAGAGCTACGACTCAGCTGCGCGACGGCCTCATGGGGAGGGGCACCCGACCCCCTACCACCTACTGGTGATGACCTTCGCCCGCGTATAGAAACGGACGGCGTCCGTGCCGTTGGCATGGAGGTCTCCGTCGATGGAGTCCTTCCAGCCGGAGAAGGGGAACCAGGCGACCGGAGCGGGAACGCCCACGTTCACTCCCAACATTCCTGCTTCTGCTTCGTAGCGGTACTGGCGGGCCGATTCTCCTGAGCTTGTGAAGATCGCGCCGGCGTTGCCGTAGCGCGAGTTGTTGAGGAAGTCGAGGGCCGTGTCGAGGTCGGGGACGTCGACGATGGTCAACAGGGGGCCGAAGAGCTCTTCGCGGGCGAGCTCGGACTCGGGGTCGGTGGCGACGGCGATGGTGGGGCCGAGGACGGTGCCTGCGGGACCGGGGTCGCCGCGGCCGTCGAGGAGCAGCTCGGTCTCGCCGTCTCCGGCGGCGCGGTCGATCGCGTCCGCGACCTTGTCGCGGGCTGCGGCGGAGACCATCGGGCAGACGTCGGTGGCGGGATCGTCGCCGGGCCCGACGGTGAGGGCGGAGGCCGCTGCGACGAGCGCTTCGCGGACCTCGGCCCGCCGGGTTTCGTCGCCGACGACGACGCAGACGGAGCCGGCGAGGCAACGCTGGCCGGCGGCGCCGAAGGCCGAGCCCATGATCGCCGGCATCGCCTGCTCGAGGTCGGCGTCGGGCATGACGACGAGGGAGTTCTTCGCGCCGCCCAGGGCCTGGACGCGCTTGCCGGTCCGCACCGCTCCTTCGGCGACGATGCGGGCCGTCTCGGCGCGGCCGACGAAGGAGATCGCGTCGATGCCGGGGTCGGCGAGGATCGCGGTCACCGCCTCGCGGCCGCCGTGGACGAGGTTGACGACGCCGGCCGGGATCTCCGCGACCGAGTCGACGATCTCCGCGATCAGCTGCGCCGGCCGCGGGTCCTGCTCGGAGGGCTTGAGGACGAACGAGTTGCCGCAGGCGATCGCGTAGGGCAGGAACCAGAGCGGGATCATCGCCGGGAAGTTGAAGGGGGTGATCGCGGCGACGACGCCGACCGGCTGGCGCACCAGCTCGACGTCGACGCCCGCGGCGACTCCCTCCAGCGTCTCGCCCTTGAGCAGGTGGGGGATCGCGGCCGCCGACTCGACCGACTCGATCCCGCGGCCGACCTCGCCGTCGGCGTCGGCCAGGGTCTTGCCCATGTCGGCGGTGACCAGCGCGACCAGCTCCTCGCGCCGCGCCAGGAGTCCGTCGCGCAGCGCCAGCACCGCGCGCGCCCGCCGCTGCGGCGGCACCGCCCGCCAACCCGGCTGCGCCGCGCGCGCTGCCGCGACCGCGTCCCGCACCTCGTCCACCCCCGAGAGCGGCACCTCGGCGACGACCTCGCCTGTAGCGGGGTCGATGTCCGCAAGCGCCTCGACCTCACCCGCTTCGCGCCACTCTCCCCCAACGTAATTCGCGAGTCGAGTCCGCCGACGGGCCGATTTCCGACGCATAGCGACGGTTTTAGTCCCGTCGGCGGTCATGCGGGGGTGGGGGCGCCGCCGGGGATTGGCATCGGGGTCGACTCCTGCTCGGGGCGGACGGAGGCCATCTTCTCGGCGCGGCTCTGCTGCCAGGTGGCGAAGCCCATCGCGGCGACGGTGACGCCGAAGAGCATCATCGCGATCACGTTGACTTCGACCGGGATGCCGCGCTGGGCGGCGCCGAAGATGTAGAGCGGGAAGGTGACGGTCGTCCCCGAGTTGAAGTTTGAGATGACGAAGTCGTCGATCGAGAGGGCGAAGGCGAGCATCGCGCCGCCGAAGATGCCGGGCGCGATCAGCGGCAGGGTGACGAGCCGGAAGGTCTCCATCGA
>JBLMYD010000016.1:0-8625 GCA_050258095.1 Chloroflexota bacterium
CGGCACTTTGAGTATCCGCCGGTTCGAGGGGCACCCGCCCACACCACCCGCGCCGCCGAGAGGTGGCTACCAAGCTCTTTCGATGAGCTCTTCCAGGTCGGACTTCGTTGGAGCTTCAGGCGTGAACGCCAGGTCCGGGCGCAACAGCATCGCCTCGATGGCTTCGGGGAGCTTGCTTTGGTCCGCTCCCAGCTCTCCCAGGCCGGGGGGGTTGCCGCCGAGGTCGAGGATGCGGGGTTCGATGTGGTCGGGGTCGGTGTCGATCGCGGCGGCGAGGGCTGTGAGCTGGTCGGGGGCGCGGGGGACCATGAAGGCCATCGCCCGGGGCAGGATCGCGGCGTTGGTGCCGGCGTGGGGCGTGCCGCAGACGCGGACCAGCGTCTGGCAGATGACGTGGTGGATCGCGAGGCCGCCGGAGTCGATCGCGTAGCCGCAGAGGATCGAGCCGAGGGCGAGGGCGGCGCGGTCGCGCGTCGTCGGCGCCTGGTCGAGGGCGGCGGCGATCGACTCCGCCCCGCGCAGCGCCGCCATCCGCGAGACCGGGTTGGCGAGCGGCGTGTAGAGGGAGTCGGCGCCGTGGGCGAGGGCGTTCATCGAGCTGACGCGCAGCTCCGGCTCGGGCGCGCTGGTCATCGCCTCCGGGTCGGCGATCACGAGGCTCGCACGAGCCAGGCCGCGGACGCGGCTCTCGGCGCCCGCCGGCAGGCGGTGGATGCCGGTCATCTCGGCCCCCGACATCGTCGTCGGGATCGCGGCGACGCGGGCGCCGGTGACGGCGGCGATCGCCTTCGCCGTGTCGATCGCCCGTCCGCCGCCGAGCGCGACGAGGTTCGGCGCGCGGACCGAGTCGAGCAGCGCCGCGGCGGCCTCGGGGACGCCGCCGGCCGGGACGTCGTGAACGGCGAGGGCGGCGCCTGCCAGACCGTGGGCCCCGCTCAGGTGCCGCTCGGTCGAGAGCAGGTCGAACGGCTCCATCCCCTGCTCGGCCAGCATGGCGGGGGCAGCCGCGACGGCGGCGTCGCGGAAGACGACGATCCGCCCGACGTCCCTCCAGACGAAGCTGTCGGTCACCCGGCTGAGACCGTGCGCGGATTGACGACCGGGCGCAAGTGCGGCTCGACCTCGTCGCGCAGGTGCTCGAAGGCCGGCGGCAGCGAGAGCTTCTCCCCCAGGTGCTCGAGCGGCTCGTCGACGGTGAAGCCCGGACCGAGGGTCGCGATCTCGAACAGCACCCCGCTCGGCTCGCGGAAGTAGATCGAGCGGAAGTAGAAGCGGTCGATCACGGGGGTCGGCTGCGCACCGGCGGAGATCGCCCGCTCGCGCCAGGCCTCGTGCTCGTCGACGGTCGAGGCCCAGGCGACGTGGTGGACGCTGCCGGCGCCCTGCCGGGCGTGCTCCTCGGGCGGCTCGTCGTAGAGGTAGAGGCCGCCGCGCGTCGCGCCGCGCGCTTCCCAGGCGCCGCCGTCGAGCCGTTCGAACGCGAGCGCCTCGAGCAGGGCGCTGCTCGCCTCCGGGGCGCCGCTGTAGGCGCAGACGGCGTGGAAGCCGCGCAGGGCGACCGCGGCCGGCACCTCGGGGTGGTCGGCAATCAGCGGCTCGTCGGTGACCTCGACCACGGCCAGCTCGTGCTCCAGCCCCTCCGGATCGGCGAAGCGCAGGCCCCCACCGACGCGCTCGCCGGCGATGCCGGCGGCGGCGAGGCGCTCCTCCCAGAAGTCGATCGCCTCATGCGAGGCGACGCGCCAGACGATCCGGTGGACGTCGCCGGCGCCGGCGCGTCCCGGCGGCACGCCCGGGAACTCGAAGAAGGTGAGGTCGGAGCCGGCGCTGCCCTTCTCGTCCGCGAAGAAGAGGTGGTAGACGGACGGGTTGTCCTGGTTGACGGTCTTCTTGACCAGTCGCAGCCCCATCGTCCCGGCGTAGAAGTCGACGTTGCGCTGGGCGTCGGCGCTAATCGCGGTGATGTGGTGGATTCCTTCCAACTTCATCGACAACCACGTATAGCATCCAGGTCGATGAGTCGAGGACGCCGACGCGCGGTCAGGGCCCTGGTCGTCCTCGGCTCGGTGCTCACCTTCCTCAGCATCTTCGCGATCTGGACCGAACGCCAGGCGCTCAACACGGAAGACTGGACCAACACCAGCGGCCGGCTGATCCAGAACGAAACGATCCGCGAAGCCGTCGGCAACTTCCTCGTCGACCAGCTCTACGAAAACGTCGACGTCGAAAAAGAACTCGAAGACATCCTGCCCGGCGAGACGAAGAAGCTGGCCGGGCCGGTCTCCGGCGGCCTGCGCCAGGTGGCGGGCGACGGCGCCGACAAGGTGCTGCAGAGCTCGACCGCCCAGGAACTCTGGAAGACGGCCAACCGGACCGCGCACGAACAGCTGCTCGCCGTGCTCGAAGAAAAGGAAGGCACGGTCTCGGCCGAAGAAGGCAAGGTCAGCCTCAACCTGCGCGAACTGGTCACCAACCTCGCCGACCAGGTCGGGATCGGCGCCGGGCTCGCCGAAAAGCTGCCCGAAAACGCCGGCCAGGTCACGATCCTGCGCTCCGACCAGCTGAAGACGGCGCAGAGCATCGTCGTCGCGGTCAAGGGCCTGGCGCTGCTGCTCTCGCTGCTCACGCTCCTCTCCTTCGGGCTGGCGATCTACCTCTCGCGCGAGGGGCGCTGGGTGACCGTGCTCTTCTGCGGGGTGGGTCTGGTCGCGGCGGGCTTCGCCTCGATCGTCCTGCGCGAGGTCGCCGGCGGGATCGTCGTCGGCCAGCTGGTCGACGAAGAAAGCGTCAAACCGGCGGCGGAAGCGGCCTGGTCGATCGGCACCTCGCTGATGACCAGCATCGCCACCACGGTGATCGTCGTCGGCGTCCTCTTCGGCGCCGCCGGCTGGCTCGCCTCGCCGACCGGCTCGGCGCGGTCGACGCGCAGGGTGCTGGCGCCGGCGCTCAGCGAGCACGTCGGCTACGCCTACGCCCTGCTGGCGATCGTGGTCGGCATCTACTTCCTCTCGGCCCCGAGCCAGAACCTACGCTCCTTCCTCACCACCCTGGTCATCGCCGGCCTGGCCGCCTTCGGCATCCACGAGCTGCGCAAACAGAGCGGGGAGGAATTCCCGGACGCGGACTTCGGCGAGCTCTACGGCCGCACCAAGGCGCGCGTCGTCGGCGCGGTCAAGGACGCCAACCTCGCCGAGCGCGCCTCGAAGCTGCGCCTGCCCGAGATGCGCAAGCCGCCTGCGGAGGCGCCGACGACCGAGGCACCCACCGCCGAGGTCGCACCACCGGACGACGACGCCAGGCTGCAACGCCTCGAGCGCCTCGCCGCCCTGCACGAGAAGGGCATCCTCACCGACGAGGAGCTGGCGGCCGAGAAGGCCCGCATCCTCGGCGACGGCTGACGTGCCTCCAGTTGAAGACCCATAGTGACCTCGAAGTGGAGGCACGTCTCGAAGCCCGCCTCCGGGATCGAACCGGAAACCTCCGCTTTACAAGAGCGGTGCTCTACCAATTGAGCTAGGCGGGCGGGAAATCGAATATAGACGGCGTGGCTGAGGGCGTCGTCATCGGCGACCTGCCTCGATGACAGACTGCGGCCGGTGAGATCGCCGCGCAGCGCCCGAATCGCGCTCGGGATCCTTTTCCTCGCCGCCGCCTCGATCGGCGTCATCGCTGCCGTCGCGCCCCACACGTTCTACGACGACTTCCCGTTCTTCGCTCACTGGGTCGAGCTGCTGCCTCCCTACAACGAGCACCTGGTGACTGACGTCGGCGGCCTCTACCTCGGCTTCGCCGTCCTCTTCGCCTGGGCGGCGGTCGCCCTCGAGCCCACCCTCGTACGGGCAGCCTGCGTCGCCTGGCTGCTCGCCGCCTCGATCCACCTCGTCTTTCACGCCACGCATCTCGGCGGCTTCGGCACGGCAGACGCGATCGCCGAGGTCGCCTCGCTGGCCCTCCTGCTCTTGCCGCCGGTCGTGGCTATCTGGGCGGTCCGCCCAGCCCCGGGCTGATTAGAGCGGCGTCTCCCGCGAGGCGAGGTGGGCGGCGACCTTGCGCTTGACGCGCTGCAGGGCGTTGTCGACCGTCTTCGTGTCGCACTCGAGGCGCTCGGCCGTCGCCTCGTAGGAGTGGCCGTCGAGGTAGAGCGAGAGGACGCGGCTCTCGAGGTCGGAGAGGACGCCGGAAACGCCCGAGAGGCAGGAGACGAGGCTCTCCAGCTCTTCGGAAGCGATCACCTGGTTGACCGGATCGTGCACGGACGGGCCCGGCAGGATCTCGTCGAGCGTGGTGTCGGAGTCGCCGGCGGCGGCCGGCGTCTGGCTGAAGGAGACGTACTGGTTGAGCGGCGTGTGCTTGTTGCGCGTCGCCGTCTTCACGGCGGTGATGATCTGGCGCGTGATGCAGAGCTCGGCGAAGTTGCGGAAGCTCGACTCGCGATCGGTGCGGTAGTCGCGAATCGCCTTGTAGAGGCCGAGCAGGCCTTCCTGGATCAGGTCGTCCGACTCGCCGCCGAGCAGGAAGTAGGAGGACGCCTTGAGGCGGACGAAGCCGCGGTAGCGCCGCACGATCGCGTTGTACGCATCGGAGCGACCATCCTTGGCGAGGGCAACCAGGTAGTGGTCATCAAGTTCAGCTTGAGGGTTAGGCTCAGACGGCCTGAGCGACCCGTTGAGCCGGCCGGAGGGGAGCTGCATTTCATGCGTAGGCGAAGATAGAGCCACTGATCCTTCTCCTTGAACGAAGGGTCGTGGCGCCTTACCTCCCCTGGGGCGCCCTGTTCGGACTGGATCCCCTCAGACTCAAGCTGAGGTTCATCCTTTTATTGCGGCGGTAGTTTACGGCCGGGCAGAGTTCTGTCAACCCGGAACGTACGTTCGGGTGTTCAGCCACACGGCGCTCAACAACTGGATCGCCTCAGGAGACGTGCCCGTCGTGCGCCCGACGACGCTGGTGGGATCGACCCGCTCAGCCGACCCATACCGAAGGGCGGAGCTGCGCAGCCTCGCCTACCACCGAGCATTGGCCCCCGCCTGCGCCGTGCCGCTGTCGACGAAGCGCAGCGCAAGGTCAAGCGATGGAGAGACGAAGGCAGGATCGACCCACGCTATGCCCAGCTCTGGGACGAGGTCTTCGCGCTGCCGCTGACAGAGATCCGCGAGGCGATAACGGCAGACGACCGCCGTGGGCGCGATCTTCGCCAGAACTCCCCGTTTGTCGGGCTGCTCAGCGAGCCCGAGCGCCGCAAGATCCTGGACGCGGTTTGAGGGTTCCATGAACCGATCGCAATTCGAGCACGTGATCTCCGCGGCAGCCGACGTCTCGGGACCACCCGAGGCGATGCTCGTCTCCATGGAGGCCGACGTCTACCCGCTCCACTGCCCCGAGAAGGCAATCGAGATCGAGAGCAGCCTGGGAGACGGCTCGGCCAAGTGCGCTGCCGGCCGCAAGCGCGACTGGGAATTCGCCCGCGACGCGTTGGCGGCGAACCTGGTTGAGATCGACAAGCTGCTTGGTCTAGTGGATGACCTTCCCGTACCCGCATCCGATCGTGAGCACATACGAGCGATGCTCGCCTAGACACGCCGCTGCCGAACGGCCTCGAACAGTAGAGCGGCCGCCGCCGCTGAGACGTTCAGCGAAGCCGTCTTGCCCCGTTGCGGCAGGGCGACGAGGCCGTCGCAGGACGATGCGACGCGGGGGCGCAGGCCCTTGCCCTCGCCGCCGAGGACGAGGATCGTCGAGCCGGTCAGGTCGACGTCCCAGGGCGCCTGCTCGGCCTCGGCCTCGGCGCCCCAAATCCAGAAGCCGGCCCGCTTGGCCTCGGCCAGCCAGTCGGCGAGGTTGCGGACGCGGGCGACCGGCAGGTGCTCGACTGCGCCGGCCGACGCCTTGCAGACGACCGCCGTCACCTCCGCCGCACGGCGCTCGGGGATGACGAGCCCCGCCGCTCCGGCCGCCTCAGCCGAGCGGGCGACGGCGCCAAGGTTGCGCGGGTCCTGCACCTGATCGAGCGCCACGAGCAGCGCCCCCTCCCCCGCGAGCATCGCCGCCACATCGGCATATGAATACGGATCGACCTCGGCAACGACGCCCTGGTGGTCCGGCGACCCGCAGAGCCGCTCCAGCTCCTCGCCGGACGTCTCGGGCGCCCGCCAAACCCGCCGGACCTGCCGCCTCCCCCGCTCGGCCTCGGCAACCGGCCGCTTGCCGTAGATCAGCTGCGGAGCCATCTAAGCCTTGGGCACGAGCTTCGCGCCCTCGGCCCCGTCTCGAACCTCCCAGCCCAGCTCCGCCAACCGACCCCGAATCTCATCCGCCCGCGCAAAGTCCTTCTCCGCCCGCGCCGCCTCCCGCTCCCCCAACAGCTTCTCGGCCTCCTCATCGACCTCAGCCCCCTGATCCGGCTGGGTAAGGGAGCTGAGACCGACGAGGTCGAGCATCTCGGCCAGAGCCATAGAAGCTCCAGGAACATCGCCGCGATTGGCGTCCGCCACGAACTCGAACACCTCCGCCATCGCCCTGGGCGTATTGAAGTCATCAGCCAGCGCATCCCGGAAAGCTGTGAGGCGGGATGCGGGGGAGGGCTCGGAGGAGCCTCCCCGCTTTTGCTCCTCCGAGCCCTCCCCCGCATCCCCTGCGAGTTGCTCCGCCGGAGCCTCCCCCGCCGCCCCCTCAACAGGGTGCTCACGGAAGAAATTGCGCAGCCTCTCGACCCTCGCCACCGCCTGCTCCATCTCGTCCTCGCCAAACGCCAACGGCTGCCGGTAATGCCCCGAGATCAAGTAGGCCACAACCGCCTCGCGCCCATACCGATCCAGCGCCTCCGAGAGCTGAAAGATGTTGCCCTCCGACTTCGACATCTTGGCCGCGTCCGTCTCGATCATCCCGTTGTGCATCCAGAGGCTCGCGAACGGGCGTCCCGCCCCCTCGGACTGGGCGATCTCGTTCTCGTGGTGGGGGAAGATCAGGTCCGAGCCGCCGCCGTGGATGGCGAACGAGGCGCCCAGCTCCTGCTCGGCCATCACCGAGCACTCGATGTGCCAGGCGGGCCGGCCCGGCCCCCAGGGCGAGTCCCACGAGGTGTCCTCGTCGGGCTTCTGCGCCTTCCAGAGGGCGAAGTCGAGCGGGTCCTCCTTCAGCGATTCGGCCCCCGCGTCCTCGCCCTGGTCCATGTCCTCGGTGCGGCGGTTGGAGAGCTTGCCGTAGTCGTCGAAGCTCTTGACGCGGAAGTAGACGTCGCCGCCCGACTCGTAGGCGTGCCCGGCGCCGATCAGCTCCTCGATCAGGGCGACGATCCCGGCGATCGTCTCGGTCGCCAGCGGCTCGGCGTCGGGCCTGCCGAGGCCGAGACGGTCCGTGTCCGCGAAGTACGCCGCGGTCATCCGCTCGGCGAACGCCGCCGACCCCTCCCCCGCCTCGCGCGCGGCGACGTAGATCTTGTCGTTGATGTCGGTGACGTTGACGACCAGCTTCGTCTCATACCCCTCCGAGCGCAGGAACCGCGCCAGCAGCGAGAAGACGACGAAGGGCCGCGCGTTGCCGATGTGGATCCGGCTGTACACAGTCGGCCCGCAGGCGTAGATCCCCACCTCCCGCTTCGGGTCGAGGATCGTCAGCGCCCCGCTGAGGGTGTCGTGTATCCGCACCTCGCGCACGGGCGCGGATGCTAGAGAGGTCTAGAACGTCCGGTAGGTCGACCCGGAGGCGCTGGGCTCGCGGCGCGCCCATTCCGGCGCCGTCCGCTCGACCGCGGCCAGCACCTCGCGACGGGCCCGTTTGGCGCTCGCCTTGATCTCGTCCTCGGCCGCCTCCCGGACCCGCTGCTCGCGCTGCTCGGCCTGGGCGCGGATCCGCTCGGACTCGGCTTTCAGCGCCTCCTCGGCCCGTGCCCGGGCCTTCTCGGTGGCCTCGCCTTCGACCTTCTCGACCAGCTCCCCGATCCGCTCCTGCGCTTCGCGGCGCACGTCGACGGTGCCCTGCATCACACGCTCCTCGATCTCAGCCTCCAAGCGCACCGCGAGCTCGTGGGCCTCGGCCGCCTTGGCCTCGGCTTCGGCGGCCCGCTGCTCGGCGGCGGCGACGCGCTGGTCGGCATCGCGCCTCGCAGCGGCGATCTCCTCCTCGCGCTCGGACCGCAGCTCCTTCGCGAGCGCCTCGCGATCCCTCTCGGCGTCCTGCCGGGCTCGCTCGAAGGAGCCCTCGGCGCGATCGCGCGCCTGCTCGGCACGGACGGCGCGCGCCTCGGCGGCCTTGCGCCTCTCGCGCTCGGCGGCGATCCGCTCGCGGCCCTCCTCGCCGATCTTGCGCAATGCGCCCATCGCCCGCTCCCGGGTCTCGGCCCGAACCGCCTCGAGCTTCGCCTCGGCCGCGGCGACGCGCTTCTCGCTGACCTTGACCCACTCGAGCGCCTGCTTGGCGGTCTCGTGCAGCTCCTCGTTCGCCGCGCTGACTGCTTTCAGGTGAACTGCCGGTTTGCCCATGCACCCGCAAACTACAACCGCCATCGGAGCCCTCAACACCCCTTCCGCCAAAGCTATCTCGCAATTAGCGGCATTCGCGGCAGGAAGGTCTTACCCCGGTGGGGCGCGATATGGAGTGTCGGGGGCGGGTCTCCGGGAGCTCCCGGCC
>JBLMYD010000017.1:0-53093 GCA_050258095.1 Chloroflexota bacterium
GTGCGGGCGTCGATCTCGTACTCCTCGATGTGGATCGAGGTCAGCTCGTCGTCCTTGACCAGGCGCTCGGAGAGGATGATCGCGTCCTCGAAGTTGTAGCCCTCCCAGGACATGAAGGCGACCAGGCAGTTCTTGCCCAGCGCGATCTCGCCGCCGGCCGTCGAGGAACCGTCGGCGAGCACGTCGCCGGCCTTCACCTTCTGGCCGCTGGCGACGATCGGACGCTGGTGGATCACCGTGCCCTGGTTGGAGCGCATGAACTTGTGCAGGGGGTACTCGTCGCTCTTCGAGCCGTGCGAGACGACGATCTTGCTCGAGTCGACGTGGCTGACCTCGCCGTCGTTGGCGGCGAGGACGACGTCGCCGGTGTCGATCGCGGCGCGGCGCTCCATGCCGGTGCCGATCAGCGGCGGGTCGGGCTTCAGCAGCGGCACCGCCTGGCGCTGCATGTTGGAGCCCATCAGCGCCCGGTTGGCGTCGTCGTGCTCGAGGAAGGGGATCAGCGCCGTTGCCACCGACCAGATCTGGGTCGGCGAGACGTCCATCAGGTCGACTTCCTTGGGCGTCGCCGTCGAGTACTCCTGGTCGGCGGCGCGGACGAGGACCTGCGGGCCCTTCAGCTTGCCGCTCGACGGATCGACCTCGGCGTTCGCCTGGGCGATGACCTTTTCCTCCTCCTGCGTCGCGTCGAGGTGGACGATCTTTTTCGTCACGACGCCGTCTTTGACCACCCGGTAGGGGGTGGTGACGAAACCGTGCTCGGAGACCTCCGCGTAGGAGGAGAGCGAGCCGATCAGGCCGATGTTCGGACCCTCCGGCGTCTCGATCGGGCACATGCGCCCGTAGTGGGTCGGGTGCACGTCGCGGACCTCGATCGGCGCCCGCTCGCGGGTCAGCCCACCGGCCCCGAGCGCCGAGAGGCGGCGTCGGTGCGTGAGCCCGGCCAGCGAGTTGGTCTGGTCCATGAACTGGGAGAGCTGCGAGGAGCCGAAGAACTCCTTCATCGCCGCGACGACGGGGCGGATGTTGATGATCGTCTGCGGCGTGATCGCATCGGAGTCTTCGGTCGTCAGCCGCTCGCGGACGACGCGCTCCATCCGGTAGAGGCCGATGCGGAAGGCCTCCTGGATCAGCTCGCCGACGGTGCGCAGGCGGCGGTTGCCGAAGTGCTCGTACTCGTCGAGGTGCTCGTTGACCGGCTCGCGGGCGTAGGTCAGCGCCTCCGCCGCGTAGTCCTTGATCGGGTTCTCCTCGTCGATCTCCTCGGGGATGCCGAGCAGCTTCGGCAGGCTGACCAGCTCCTTGACGAGGGCGATGATGTCGTCGTGGGTGAGGACCCGCGTGTCGAGGTCGATGTCGAGGTCGAGGCGCGCGTTCAGCTTGTAGCGGCCGACCCGCGTGAGGTCGTAGCGCTTGGGGTCGAAGAAGAGCTGGTCGAGCAGGTTGCGGGCGGCGTCGACCGAGGGCGGCTCGCCCGGACGCTGCTTCTTGAACAGCTCGATCAGGGCGCCCTCCTCGGTGCGGGTCGCCTCGGTGTCCGCCTCGATCGTGTGGCGGATGTAGACCGAGTTGTCGAAGAGGTCGAGCAGCTTCTCGTCCTCGACGTAGCCCATCGCGCGCAGCAGCACGGTCACCGGCAGCTTGCGCTTGCGGTCGATGCGGACGAAGACTTTGCCTTTTTTGTCGATCTCCAGCTCGAGCCAGGAGCCGCGGGCCGGCATCAGGTTGGCGATGAAGACCTGCTTCTCGGCGTCCTTCGGCGCCATCACGTAGGCGCCGGGGGAGCGGACGAGCTGGGTGACGACGACGCGCTCGGTGCCGTTGATGATGAACGTGCCGCGGTCGGTCATCCACGGGAAGTCGCCCATAAAGACGGCCTGCTCGCGGATCTCGCCGGTCTCTTTGTTCTGGAAGGCGACGGTCGCCGAGAGGGGTCGCGAGTAGGTCATGTCCTTCTCGCGGCACTCCTCGATCGAGTGCGCCGGATCCTCGAATTTGAACTCGCCGAAGACGATGGCGAGGTTCCCCGTGTAGTCCTCGATCGGGGATATGTCGTTGATCGTCTCCCGAAGCCCGCCCTTCTTCGGGTCCGTCAGCTCTTCGAACGAGCGACGCTGGATATCGATCAGGTGCGGGACTTCGAGCGGATTTTCTAGGCGGGAAAAGCTCCTACGGGTTACGGGGGCAGCGTTCGAACGTGCCAAAGTCGGCGACTCCTCAGACGGTCAGAGGGACGTTAAAAACAGCGCAGATATGGAGCAGGGGACACAACTGGCGCGCGACCACGAAAAATAACATACGGACGCGCGCGGCCGCCAACTCGGCCCCCTGCCGGGACCGAATCGCGGACTTTGCGGGTTTTACTTTAGCTCGACGGTGGCGCCCGCCTCCTCGAGCTCGGCCTTGAGCTTGTCGGCCTCCTCGCGCTCGACGCCCTCCTTGATCGCCTTCGGCGCTTCGTCGACCAGGGCCTTGGCCTCTTTCAGGCCGAGGCCGGTGGCGGAGCGCACGACCTTGATCACGGGCACCTTCTGGCCGCCGACCTCGGCGAGCACGACGTCCACCGTCGAGCTCTCCTCGTCGCCGCCGCCGTCGCCGGCGGGAGCGCCCGCCGCAGCGGGAGCCGCAGCAGCGACCGCGGTCGCCGAGACGCCGAACTCCTCCTCGAGGGCCTTGATCCGCTCGGAGAGCTCGAGCACCGAGATGCTCTTCAGCTCTTCGATCCAGTCCTCTGTCGAAACCTTGCTTGCCACTTACTCCTCCTCTTCCTCATTAGAAGTTTCATCCTCGGGCTCTTGGGCCGCGGCAGATGCGTCCTCAGTAGCAGCGTTCTCATCCGAAGCGGCGTCCTCAGCAGCAGCCTCGTCTGTCGACTGGCCAGGATCGGCAGCTGTCTCGCCCTCGTCAGCTTCCTCAGCCTCAGCCGTCTTGGACTCCGCCGGCGACTCGCCGCTGACGAGGCCCTGCTCGGCTATTTGCCCAAGCTGAAGGGCGAGGCCTTGGATCATCGAGCCGAGGCCGCGGACTAGGCCGGTCAGGGGGCTGGCGACGATGCCGGCGAACTGGCCGTTGAGCACGTCGCGCGCCGGCAGCCTGGCGATCGACTTGAAGCGATCCTCGTCGAGGACGGTTTCGCCCATGAAGCCGCCGCGGTAGGTGAGCACTTCGTGCTCTTTGTTGAAGCTCGAGATCGCCTTCGCGGCCATCGCCGTGTCGCCGCGCACGAAGGTGAGCGCGGTCGGTCCCTGCAGCAGCTCGGCCAGCCGCTCCTCGCCGACTTTGTCGGCGGCGATCTTGGTCAGGCGGTTCTTGACGATGCGGAAGCTGGCGTCGGCTTCGCGCAGCTTGCCGCGCAGCTCGGCCGCCTGGGGCACGCTGATCCCCCGGTAGTCGACGGCGAAGATCGCCTCGGCCGCCTCGATCTGGGCGGCGATCTCCTCGATTGTTGCTGCCTTCTCGTCTCTGTTCATGGTTCACCTGCACCGGACTTCCACCGCCGATGGGCCGATTTCCGTCGATATACGTCGGTTTTAGGCCCGTCGGCGGTTGCCGATGGTCTTGGGCGGACGCGGGAGTTTAGGCCGTCACCGGCTCCTCTGCCGTCTGGGTCGCGGCGACTTCGTCGCGGTCGCCCACCTTCGAGGCGTCGACGCGGATGCCGGGGCCCATCGTCGTCGCCACCGTGCAGGAGACGATGTAGCGCCCTTTCGCCGCCGAGGGCTTGGCGCGGACGATCTCCTCCATCACGGCGTTGAAGTTCTCCAGCAGCTTGGCCGGCTCGAGGCTGGCCTTGCCGATCGACATGTGGACGATCGCCTGGCGGTCGGTGCGGTATTCGACCTTGCCGGCCTTCGACTCGCTGACCGCTTTCTCAATGTCGTCGGTGACGGTGCCGACCTTCGGGTTCGGCATCTTGCCCTGCGGGCCGAGCACGCGGCCGAGCTTGCCGACGGTGCCCATCATCTGCGGCGTCGCGATCGCCACGTCGAAATCGGTCCAGCCCTCCTCCTCGACTTTCTTGGCGAGGTCGTCGCCGCCGACGAAGTCGGCGGCGGCCGCTTCCGCGTCGCGGGCCTGCTGACCCTGGGCGAAGACGGCGACGGTGACGTCCTTGCCGAGGCCGTGCGGCAGCGCCAGCGTGCCGCGCAGCTGCTCCTCGGCGTGACGGACGTTGACGCCGAGCAGGACGTGCAACTCGACCGTCTCGTCGAAGTTGGCGCTGGCGGTCTCCTTGATCAGGGTAATCGCCTCGGCCGGCGGGTAGGCGCGTTCGCGCTGCACCTTGTCGATCTGCTTGCGGAAGCGCTTGCCGTGAGCCATCCTGCTCCTAGGCGACGTCGACGCCCATCGAACGGGCGGTGCCGGCGATGATCTTCGAGGCGGCGTCGAGGTCGTTGGCGTTGAGGTCGGGCATCTTGCGCTCGGCGATCTGGCGCACCTGGTCCATCGTGATCGTGCCGACCTTGTTGACGTGGGGCTCGCCCGAGCCCTTCTTGATCCCGATCGCCTCCTTGATCAGGACGGCGGCGGGCGGCGTCTTGGTGATGAAGTCGAAGGAGCGGTCCTCGTAGACGGTGATCTCGACCGGGATGATCGTCCCGCCTTCGGACTGGGTCTGGGCGTTGAACGCCTTGCAGAACTCCATGATGTTGACCCCGTGCTGGCCCAGCGCCGGGCCCACCGGGGGCGCCGGGTTGGCCGAGCCGGCCGAGATCTGCAGCTTGATCTGGGTGAGGACCTTCTTCGCCATCGGGATCGGAGAGAGTAGCGGTCCTGGCTAGATCTTCTTCACTTGGTCGTAGCCGACCTCGACCGGCGTCTCGCGGCCGAAGATCGAGACCAGCACCTTGAGTTTGGCCGCGTCCTCGTTGATCTCGGCGATCTCGCCCGAGAAGTCCGAGAGCGGACCGGAGACGACTTTGACCGACTCGCCGATCGAGAACTGGGCCTGAGTCCGCGGCCGCTCGGCGGTCTCGCGGTGCAGCAGGCGGTCGACCTCGGGCTTGGAGAGCGGCACGGGCTTGTTGCGCGAACCGACGAAGCCGGTGACGCCGGGCGTGTTCTTGACCAGGCTCCAGGCGTCGTCGGTCATCTCCATGTTGACCAGGACGTAGCCCGGCATCGTCCGTTTCTCCTTCGGTTCTTTCTGACCGTCCTTGCCCAGTTCCATCACCTGCTCGGTGGGGACGACCACCTGCCGCACGTTGCGGTTCTGGCTCATCGTCTGCACGCGGTGCTCGAGGTTGTGCTTGACCTTGTTCTCGTGTCCCGAGTAGGTGTTGATCACGTACCAGCGATACATCTCTTTGGAAGTCCTCTGTTTAGGAGATCCGTTAGAGGATCTGTTTGACCAGGTAGTTGAAGACGGTGTCGAGGACGCCGAGGTAGGTGGCGGCGACGGTGACGAAGATGATCGTGACGGCCGTCGCCTGCACCAGCGTGTCGCGGTCCGGCCACTGCACCTTCTTCAGCTCCGCCCAGCAGGAGGCGAGGAAGCCGAAGACGCCGCCGCGGGTGCGTTCGGCCGCGGCCTGCTTCTGCTTGCGGTCGAGCTGCTCGCGCTCGCGCTTCTTGCGCTCGTCGCGCTTGCGCTTTTCGGTCTCCTTCAGCGCCTTCGCCTCGGCGCGGCGCTGGGCGCGGCTCGGCTTGGGCGCGTCGGGGGTCTCGAGCTGCGCCTCCTGGGCGCCAACGGCGATGCCGGCCTCGATCGCCTCGACCTCGGCGACCTCGCCGGAGATCGGGACCTGCGTGTCGTGCTGCGCCCGCGACTCCGCGGTGCGCTCGCTGCCCGCGCGCTGCAGTTCCTTTTCTTCGCGGGCGCGACGCTCGGCCTTGCGCTGTGCGCGGCTCTTGGCCATCGCGGCTTTTTCAGCTCCCCCTCTGACAACGTCGGGCCGTGAATGACGGCCCCAGATCGCCGTCATGCTGCGTCCTCAGTCGCCCAAATAGCGCTGCTATTTGGGCTCCCTGCGTCCTTGCCTGCCGGCGCCTGGACCTCGTCATTCCCTGGCCCACGTTGGTCAGAGGGGTCACTAGCGCGTCTCCTTATGAGCCGTGTGCTTGCCGCACCAGCGGCAGAACTTGCGCAGCTCGATCCGGTCGGGCGTGTTCCGCCGCGACTTGTTGGTCTGGTAGTTGCGCCGTTTGCAGTCTTCGCAAGCCAGCGTCACTGCGATGCGGACATCTCCGCGAGCCATTCGAACCCTCGATTGCTTACGCGCCTTTACAAGACAAAACCCCGGGCCGAGGCGCGAGGCTGAAGGCAAGAATAGCGAGCTGCGATGGGAGGCGGCGGCGCCCTGGGTCGACCGATACGGTGTGCCCGTGAACCCACAGCGAGCCAAGGAGCTGCTCGACCGCGAGCGAGCCCTGGTCGAAGGCCAGATCGCCTCGATCGAAGGCGAAAGCCCCGAAGAGAGCGACGAGCGCCGCGAACCGGGCGACGAGGACTCCGAGGGCCTCTACCAGGACGAGCTCGACGCCAGCCGCCTCGAGGACCTAAAGGAGCGCCTCGCCGCCGTAGAGCGGGCCGAAGAGCGCCTTGCCGCCGGCACCTACGGCCTCTCGGTCCAGAGCGGCGCGCCGATCCCCGACGAGCGCCTCGAAGCCGTGCCCACGGCCGAGCTCACCGTCGAGGAGTCCGAACGGCGCCGAGGTTAGCCGGAACCCTCGAATCGCTGGACAATCGCGGCGAATTCGCGCAGGTCGTCAAGGTGCCCAAGGGCGTCCCAGACCTTGTCGTCCACGTCCAGGTAGGCATGCACCAAGACGTTTCGCATCCCGGCGGCCGCAGAGAGACCCGCGACGAGGTCGGGGGCGAGCCCAAGCGGCTCGCGCAGGGTCGCGAAGACGCCCTTGTAGTCGTCGGGCATCCGCAAGGCGAACTCTGCAATCAGATGAGCGCCGATATCGACGCAAATCTGAATCGCGAGCTGAATTGCGTGCTGGGCGGCGAGCTGATCGCGAAGGCCGGCATCGTAGGCTGCGCGGCCGGCGGTCCGTATCCGCTCCGACTCGGCGAGCAGTTCGGTAAGGCGCTCAAGTCGGGCATCGATGCTCTCAGGGTCGACCAAAGCGACCTTCCCGGATCCGCTTGCGGAGACCCCGGGACATCTCGGCCCTCAGTGGCTTGGTGTCCAGGTAGTCGAGAAGTGCCCGCGCATCGAGTCGAACCCGGGCGACCGGATCGCGCTCCACCAGCAACCTGGCATCTCTAACCGCCCGGTGGCGCAGCAGCGGGGGAACTCGATTGAGCATGACGATGTCGATCTCGTCGGTGCCCAGAGCCCGCCCCGCCTCATCGGCAAGCTTCAGTTGAAGATCGAGGCGACCTCGGGGATCGAGGGAGCGGTCATGCCAGACCGCGATGTCCACGTCCGACAGCGGGCCGACGTTCCCCCGCGCCTGCGATCCGATCAGCATCGCCGCGATTACCCCCTCCTGGTCAAGCGCATGGCTCAACCGCTCAACGGCGGCCTCGTCGATCGGCGGAACTCTCGACCTCTCGTCAATGACGACCATTGGCTACATCGTCGCCGATCGTCCGGATCGAGTCCAGCCCCTCAACCGTCGGTCGGCAGCCGTCGGACTTGAAAGGCTGAGGAGCCCCCGCATGGGAGCGGCTTTGCGGCGATTATGCGACTTTCTGCGACATGAAAGTTGCGGTCGTTTCGACCGAAGGTCAAGGCTCCCGGACGCAGACAATTCGTATCATGGAATCTGTGGCCTACGAGCGGATCAAGACCGAGCACGCCGGGGCAAAGAACAGCAGCGGCGCGTGGATGACCCGCACGGATGCAAAGCAGACCGCGAAACACCAGCGTCGGCAGGCGGACAAGAAGGCCGAGCTGACCGAGCAAGAAGAAGGCGAAGAGCCCGCGATGGCGGAGCTTCCGGACGGGCCGCTCAGCTCACCTCAATGAGTCGCACGGGGAGATCAACGTCGGCGGCATTGCGCGCGAGCGGGCCGTCGAACGTCCAGAGTTCAGCGTCAAGCTCCTGGGCCAGGACGATGTGGAAGCGTCGTAGGCACTCTCGCGCTGCAACCGCCGAGCGACCGCGACCACGGCGGGGTCGTCCGTCACCTCCTCGGTAATCGCCTCAAGCTCGGCGGACTGATGCCGGGTCGCGCGCTCGTGATCGCACCGCAAGCGCTCCGACCAAAGCTCGGGACCGACAGAACCGAGCCGAGCGAACGCGCCTCGCCGAGGTGCCAACTGCCCCCAAGTCGTCATCGTCGTCATTTCGCTTCGTCCTCCGCGATCTCCACCGCGGTCTCCACTTCGTTCAAGACATCTTCCATCGAAGCCCGGGCGGTTCACTACCTGCTTCTGCTTGAGGACCTGCGCGACCCGCATGAAGTGCAAGCCAGTCTCCGCCGCGATGTCGCGCATGGAGAGGCCAGCGGCGCGAGCCTGCTCGAAGCTCTTGCGGCGCGTCTCGCGCAGCGCCTCAAGTCTGTCCTGTCCGCGCTCGAAATCGGCCTGGGCGCGGCGCACCGCTTTGCGTGCTTTGGCTTTAGCCTCGTCCGCCATCCCGCAGACCCTATTTGGCCTCGGAAAATGAGACCAGGATGAGACCAAGATCTTCCGGAACTGCCCGGAATCGCCGGGACCGGCGCGGAACGGCACTTCGAGAGGAACCGGCGCAAACGGCTCTGCACCGGGAAGAACGCGGCACCGCCCGGAAGGCGGTGGAATGCGCCCGGAGAGAATCGAACTCTCGACCTTCGGCTTGAAAGACCGACGCTCTTTGGGCCTCGTTAAAAGCCCGTTGACCACTGAGCTACGGGCGCTCTCACTTCCTGCACCCGGGAGTATGCCGAGATCAGAGCCCGAACGTCTTGGCGATGATGTTGCGCTGGATCTCGGAGGTTCCGCCGTAGATCGTCGAGACCAGGGTGCTGCGGACGAGGCGCTCCATGTCGTACTCGGAGGCATAGCCGTAGCCGCCCATCATCTGCATGCCGTCGAGGGCGGCTTTGCGCGCGACCTCGGTGACGAAGAGCTTCACCATCGAGGCCTCGCGGGGAAGCATCCGGTCCGGGTCCTCGTCGGTCAGCGTGGCGACCCAGCGGGTCATCAGGCGGGCCGCCTCTATATCGGTCGCCATGTCGGCGATACGGTGCTGCAGCGCCTGGAAGGAGCCGATCGGCCGGCCGAACTGTTTGCGCTCTTTGACGTAGACGATGACTTCGTCGAAGACGCGCTGGGAGATGCCGAGCATCGTCGCGGCGAGGATAAGCCGCTCGACATTGAGCCCGGCCATCAACTGCGTCCAGGCCTGATCGACCTGGCCGAGCACGGCCTCGGCGGGGGCCTCGACGTCGGTGAAGTAGAGGTGGTTGGTGTCGCGGCCGCCCATCGTGTCGATCGGGACCACCTCGAGCCCGTCGGCGTCACGCGGCACCCAGATCATGCTCAGGCCCTCGTGCTTGGAGGCCGAGCGCGTCGTGCGGCAGACGACGAGGACGTGGTCGGCGATGTGGGCGTTGGAGCAGAAGACCTTCTGGCCGTTGAGCACGTAGCCGCCGTCGACCGCCTCGGCGAACGTGCTCAGCGCACCGACGTCGGAGCCGGCCTCCGGCTCGGTCATCGCGATCGCCTCGACGGCGCCGTCGGCGATGCCGCCGAGGATCTCTTCCTTCTGCTCCTCGGTGCCGAAGCGCTTGGCCGCGCCGGCGACGATCAACGTCGTCGCGTAGCCGCCGATCGGCGCCAGGGCCCGCGAGGTCTCCTCCATGAAGATGCAGGCGTCGAGCATCGTGCCGCCCGAGCCGCCGTACTCCTCGGGGATGGTCAGACCGAGCCAGCCGAGCTCGGCCATTTCCTTGTAGATCGTCGCGTTGTGGTGCTCGGTGTAGCCCTCGGTCAGGCGCTCGCGCTGGTCCGGCGTGCCGCACTCGTGATCGCAGTAGCGCCGGATCGCGTCGACGAAATCCTCCTGCTCCTCAGTCAGGGCGAAGTCCACGGGACGGCAGCCTATCGCTGCCGAGCGCTCTCTCGCGATGACGCCGAAGGGACGCTCAACCGTGCGTGGCGAACATGGTGAAGATGGTGAGCATCAGGGTGCCGAAAATGCCGGCGCCGATCTGAATCGTCGCCCGCTGCAGAGCCCTGAATCCCTCGCTGATTTCGCTGCGCTGCATCCGAATCTCCGCTTCGAGCCACTCGAAGCGTCGATCGACTTGCTCGAAGCGCATGTCGACTTGCTCGAAGCGCTGGTTGACCTGGTCAAAGCGCCGGTCAACCTCGTTGAAGCGCTGATCGACATCGTCAAAGCGCTGATCGACGTGCGCGCGGAAGTCGTCGAGTCGGTCGTCGGTCCAGCTCTGCCTCATCGCCTCCATGATGATGGCAGCCTAGCTGACAAAACGTTGCCCCGGGTTAGGGAACAGCGCCAAGTTTGCAACAAATTCGTCACGAAACCGCGCTGTCAATTCGCGGCCCCGAAAGCCCAGGACGAGACTCGAACTCGTGACCCCTTCCTTACCATGGAAGTGCTCTACCAACTGAGCTACCTGGGCGGGGGTTGGCGCCTTTGTCGGACTATCTCCGACTAAGGCGCCAGGCGCGTGATCCAAGGCTAGCCCAGACCCGGCCTCGGCGGGGCCTGGGCCGGGCGCTACGTGAACTTCGACGGTTCGAAGCGGCAGTAGTGGAATTCGTAGCTGATCACCAGGTTGTTGGCCTGCGAGGCGTTGTGCTGGAGCTTGATGACGAGGGTCTGGGCCGCCGTCTTGTTGCCCGCCTTCAGCTTCGCCGCCGCCTTCTTGAAGAGCGTGGCCTCGAAGGCGATGCGCCCCAGCCACTTGGTCAGCCTCGTCTTGTCTTCTTCGGGCTGGGGCACGGACGCGAGTTCGCCGTGGGTCCTGCGCAGCGCCGCGCCGGCGCGGGCGAAGCGGCTCCCGGCGGCCTTCAGCTTGCCCTGCTTGACCAGCTTGCGGACGCCCTTGAGGATCCGTTTGTTGGCTTCGGCGTTGACCTTGCAGATCGGCTCGACGGCTTCCTTGTATTCGCCCCGTTCGCTCGCCAGGTCGGCCTGCGCGAACGGCGTCGCCAGCATCGTCACGACCAGCACCGCCGCGGTGATGACGCTCAACCCCTTCTTCCCCACCTGTGTCTCCCTCTCTTAGCTTGCGCTTCGTCGCTCATCATTCCAAACACAGCGAGGTCTTCAAAGGCTCGCGCTGCCGGCGACGGTCGCTGAGCGCAGCGGCTCCAGCCAGGCGGTTGGAAAGACCGGCGGAGCGTCTCCCGGATACGACGGGACGGCGCGCCGCGCGAGCCGGCCGGCGGGCCGGGCGTCGATCGGCTGCCGCAGGTCCTGCAGGGTCGTCGCCAGGCGCACGCTGGCGCCGATCTGGAAGTCGGCGGCGTTGAGCTGCTCGCCGTCCAGCACGCCGGCGTCGATCCACTCGTCGATCCGACGCAGCGTCGAGTCGAGCGCCGCCAGGTTGTCCCGAACGGCCTCGTCGGTCGCTTCGTTGACCCGCACTCCGGCAGCGACGAACGGCGGCGCGAGACGGGCGGCGACGCCGACCGGGAACCCGAGCCTCGATCCCTCCATATAGCTGCGGGCGGCGGCCCGATTCCTGCGCATCGCCCAGAGCGCGATCTGCCGGATCGGGTGCTGGAGCTCCTCCTCGCCCCAGCGCTCGGCCTCCTCGACCGCGAGGCGCAGCTCGGGATCGGCGGGGAAGAGCGGCGGGTCGGGCCAGAGCCGGTCGAGCTCGCGCGAGATCTGCCGCGAGCCCTGGACGCCGCGCCCGTCGATCGTGATCGCCGGCACCGTGTTGCGCGGAAAGCCCATTCCCCTGCGCAGGATGACCCGCGCGAGGAATGGGACGAGGTCGATCTGCCGGAAGTCGACGCCCTTGTGTTCGAGCATCGCCCGCGCGGCTGTGCCCGGATGGGAACCGGGGAGCGAGTAGAGGCGCACCTTCATCGGCGTCCGATCGTAGCCGCCCGGTCCCGCCGCTGGCGGCCGCGTCGCAAGTCAAGCTGTGCGGCGATGCGGCGAGCGCCCTACCACCCCCGCAGCCACGCGCGCCGCAGGCGCGGAGGCGACCTGCTCGGCCTGCGCGAGGCCTGCGCGATGGCGATCGGGGGGATGATCGGCGGCGGCATCTTCAGCGTCCTCGGGGTGACCATCGACCTCGCCGGCCACCTCGCCTTCGCCGCCTTCCTGATCGGCGGGCTGATCGCCGCGCTCACCGCCCACGCCTACGCGCGCCTCGCGCTGCACGCCGGCCGCGCCGGCGGCCCCTTCACCTACCTGCGCGAGGAGGGCCATCGGCGGGCGGCCGCCTGGGTCGCCTGGCTCCTGGTCGTCGGCTACGTCTTCGCGCTGGCCGTCTACGCCTTCACCTTCGGCCACTACCTCGCCAACTCGCTGGGCGCGCCGTCCCTCGTCGCGCGGGCCTTCGGCGTCGGCATCCTGGCTCTCTTCGCCGCCGTCAACCTGCGCGGGGTGACGACGTCGGGGCTGACCGAGGACGTCGTCGTCTTCACCAAGCTGGCCGTCCTCGGCGGCATCGCGCTGATCGGCATCGGCATGTTCTCGCCGGCTCGCCTCACGCCGCTCGACAACGAGGGGCTGCTCGGCGTCTTCCTCGGCGCCGCGGTGATCTTCGTCGCCTACGAGGGCTTCGAGCTCGTCCCCTACGACTACGACGACATCGTCGACCCGCGGCGCACCGTGCCACGCTCGCTCTACATCTCGGTCGCGGTCGTCGCCCTCGTCTACGTCGCTGTCACCCTCGCCTCGCAGATGCTGCTGGCCGACCAGACGATCGTCGGCAAGAAGGAGGTCGCCTTCGCGATCGTCGGCGAAAAGGCGCTCGGCGCCTTCGGCCTCTGGGCGGCTACGGTCGGGGCGGTCTTCTCGACCAGCTCGGCGATCAACGCGACGCTGTTCTCGACCGCGCGGCTGGTCCGCGACGTCAGCGTGGCGGACGAGCTGCCCGCCCGCCTCGCCCGCGAACGCCGCGGGCTGCCCGCCGCCGCGGTGATCTGGCTCGCGCTGCTCGGAGCCCTCTTCTCCCTCCTGCCGGGCATCACCGAGATCGTCTCCTTCGGCTCGCTGACCTTCCTCCTCGTCTTCGGCCTGATCAACCTGATGCACGCCCGCCACACCGCGATGCCCGGCTGGGACCGCGGCCTCGCCTACCTCGGCGGCGCGGCCTGCTTCGCCGCGGTCGCCGGGCTCCTCTACTACCTGGCGCGCTCCGACCGCGCCGGCCTGGTCCTGATCGCCGCCTGCGCCGTGCTGATCGCGATCGCGCGGGCGGTTTTCCTGCTCAGACTTCGAAAACATTCCAAGGGATGACCGGGCAGGCCCTCCCATACGAGCCGCACTCCCACGCGCACGGCCACTCGCACGGGCTCGTCGACGAGAGCATCAAGCGCTCACGCGCGGGCATCCGGGCGGTCGTGCTCTCGCTGCTCGTCCTCGGGCTCGCCGCCGCCGGCCAGACCGCGATCTTCGTCGCCAGCGGCAGCGTCGCGCTGCTCGCCGATCTGATCCACAACTTCGGCGACGCGAGCACGGCGATTCCGCTCGGCGTCGCCTTCCTGCTGCGCTCGGCCCGCGCGGAGCGCTGGGCGGGGCTGTTCGTGGTGGCGGCGATCTTCGCCTCCGCCTGCGTCGCCGGTGTCGAGGCGATCTCCCGCCTGATCCATCCAGAGACGCCCACGCACCTGCTCGCGCTGGCCGGCGCCGGATTGATCGGCTTCGCCGGCAACTGGCTCGCCGCGATCATCCGCAGCCGTGCCGGGCGGCGCCTCGACAGCCCAGCGCTGATCGCCGACGGCAACCACGCCCGCGCCGACTCCTACGTCAGCCTCGCCGTGGTCGCGAGCGCAATCGTCGTCGCCCTCGGCCTGCCGATCGCCGACCCCCTGATCGGCCTTGCGATCACGGCCGTCATCCTCAGGATCACTCGGGACTCCTGGCGCACCGTCCGCGGCCACGCCCACCACCATTGACGTACTGAGGCGGCTCCGTACTCTCCGCGCCTGCATCGGTGGTTTCAGCGGATGCGGCGAGGTGGCGCTTGGGTAAAGATCGCGCCGATGCGGGCCTCCACTCCCTCCCTGATTCGCACCCTCGGCGTCCTCCTCGTGGCGGCCCTCGTGCTCCCCGCTGCCGCCTGGGGCGATCTGGCCCAGGAGGAACAGCAGGGCCGGCGGATCGCCGAATCGGTCCAGAGCGGCGCTCGCGAATGCGCGAACCTCTCCGCCGACGAATTCGAGCTGATCGGCGAGTACGCGATGGGCCGCTACCTCGAAGACACCGCCGCCCACGAAGCGATGAACGACCACATGGTCGCGGTCATGGGCGAGGGGGGCGAGCGCCGCATGCACATCGCCCTCGGCTTCCGTGACAGCGGCTGTCGCGGCGGCCCGTCCGGGGGCTGGATCGGGCCGATGGCGGGAATGATGTTGGGGCGCGGCTCCGGAGGCCGTGCTTACGGTCCCGGGATGATGGGCGGCGAATTCGACTACGGCGACGGTCCCGGGATGATGGGCGACCAGTGGTCGCGATCGGGCAGTGAGGGCGACGGCTTCGACGGACCCTCGGCCGCAGCGATGATCGGAATGATGGCGGTGCTGATCGCCGCCGTCGCCCTCGCCGTCTTCTGGCTGACTCGCCGCCGCGGCCTCTCGTCCGACTCGCCGCTGGAGACGCTCAAGCGCCGCTACGCCGCCGGCGAGCTGAGCGAGGAGCAATACGAAGAGAGCAGGCGACTGCTGGAGGGGAACAGATGACGGCGCTCGCCGCAATGCTGGCCGACACGGGTTGGAGCAACCACATGGGCGATTGGGGCGCCGGCTGGTGGATCCTGATGGCCTTCATGATGGTCGTCTTCTGGGGCCTCGTGATCGTCGGCGTCGTCTGGCTGGTGCGCTCGCTCATCGACAGCGCCCGCGGCCCCCGCCGCGCCGGAGCGCTGGAGGTCCTCGACCACCGCCTCGCCAGCGGCGAGATCACGCCCGAGGAGTACCGGGAGCGCCGCGCGATGCTGAGCGGACGCCGACCGGACGACGGCTCGGGCTGACCGTAACCGAGCGACGGTGACGTGTCCTAGTGAGCCGATAGCTGAGGGTTCAGGATGCGAGTGCTTCCGTCGGCAGAGACGAGCACGACGGAGAGACCCTGATCGGCGGCGCGCTCGATCGCGTGGCCGGCCGTGGGCTCATCGGCGTCGATGAAAGCAGCCTTCTCGGGATAGGGCGAGCGGCCTTCGATCGCAAGGTCGAGGGCTTCGTCCATCACCTTCGCGGCGGGTGATTGTGCGTGGTTGGTCACTGGCCTTGCCATCCTTCGATCATCTCTCGATAGCCGCTCTTGATTTCTGCGATCGCGGCCCTCATTCCGTCTCCAAGGGTACCGCGATGCAGGGGCGTTCCCGGCTGCTTGCCCGCAGTGCGGGTGTAGCGGTGCATCTCGTTGTGGCCGTGAGCCCCGTCGTAGAGGCGAATCGTCTCCGTCCTCCCCTCGATCTCGAAGAGCAGCATGACCGCGTAGTCGGTGACTTCCTTGCCCTGCGTCGTGAACTCGACGCGGAGGATCACCAGGAGGACGTAATCCAGAGGGAGTTCGTATTCGCCGCTCATCGACCTCAGACGCTATCCCGGGACTCGGCGCTCCGCTCGGCCAGGAACTCGTCGGGCAGCTCGCGGGCGGGCACTTCATTTCGCTGACCGGCACGAGTCGCCACCTGACATCGAAGGGACCAACCGATAAACGGTCAGCAAGCGGATTCCGGGCCGCACTGGGGGGTCGAGGGAACGGCTAGGGAACGAAACCGGTGCGAAAATGCCGGCGAGCCCCTGTGGGTGGGCAAATAGCGCTTTGTGCCCACCGCACGCTTCTGATCGGCTAGTGCGCAGCGAGATCGGGACGCAGCACTCGCGTGCTGCCGTCCGCGGAGATGAGAACGACGGCGAGTCCCTCATCGGCGGCGCGCTCGATCTCGTGGCCTGCCAAGGGCGCGTCGGCATCGATGAAAGCGGCCTTTTCAGGATAGGGGGAGCGACCCTCGATCGCGAGATCGATTGCTTCGTCCATGACCTTGGCCGCTGGAGATCTCTTGGGACCAACGCTCATGCTCTGGAATGCACCCAGGTAGGCGCTCGTGCGGAGTGTTTGGTCTGCGCCCGAACCGCCGGTGCTGTAGGCATGATTGCTGCATGCCAACGATCAGCCGCTTCTTTGGGATCGCCATCGTCATGTTCTTCGACGATCACGGCTTCCCGCACTTCCATGCTCGCCACGCCGAAGGAGAAGCCAAGGTTCGAATCGACAACCTCGAGGTCATGGACAGCAACCTCGGTCGCCGGCAGCTGCGATTCGTTCTCGCTTGGGCAGAGCTCCACCAAGAGGAACTCGAAGAGAACTGGCGCCGAGCCCGCGACGGTGAGACACTTCTGGACATCGAGCCACTGCGATGAATGGCCTAACTCCCGATATCACCGCCGTAGAGGTCGCCCGTCACGGCGTTCTCCGGCTGACCTTCTCCGACGGCCTGAGCGGAGAAGTCGATGTGCTCGATCGGATGCATGGTCCTGTCTTCGAGGATGCTCGCACCCCAGAGGGCTTTGCCAAGGTCGAGCCCGACGCAGAGACGGGAACCGTCGTCTGGCCTGGAGGCGCTGACCTCGCCCCCGACACGCTCTATGAGCGCATCAGCTCGGGAACGTGGCCAGAGACCCGCGCGACTGCCTGATTTCAATCGTCGGTCGCGCCGTGAAAGCGAGCTCAATCAGGAGCGAACAACCTCGATGCCCTCCGCTCGACACCATCCGACGATGCTGAGCCACTTGACTCCAAACTCGTCGGAGACGTTTGGAATCTTCGGCTTGTTCGGTGAGTGCGTCGGCGCTCGCTTCTCCGACGTCAGGACGGTCAGCCCGTCGCACTTGGCGAGAGCGACTACGGCAGGATCAGCAAGATTCTTTGGTTCTTCCGCGTACTTCGGATAAGTGCGGACGATCTCTTGGGTCGCTTCGATCTGGCCCATATCGAGTGGAACGAACATGGTGCCGTTGCTCCTGACCCACGCCTTCTGCTCGCCGCTGGTCGTATCGAGCAGCTCTTCCCTAACTGCTTCCGGCGCAACGATCTCGCCCTCGGTGATGGCACTCTCAAGCGCCTGCCAAACGCCTTTGAAAACGTCCCTTGGGAACTCGCCAACATCAATGCTCCAGAGATCGATGAAGAAAGACGTATCGAGGCTATATCTCGCAAGCAACGACCGCGACTGCGGATCTGTCATCCAACCGCCTCACGGATCCCCGGGATCGATCTCAGCGGCACGTTGAGGTAGGTGCCGATCTCCCTATATGGGATGGTCCCGTTCCCGTATGCGTCGAATACCTGCTGGACGAACAACGGTGACTGCCTCGCGATGACTTTGTCTTTGTGGATCAGGAACCCGCCACCCGTTGGCGTCTCCTCATCGTCCTTCCACCTCTCATCCGCTTCGCGTTCGAGGCGTTGATATTCAGCGGTCGAGATATGACCGAACGTCTCAAGGCGGCGGAGCAGCGCAACCTCGCTGACGCCGAACTCCTTGGCGAGCGGTTTCGCGGAGCCAAGGCCGATCTCGCCGCTCATGAGTTCGTGAAACCGAGTCGAACTCTCAAGCAGCGAGCGCGGCATCAGAACAGCTGCCGCGAACCGGTTGCACCACGGCTCGGCGCTTGTGTCTTTCCCGAACCCATCCGGCATCGGTCGGCAGATGGCGTCCGATCCAAGAAGCAAATGCCCGACCTCGTGGATAAGAGAGAATGCTCGCGCCGTTGGGTAGTCCTTGTTGCTGAGGACGATCAGATGCACCCCGTTCTGTGAAAGGCAGAACGCCCGCGCCTCCTTGATCGGCAATGGCACCTGCGAGACGTATAGACCTGCGCTCGTCAACGTCCGCGTCCAGTACCTGAGAACGGCGTAGGGATCTGGGGTGTCCAGCATTCCGCTGACCCCGAGCAACTTCCTGAAGCTCGAGGCGACCTCCTCCGGGTCATCACTCAGCGTCACCACGATCTGAGACACGACCGGCCGCTCTGCTGCGCCCAGCGATTCGATCCGGTCCAGCAACCGCCACGCGTTGTCGATGGCGAGCAACGAATCGAAGCCGAGGTCGTCCTTCCCGCCCTTTCTGCGCCGGAAGTCATGAGGGATCGCCGGAGGACCAGCCTCGTCCTCAAGGAGGAAGACGTACCAGTTGTAGTTATAGGCCTTCGCGATTTGCTGAAGGCGCTTGACCGTGAATTCGGTTGGTTCGCTCTCCCACTGCGCGAGTTCCTCCTCCGATGCTTTCAGCTTCTCGGCCCCCGCGTGGGGCGGCAAACCTAGTCGCGTCCGGAGTGCCTTCAAGCGCTCTGGGTGGACCTCGATCATTACCCCCATCGCGCTGAATATACGGCGAGGATTCGCGGTCTAGGCACCGGACAAGGGCTGAGCCGCGCTGGACATTTGACGAGTGGGTGCCCCTGGAGTCGCGGTCGAACCCGCGACCTTCGCGCCATGGAGTTGGGCTGCGCCAGCAAGGGCGCCCCAATTTGGAGGGAACGTCGAGGGAACGAAGCGCCGTCCCTCAAACCGCTTGAGAGCGGCGATTCCACTGCCTGGCCCAAGTTTCCGTTCCCGTTTTCGCCTCGAGAAATCCCTGCACGACGCAGCAAACGGCTCTACAAAGCGGGCCTGACGGGACGACGCTCGAACAAGATCGTGCTGAATCGCATTAGCGAGCTACATGCTCAGCGCTTTGGCAAGTCCAGAGCAGGCTGAAGACTAGCCTTCCCGTATACGGGCAGCACGCTTGCCTCTTGGTAGAGCCGAATTTCCCCGGTACTGGACATCCGTCTGAGAAAATTTGCCCCGTGTGATATTTTAAAGCGCCCACGGTTCCCCTTGTGGGGGGTGTGGCCGCCAAGTCGTTGTTGGTGGATCAGCAAAATGCGGTAGTCAATAAGGGATAGGCGCAACTATGAACGAGCGACAGGCCCTCGAAGCGGCGCGCCAGGCTGGCGTTGCCCCCGGGGATTACATCACCCTCCAGAGTGAGGGGCAGATCAACAACCCGCACCTGCACGGCGGTGGGATCGGGCCGGAGCATGTCGACGCCTGGGAGGTCAGGAACCAGGGCGGCGAGCTGCACGCCCGGAAGTTCCACAATCCCCCCCGCCCGTAGGCCGGGCATCGCAGTTCTACCCCCTAGCCGCGCGGCGCGTATTGCGGCTAGGGGGGAGTTTTTTTAAAATATGTAAGTGAAGTATTCGCATTTTCTGTATCAATACGACACGGACTCCGTGTTTTTGGACGGCCTATATGAGTTTCATCCGGAAGCCTTCGAGGAACTCGATCCCGATGACCTTGAAATCCTTCGGCGCTACTACCTCGTCGGTATCGAGGACATTCCCGGAGACGTCCATAAATACCTCCGCAGGCTACGGCAGACCAATCCCGGTATAGACCGAAAAGCCGCGCGTGCGCTGGGCAACCTCCGCAGGATCATCGGAGCTGGCGAAACGAAGCTGTAACCGGGCAAGGGCCTGGCCCTAGGAAACCTGCCTAGGCAAAGCTGTAGTGAGCAGCTTGGCCTATTTGCCTTTACGGCTAACCACCCCCTTGACCTCGCGCATGCCTCGGCGTAGTTCCCGCAATTCGCTCTATCGCTACAGCGTCGCCGATACGACGTAGCGCGGCGTGTCAGTCCCGGCCGCCTGCTCATCGGCGACGTTGGCGATCAGCTCGGCGTGCTCTAGCACCTTCAGGTGGTATTCGACCAAAGGAATGCTCATGCCGAACGCCTCGGCAAGCTCCTGCTCGCTGGTTGGCTGCCTCTCGCCTCTTTCCATGAGGAAGGCGAGGAGTTCTAGCCGGGGGCGGTGTCCAAGGGCATGACGCAGGTCCGGGTGCTCTAAGGCCAGCGCTTTTTCAAGCCGCTCGGAAATCTCTAACTGTCTGCGCTCATCGCCCATGACTGGTGGTCGGAGCCTTCAGGCGAGAGTGTCCGCCTCGCCCGAAGACTCCTGGGAGAGTCAAAGCGTCAACCGTCAAAGACGACGACGTTGACCGCTTGAGAGTTCCAGATCGGCTCTAGCAAGTCCATACCTACTTCTCGAACCGCTTGGGCTCTCTAGTCAGCTTTTACCTCTAGCGGGTAGGGCGTCCTCGGTTTGCGGCTGCGCTCAAAGCCGAATGAAGCCACGATCACGGAGACGCCCTCCTCGCCGGACTCCGCCAGGCTGTTGGCACCCTCGCAGGCCAGCTCTTTGACGCGCTCGGCCGATTCAAGCTGCTCCTGGTGAATCTTCTCCCACGTCTGCCTATCGACCCTCAGCGACTCCCAGCCCATCATGACCGGCCCCTGGTTGGCGTCGAGCTTGCCCGCCCACAGCGAGCACAGCATCTCGGCCGTGAAGCCCTGGGCGATGAAGGCTGCTACTTCGTTGTTCTCCTCGGACGGTGCCTGTTCGGCCTCATCGTCACCGATGCGAGCGCGCTCGACGGCGCGGTAGACGTGGACGGGCTGGTTGCGCGCCGGAACGATGGCGGCCAGTTCAATCGAGCCTGACTTAAGCAGCTCCTGGATGTGGTGGCCGATCCTGCTCACATTGAGGCCGGTGAGCTTCGCCAGTTCGCTGTGGCTGGCCGGGCCGTCATTGAGGATCGTGAGGATTTCGGTTCGGATCGGCGCGCCCAGGGCGTAGTGCGTCGCTTTCTCGCGACTGCGCTTCTTCTGTTTGCTGGGAGATGGTGGCACCGACGATCCCTCCTCATGCTCGACGTGGATTGGCTATTCAGGAGGGGCGGAGCATAAGGCCGCTGTCAACGGTCTCGTCGGCTCCTCGTTCAGCTATTCCCTAGTACTCAGGATTTCCTTAGTATTCGCCTCCTACCCGGGATCGCCCGGGCTTCCCGAGCAGGGAGAGGGGGTGAGCAGGGATGGCAATCAGGCTGGTCGCTACGACGATTCCGATGCTGCACGTCTACAAGTCCAACTAGACGGATGGCTCCGTTACCGGGGCCGGTCCCGGCGATCTGCACTGCTGGGACCGGCCTCCTCGACCTGGCTAGACTGGCTGCATGACGATCCGCCTGGTCAGCCCTCAAGTGCCGAGCGTGCTGGTCTACAAGCACGCCTAAAGCACGCCTGCTTCGCTACTCCTCCTGAAGCAGGCTCAACGGCTCCACTTTGAGCCGGGCGGCGATCTTCTCGACGCTTTTGAGCGTCAGGTTGCGCTCGCCGCGCTCCACCCCGCCCATGTAGGTGCGATGGACGCCGAGCACGTCGGCGAAGGCTTCCTGGCTCAGGCCCTTGGCCTCCCGATAAGCCCGCAGGTTCCGCCCCACCGCCTTCTGTAGCTCGCCCTCCACAGACGAGAAGGTTTCCCGATTGCTACTTGACGGTCTACAGACCTATAAGTAGCATCCTACGAGCTGCGCGGTCTGAGCTGAAACCTGCGCGGCTTCATCTCGACAGGACAGAAGGAGCAGGAGTCGCATGAACGTTTGCCCAATCAAGGCCGCAACCACCCGCGCGGCGCTACTTAGCGCTTTGACGCTCTGCGCCTGCCTACTTCTGGGCGCCCTTCCGGCGGTTGCGCTCGGTAGCGGCCCGCTCTACTGGAGATCTCCCCTCCTGATTGACCCCGAGCCGCAATATGAAGGCCACCTCGAAGGGCTGTCCTGCCCGTCTACATCACTCTGCGTTTCAGCGGACAACTCCGGCCATGTGCTGACGAGCACTGAACCGACCGGCGGCACCGGGGCCTGGTCAACGGCGCATATCAGTGGCGCGGGTTTCTGGGCCTTGTCCTGCCCGTCCAGCTCGTTCTGCGCGGGAGCCGGGGGCGGCAACGTCATTACCTCGACCAATCCGACAGGAGGGGCAGTGGCCTGGACGGTCACGAGCGTTGATCCGAGCTTCCCGGCCATTCTTGGGATTTCCTGCGCCTCGTCGTCGCTCTGCGTTGCGGTTGACGAGTCGGGTCATATTCTTTCGTCGACGAACCCGACGGGCGGGGCTGGCGAATGGCAGTCGGTTCAGCCCAACGGGCTCACTCGGCTCTATGACGTGTCTTGTCCCTCTGCGTCCTTCTGCGCGGCGGTTGACTCGGCTGGTGACGTTCTGACGTCAACCGAACCGACCGGCGAAGCCAGCGCGTGGACGATCACCTCGGTCGAACCGGCCGATGAGCTGTTCGGTGTCTCTTGTACCTCCGCTTCATTCTGCGTTGCCGCTGGCGACGAAGGCACCGTTGCGACCTCAACCAACCCCACGGGCGGCGCTGCCGCCTGGTCGGTGGTTCACATCGGCTCGGATGAAACGCTAGGTGGAGCCCTTGGAAGGGTGTCTTGCTTCTCCACGTCGTTGTGCTCTATAGCCAACTTCGGCGGGAATATTGCAATGTCAAACAATCCGACAGGTGGGGCAGCGGCCTGGACGGTCACGAACGTTGACGGGACGACGCCGATTCTGAGCATGTCCTGTCCTTCGGCATCGCTGTGCCTTGGGGGCGACGGGGTCGGCTACCTGCTCGTCGGCACCGATACGCCCACGGTGCAACACACGCTCACGGTCGCCAAGAGCGGGTCGGGGGCGGGCACCGTGTCGAGCGCCCCTGGCGGCATTGAGTGCGGCGCGCTCTGCTCGCACGCCTTCGATCAGGGGGCGACGGTCACTTTGACCGCGACACCTGAACCAGGATCGACCTTTGCCGGTTGGTCGGGGGGTGGATGCTCGGGCGACGGAAGCTGCGAAGTCGTTATCAACGCCGATACGACTGTCACCGCCTCTTTCACGGCAACTGAAGCAGGAGGTGAATCTGCCGAAAACAACACCGGTAGCAGCAGCAACGAAAGTGCCACAGTTGGCGGAGTGGCCGTCGCCGCCAGGCAGGCGACCGTCAAGCACGGCGCAGCCCTGCTGGCCGTCAGGTGTCCTGGGACAGCGCCGTGCAAGGGCGTCATCAAGCTGATCGCCCGCGTCAAACAACGAGGTGCGCAAACCAGCAGGCGCCAATCTCATAAGCGCTCAATAAATGTGGTTATCGGCCGGTCGGGGTACCGCGTGGCTGCTGGTCATCATGCAACTGTCGGTATCCGACTGAACCACAGGGGTAGGGCACTGATTGGCCATGCTGGCAGGCACGGGCTCAAGGTGAGACTTGTTGGTGGTGGAATCAAGACGAGGGCACTGGTCTTGAAGCAGGAGCACCGTGGGCGGTAATGGATGCTGTCTAAATCTCACTTAAGACTGCGTGCAGATTGTCGGCAAGGCGCGAAGCTGCAATTGCCAGCAGCGAAGCCCTGCCATGTTCGTTGTCGGGATACGGCGCTATAGGGTCATTGCTCCAGAGCCAGCTATGCCAGTTGGCTACAAGTACCGGTTCGCGCACTGCCATGTCCTCTCCCCACTTGTCAAAGTACTTGCCTGTGTCCGCTCGTAGTTTGGCCTGGTCCAATCGAGAGAAAGGCACAAGCCCCGGAATCATTCGGGCGGCGGCCTGAATCTCGTAGCGAGTTTCTGGCTCAGCCTGAGTCGGGGAAAGGGTCACGACAAGTGAATGGTGTTCAGGGTCGATTGCTCTTTCGCAGGTCTCGCCAAGCATTACTGTATGCCACAAGGCCAGGCGTTCAATCTTTTTGTTATGCCGGACTGGTCGCCGCCAGCTTTCTTGAAGATTAGCGGCGGTACCCCTTGCCACTATCTCCATCGCGCCTAAAAACTGCTCGACCTGAGGCGGTAATCGCGATGCATTATCAGGGTCATGTTCAGACTGAGCCACAGTAACTCCTATCACAAACTACTCATTATCAAACCACACTAGTTTCTCTATGTCAAGCTCTGTTTTCTTGCGATCAATGAACGAGGCTGCCCTGTCCCTGAGTGATGCACCACCATAGAGCGGCGTCCACTCATCGAATAGGTAGCATGAGGCAATCTGCTTGTATGCAAGATTGCGCGCCATAGTGTCGAATGGGACTATCAACTCAGTCTCAGCAGATGCGAGGCGAAACGTGTCGGCGCTTGTCGCCGCAATGATGTGAAGGTTATGTGGTCGCGACTCTTTGGGCACAGGTCTGCCCGCCTCGTCTTCAATAGCGCGATTGTTTTCAGGGTCGGGAAACATAATCTCATGTCTGTACCAAGGTATCCAAACGTCGGTGTATAGCGGTGAGTCATCGAGCCTCAGGTGATCGGTCGCGTCCTCAAACAGTTCCGCCAGCGTTTTGGTATCGATCTCCCCAATAGGAGTTGGCACACAAGCAGTAGATGCCTCATAAAGAACCATAAGTTTCTTTAGTCCCGCTTCTGACAACGCGCTCAATTCGTCAGTGTCTCGCGCCATCCGGTACGTTGCTAGCCACTCTACGTAGAAACGAAATATCCGTTCAGAGCAAGTCTCCCAAACGACGTATGCATTTGGATAATGATTTTCGCGCCCGAAGCTGTCTTCTCGGGGCAAGGTGCGAGAAAGGTCGTCAACAAAAAGTGCGACCAGGATACTGTAATGGAGTTCGACAACCTTCCAGGCTATTGCCTGAATGAGGGGGAGAGGAGGGTCGTCCTCGAAAGTGCGTCGATGCTCGTCAATACCCGGCAGGTGATTTCTTTCAGTACGGTGCTTTTGTAGAAGGAGCAGGATTTGCGACGCAACCGTTTCGAGCAATAGATGGCGCTTGCGCTTCTCGAAGTCTGAAACCGAAACGCCGAGGGCGAAAGCAGCTAGTTCGTGTCGGCCGCCTTCACCTCGAAAGGGAACACGCTTACCCTTTTGGGCGACCAGCTCCGCTGGACTGTTAAGGTTTTCAATCCACAGAAGACGACAAGCGGCATCTTGATTCGGACCGTAAAGCTGTCGGACGGCTGGTAGAACGACATCGACAATTTGCCGTTCGATCGACAAAGTTACATCGGTTGCTAGCTCGTCGGCTACGGCGGTCAGGTATGGAATGTCCGCCGCCGTCATCTTGCCGTACAGCGGCCGACCCAACCCATTCTTGGCGACCTCGGCGAGGTCGCCAGCCAGTTGAGACGCGCTCGGCAGATCAGCGGTTTGGGCCATAGTCGAAGTTTCGCAGGGGGATTCGCCTACGGCATCTTGTCCCCCTTTTGTCCCGGTCTTGTCCCTATCCATACAGACAGTTCCGGCGCAGAATTGCAGGGCGACTCATGAGCCCACCACGCATCTGCCCGCCCCCGCCGGATTGCCCGCTCTACGAGCAGCGGCTCGGCTATGGCCCAGATGAGCCGCTGCGCCGCGCGATCCTCACCGAACGTGCCGTCCCCGGCCTGACCGCCCTGATCCGCGCCGAGGCCCCGGCGGCGCTGCCGGTTGAACCGGATGAGGCCAAACCGTTGCCGCCTCCGCTTGCTCTGCCCACTCGACCCGCTCTACCGGCCCCAGAACCGGTGCCGCTGTCCGTTCTCAACCAACTCCAAAAGGAGACGTCATGAGCAACCTACCTGTCCGATTCTCCGACGTTGCCCGCCCGTCGCGGGCACTAATCCGAGCCGCCCGTGCCACGCAGCGCACGGAACTAGACATCTACGAACACGGCCTCGCCACCCGTCGCCAGGTCGAGTGCGACCGGATTGACAGCGCGGCCATCGCCGACGTGACCCGCACCGCCTTGGACGCAGAGATGACTAATCTCGACTATGGCCTAGAGCGAGCCGGTCAATCTCCCGCCAAGCGCGAGCTGGTGGCGCGGATGGTCGCCCAGCAGTCACGCATTGACATCGCCCGCATAGAGCGACGCTTCGGAGCGTGAGTGACATGCTGAGCTTGCTCCTGCTCGTCATATTCGCACCACTTGTCGGCGCTGTCACCGGTTTGCTGGCCGCCCGGTGGTTCCTATTCCGTCACGTTCCAAGTGGTTCCGCGTCACAGGCCGAGGACCCGCCCGACCCGTTCATCTCGGCCGAGATAGATCAAGCTGCGGCCGAGTGGGCTCGGAACCGGGGACGCCCCGAGGCAGCGGGGGTCATGGCCGACAAGCTGCACCTGCTCTATGCCCTCGGAAGGCGACGGCAACGACCATGACCGTACTCGTTATCTGTATAGCCGTTGTACTGGCAGTTGTGGTCGCCGCCTATCTCCGCCGCCGACCGGCCGACGCTCCCATTGACCCTGAGACGATGACGCGAGCGGCAATCGAGCTGCACCGCATCAGGCGGCAGCTTGACGCCGGTTACCTCAAGAGTGAGCAGCGTCAGGACGCCTTCCGGCTACGTCGAGAAATCAGGGACGCCCTGGACGGTGACGACCGGCTATGAAATCGGTGACATCCTGGCTCTTGACCATCCTGGCCGGGTTGATCGTAGTTGCCGCGCTGGCTCCGTCACTCATTTCTCTCAGCCACGCCCTTGTTCCGCTCGTTGCCGCTGTCGGCATAGTCGCCGTCATCGTGCGCCTGGTCTTTTTCCACACCCGCAGATGGTGAGAGGGATGTCAATTCTACGTCTTGACTGGCCAACTGAAGCCGCGAGATAATGGAAGGTTCACGTTGGCACCTGAGCCCTCGCCCTCATCCCCTACGACGTGACCTTCATTAACTGAAAGTGAAGGGAGGTTCACTATGCCACAAAAACGAAAACCGACACGAAAAAAGCTAACCCGCGTATCAGTTGAAGCCGAACCGCGCGACGAGATCGATTGGGACCGCTTCGCCTGGGCGCTGCTCCAATACGCACGCCTGCTGGCCGAAAGCAAGGAGTCAAGCAGCCCATGAACGACGCGAAGCTGAACTGGTTTCAGCTTCGGTTCCCGCGCGATCTGAGCGAACCAGCCGTCCTGGCTGCCCTGTCCTCATTCTCCGGCGTGCCGCACGGCACCCGCCTCGTCCTCGACTTGAGCGCCACGAACGGCGGCATCACCCACCGCTTGGCTGTCAGCCCGGCCGCCACCGAGACCGCGATGGCCGGTCTGCGGGCGGCCATACCGAGCCTGCGGCTGGAAGCGATCGACGCGCCCCCTCTCGCCGCCGGTCCCAGCGTGCATTGGCAACTGGCTCCGGTTGTCGCCGTGCTGCGCACTGACGCGCTGCCTGCGACCGCCGCCGCGCTGCTGTCCAGCCTGTTCCCGCTGGCCGAGGATGAGTCGATCAGCCTCAGGTGGAGCCTGCACTCCGCCCCGCGACCGCCGCTACCGGACGTGACCGAGAGCCAACTCGACGGCCGGTTGCGAATGGCACGCGCCAAGCTGGCGCTGCCCGGCATGGCCGGACACGGCGAGCTGCGTATCAGGGCGGCTGCCCGCACTCGCCGGACTCAGCTTATGCAGCGCGTCGCTACCGTCCTGCGCAGCCTGAGCAGTCCGCACGGCCGTCTGGTCACGGAGCCCTACTGGTTCGGTCAGCTCGGCCGCCTGTTCAACCTGCGCGGGCGCTATCTCAGCGTGGCCGAACTGGCCGCCGTCATCGGCTGGCCGATGGACGCCCCCGACCTGCCGGGCCTGATGCTGGGCGCGGCCAAGCGCCTGGTGCCAAGCGCTGCCTTGCCGCCCAGCGGACGCCTGCTGGGAACCAGCGACTTCGCCGGTCTGACCCGCCCGGTGGCGCTCACCGCCAACGCCTCGACGCGCGGCCTGTACGTCCTCGGCCCCACCGGCACCGGCAAGACCAGCCTGCTCAAGAACCTGATCCGCGACGACCTCCTGCAAGGGCGCGGCCTAGTGGTGGTCGAGACCAACGGCGACCTGGTGCGCGAGCTGATCGACGCCATCCCGCCTGAGCGGATACCGGACGTGGTGCTGCTCGACCCAACCGACGCCGACTACGCCGTGGGCTTCAACCCGCTGGCCTCGGCCGCCGACCCGTCCCTGATCGCCGACCAGCTCGGAGAACTGTTCCAGCGGCTCTGGGAGGCGTTCTGGGGACCGCGCACGGCTCAACTGACCCACATGGGCCTGCTGACCCTCGCCAGGCGCTCAGGCTCCACGCTGCTCGATCTGCCGCGCCTCTATCTCGACCCGGCCTTCCGCGCCCATGTGCTGGCCGACCTGGACGATCCCCTCGGCCTCGGCCCGGACTGGCAGTGGTTCGAGAACCTGTCAACCCGTGAGCAGGCGACCGTCGTCGCCCCGCTCTTGAACAAGGTGCGCCAGTTCACGGCCCGGCCCGCCATCCGGGCCATCGTCGGCCAGACCGAACCGGCGCTGTCAATGAGCCAGGTCATCGACCAGCAAAAGGTGCTGCTGGTGCACCTGCCCAAGGGCCTGATCGGTTCGGAGACCGCCCAGCTCCTCGGCTGTCTCGTCCTCACCGCCGCTTGGCAGGCAGCGGCCGAACGGGCCGCCCTGCCGCCGAGCGGCCGCCATCCCTTCGGGCTATACGTCGATGAGGTTCAGGACTTCGCCTCGGCCCCGGTTCCCTGGGACGAGATGTTCGCCCAGGGCCGCAAGTACGGGCTGAGCCTGACGGTCGCCCACCAGAACTTGGAGCAGCTTCCCAAGGAGCTGCGCGAGGTCGTGCTGGCGAACGCCCGCAGCAAGGCGGTGTTTGCTCTTTCCGCCACTGACGCCAAGGTCATGGAGCGGCTGTTCGCTCCGGCTCTGACCGCCGCCGACTTGCAGGCGCTCGACGCCTACTCCATCGCCGCCATCGCGGCGCTTGACGACGGCGGCAATGCCGAGCCGGTGACGCTCACCACGCCGCCGCCGGTAAGGCCGTCCGGCAGCGCCAGGCAGGTGCGTGAAACGTCGCGCACGAACTACGCTCGCCGGCGAGCCGAGATTGAGTCCAGCCTACGCCGGCAGCTCGCCCCCGAGAGGGGAACCGGGCCGGTCCGCCGTAGGCGCAGGAGGCCGTCGTGACCGCGCCGCTCGCCCGTCCGGTCGCGTCGAGTAAGGCAGAGCGCATTCCCAGGTGGAATCAGCTAAACGGCCTGAATTTGCCACTGAATAAGACTCCGAAACGGAGTCACAAATGAGCGCGCACTACGCTACGGCGGCGGTCATGCGCCAGCTGCACCGTCGGCTCACCGAGCACGACTACGCCATCCTGCGCAGCGTGTCCGAACTTCGTTTCGTGACCGGCTCTCAGCTCACGCGGATGCACTTCGCTGGCGGCTTCGACGCCCTGGCCAGCGCTCGGGCTGCGCGCCGGGCGCTGCTGCGCCTGACCCACCTCGGTTGCCTGGAACGGCTGCCGCGCCAGGTCGGCGGAGCACGCGCGGGCAGCGCGGGCTTCGTCTATCGCCTGGGGCTGGCCGGACAGCGCCTCGCCGTGGAGCGCGGCTGGCAGCCGAAGCGCAGAACGCGGCGGTCGCAAACTCCGGGAACCTCGTTTCTGGCCCATGCCCTGCAAGTGGCCGAACTGCATACGCTGCTCACCGAGGCCGACCGCTCCCGCCGCGTCGAGCTGCTAGAGCTGCGTGCTGAGCCAGCCTGTTGGCGTAGCTATGGCGGAGTCGGCGCGAAAAGCGTCGTTCTCAAGCCGGACAGTTACCTGCGCCTGGGAGCAGGCGAGTACGAGGACAGCTACTTCATCGAGGTGGACATGGGAACCGAGGGCAGCCGCGCCATCGAGCGGCAGTTGCAGCGCTACCTGGACTACGCGGCCAGCGGCGTCGAACAAGCCGAGCGCGGCGTCTTCCCAAAGGTGCTGTGGCTGGTGCCGGACGGACAACGCGAAGGCGTCATCGGGGCCGCCATCGGCAGGCTGCCGGGCGTCGTGCGCGAGCTGTTCCAAGCGGCGCTGTTCGCCGACATCATGCGGGTCGTAAGTGACACGTCAAACGAGGAAAACAGTCACACTCCACCCAAAGTTAGTGACCGGGCCGTGAGATATAATGTAAGTAACACTTCGTGATTGAACCGTGAGTGAAAGGAGTAACACTTTGCCAAAGACCAAACCATCAAAAGCCGCCGAGGCCGCCGCGCCGGAAGCGGCCAGCAAGCGGGCCTTCGTCTACCTGCGTGTCTCGTCCGAGAGCCAGGTCAACACTGGCTACGACCGCGACGGGCTGTCCATCGCCGCCCAGCGCGAGGCCGCCGAGGACAAGGCCGCCAGCTTGGGCGCTGAGATCGTGCGCGAGTTCGCCGATCCGGGCAAGAGCGCCTTCGTTGACCTGCACAAGCGCACCGACTTCCTGGCGATGCTGGACGAACTCAAGGCGCTGAACCAGCACGACGCCACCCGCATCGACTACGTGATCGTCTGGGCGCTGAACCGCTGGGCGCGCAACCAGCTCGACCACTGGCGCACCCGCGAGCTGGTCAAGGCCGCCGGGGCGCGCATCGTCTCCATCACCGAGCCGATGGTCGGCGAGGACACGCCGGAGTCCTTCTTCATGGAGGGCATGTTTGCCCTCAACAACCAGTACGAGTCGATGAAGACCGGCCGCAACGTCGCCCAGGGCATCTACCAGAAGGCCAAGAACGGCGGCACCTACGGCTGGACGCGGCTCGGCTACCTGAACGGCGTGGAACGCCTGCCGGACGGGCGCCAAGTACCGAGCGTTAGCCTTGACCCGGAGCGCTCGCCCTTCCTGACCCTGGCGTTTCAGCTCTACGGCAGCGGCACCTACTCGCTGTCTCAGCTACGCGACGAGCTGTACCGCCTGGGCCTGCGCTCGCGCCCGCGCAAGAACCGCTCACCGCAGAAGGTCAGCACGTCAGCCGTTCAGCGCATCCTGCGCGATCCCTACTATGCCGGGTGGATCGTCTACAAGCGCGGCACCGAGGACGAGCAGACTTTCCGGGGCCGCCACGAGCCCCTGATAGACGAGGACACCTTCGACCGCGTGCAGTCGCTACTGGATGAAAAGCGCGTCTCCGGCGAGCGCTCGCAGAAGCACCAGCACTACTTGAAGGGCAGCGTCTTCTGCGGCGAGTGCGGCAAGCGCCTGGTCTACGGCCTGAGCCGGGGCAAGAACGGCCAACGCTACGCCTACTACTTCTGCGTTGACCGGACCAAGAGCGGGACCTGCACCATGCGGGCCAACATCCGGCCCGAGCTGATCGAGGACGCCATCGCCCGCCACTACGCCGAGCGGCCCGTGCAGCTCACGCCCGAGGATGTGCAGAAGCGCACCAAGGCCATAGAGGCGCTGGTGGCTGTCAGCCAGCAGGCCGTCGGTCAGGTCAAAGCCGCCAAGGCCGAGCTGATCGGCAAGCTCAAGGCCCAGCAGGCCCGCTTGCTCCGGCTGCACGTCGAAGAGGGCGACGACGTATCGCCCGACGCTTTCCGCGAGGAACGCGCCCGGCTCAAGCAGGAAATACAGGTCGCCGAAGAATCACTGGCCGAGACCGAAGACAGCCTGGCCCTGGACGCGAAGCTGCTACGCATGGCCTTGGAGCTGGCCGAGGACGTGGCGAGCGTCTACCGGGACGCCGATGAGGCCACAAAGCGCGGGCTGAACCAGGCGTTCTTCAAGAAGCTCTACATCCGGCCTGAATGGGACGAAGCGGCAAGCGAGACGGTCGCCCATGTCGTCGGCACTGAGCTGACCGACCCCTATGCGGTCCTACTGGCCGACGACCTGGCAGAAGGCGTGCTGGCAGAGGCCGAAGCGATCCGCGACCGTGCCGCTCAAGCAGAAGACGACCCCGAAGGGCCGCCTTCCGTTGCTGGGTGTTCGTACTTCGCAGATTTGGCGGAGGGGGTGGGATTCGAACCCACGAGCGCCTTGCGACGCCAACGGTTTTCGAGACCGCCCCGTTCAACCACTCCGGCACCCCTCCGGGGCCTGACAGGCGCATCGTATCGACGGCGATCCTCGGTGAACGGCCGGGGGGCGAGACCCGAGCCGAAACGGTTCAGCGGGCGTCTATCTCGGACTCGACCAGCGCGCAGCGGCGTTTCGCGACCTCGACGATCGCGTCGATCAGCGCCACGTGCCAGCCCTCGGCGCGAGCGAGGTCGGCCACCCCTTCCGCGCACTCGCGCACCTCGAGCGCGGTCGCGCGCACCAGGGCCAGGAAGGGCTCCGGAGCGAGGTCGCAATCGGCGCTCATGTCGAGCCAATCGGCGAGGCGGACCGTCTCGGGCTCGTAGTTGCCGCCGATCGCCATCGCGAGGTCATCGGGGAGCTCGTAGACGGCCGTCGAGACGACGTCGTACAGCGGCGCCAGCTGCCGGCCCAGCTCGGCGAAGAGGATCGCGAAGTTCTTCCCGTGGGCGTCGCTGTTGCCGAGCACGAAGTTGAGAGTCGCCGCGCGCACCATCGTCCGCACGTCGGCGCCGCGACCGATCTCCCGAAGCAGCTCGCGAAAGCGCCGGAAGCCGGGGCCGAGGTCGTGCTGGTACTTGAGGTTGGTCGGCACGCCGAGGGCCTGACACAGGTCCTCCTGGTGCAGGCGCACGGTCGTCGCGCCGTCGGTGCTGCGATCGAAGCGCCGAGAGATCAGACAGGGGCGATCGCCGATCAGCTCCAGGCCGGTCTCGGCCACGGGCAGGCCGACGCAGGCGGCGACCCGCATGCAGAACATCTCGTTGTAGGCGAGGTCCGGATACTCCCCGTCGTACTGCGGCTTGATCAGGTGCGTGCTGGGCGCATCGGCACCGGGTCGGCCGAACGCTCCCGACCCGCTGCGAATGAGAGTCAGCTTGCGCTGCACGCCGGCGAGGCTGAGACGCATCCTTCCTTCCCGCCTCTTGATGCCGAGCGGGCGCCGCGGCAGCTCCTCGACCATGCTCGCAAGCTCTTCGTCGCCGAGCCAGTCGACCGAGCCACCCGAACTTCGGGGGGAGCTTCCCGCGGGAAGGACCACCACCGCACCGGCGCAGTCGTGGCCGATCTCCTCCAGGAGGCGATAGCTGTCGTTGGGGCTGATGCGCAGCTCGCGGGCGATCTCCTCGCGCCGGCTACCCTCCGGCAGCAGGCCCTCGAAGAACGTGCGCGTCGCGATCGGATCGAAGGGCTCCCCGCGGACGGGCAGCGAGTGGCTGAGGACGATCGCGCCCTCGCCCGCCGCCGCAACCGTCTCCGGCGCGTAGGCAAAGGCGTAATCGGTCCCGCTGCCCTGCTCCAGCGTCCCGACGCGAACGCCTTGCAGGTAGACGTCCAGGCTCATTTCCGCTCTTCGGCCCCCGGCTGCCAGACGACGTCGCGGCGCTCAGCGCTCAGCCGCAGCCCCACCGCGGCGAGCACCCTCGCCAGCATGTCGAGCCGAACCGTCGGCTTGCCCTTCTCGATCGCGAAGACGGTCCGCGGGCTGACATGGGCGGCGAACGCCACGTCCTCCTGGTCGAGTCGCAAACGCTTGCGGGCCTCCCGAACCTGGCGACCAAGCGCGGCGGCCTCGTTGACGACCTGATCCGACGGCGGAGCAGCTTTCCGTTTTCTGTCAGGTGGATTTCGCACGATCATACGATAATAGCCAATAATTGCGAGTATCACGGGAAAATCGTAGGATCGTGCTGCTAAGGTGGTTTCCGGTCGCCAAATCCTACTTCTTGCACGATCATGCGATTCTGCCTCCCCTTAGACCGCATCCGGGAGACCACGAAACAAATGCCCGGCGGAACTCAAGCGCGGCAGGGCGCGGGCCGATGAGGGGGCATGCGCGACAGCGAGCAGACCCGCCTCGGGCGGTACTTCGATCGCCATCCGTGGCTGCTGCGCTCGCTGGCGATCGTCGCCCTGCTCTGGGGCCTCGGCTACCTGACCTGGCGCATCGGCTGGAGCGGCGAAGGGGCGAGCCCGCTCGCCTTCGGGATGCTGCTCGCCACCGAGATCTACGGGCTCTGGGCGCTGGGGACGCTGGCCTGGTTCTCGTGGTCGCGCCGGCCGACGGAGCGGCCGGCGGCGACGCCCGGCCGCAGCGTCGACGTCTACGTATGCACCTACGACGAGCCGACCGAGGTCGTCGCCGCGACCCTGGCCGGCTGCCGCGCCCTCACCTATCCCCACACGACCTACCTGCTCGACGACGGGCGCCGCCCCGAGATGGAGGAGCTGGCGACGCTCGCCGGCGCCCGCTACCTGACGCGCGGCGACAACGCGCACGCCAAGGCGGGCAACATCAACGCGGCGCTACCCCGCACCGACGGCGAGCTGGTGCTGATGCTCGACGCCGACCACGTGCCGATGCCCGACGCGCTCGACGCGATGGTCGGCTACTTCGACGACGAGCGGGTCGCCCTGGTGCAGAGCCCGCACGACTTCTTCAACCACGACTCCGTCCAGCACTACGTCGTCGGCCGCCACGAGCAGTCGCTCTTCTACCGCGTCGTCTGCCCCGGCAAGGACCGCCACGGCGCCGCCTACTGGTGCGGCTCCTCGGCGCTGATGCGCCGCCGGGCGCTGCTCGACATCGGCGGCGTCGCGACCGAGACGATCGCCGAGGACTTCCACACGACGATCCGCCTGCAGCGCCACGGCTGGAGCAGCCGCTACCACGACGAGGTCCTGGTCCAGGGACTGGCCCCCCACGACCTCGACGGATACCTGCTGCAGCGCGACCGCTGGGCGCGCGGCAACCTCGCCGTCTTCACCCTGCCCGAGTCGCCCTTCCGGGCGCGCGAGCTGCGCCCGCTGCAGCGGCTCTCCTACTTCGCCAGCCTCGCCGCCTACCTGGCGCCGCCGATGCGCCTGCTGCTGCTGGCGACCCTCGGCCTCGTGCTCTGGACCGGGGAGCTGCCGATGAAGGTGAGCGTGACGGCGCTCGCCGCGCTCTGGCTGCCCGCCGTCGCCCTCAACCTCAGCGCCGGCACGGCCCTCGCCCGCGGCTACATGCGGATCGGCGAGACCGCCCACTACGAGCTGCTGACGATGGAGATCTTCACCCGCGCGCTGCGCTGCGCGGTCCGCCCGGGCCGCACCGCGTTCAAGGTGACCCCGAAGCAGGGCGCCGGGGACGGCGGGCTGGCCGCGGTGCGCCGGCTGCACCTCGTCCTCGCCTGCGGCGCGGTGCTGCTCGGCGGGACCGTGCTGCGACTGCTCGACCTCGTCGGCGCCGGGCCGCTGCCGGACCTGCCGGGGGTCGCGGCCGTGATCGTGCCCGTGCTCGGCGTGATCGAGCTGCGGCGAATCGGCCGCACGCTGCTCGCCGTCGGGCATCGCCGGCAGCGACGGCTGATCTACCGCCTGGCCGGCGACGCGCCCGCACAGGTCTACGACGAGGACGGCTGCATCGGCGGGCGCCTTGTCGATGCCAGCGCCTCCGGCGTCGGGCTCGTCCTCGACGCGCCGGTCGAGGTCGGCGCCAAGCCGACCGTCATGCTGGTGCTGCGCGACGCGGCCGGCGAGCCGCACGAGGTCGCCGCCGAGGTCGAGATCCGCTCCTGCCGCGAGCAGGACGGGCGCCACCTCGTCGGCGCGACGATCGACGAGATCGACCCCGTCGCGCGCATGCGCCTGATGGAGTGGTGCTACGTCGTCTGCAACCACGAGCAGCTGCGCGGCAAGCGGCCGACCGCTCCCGCGCGCGATCGCGACGCGATCGTCGTCCCGGTGCCGGAGCCGGTGCCTCAGGTGGCTGTCGCCTGAGCTTAAAAGTGAGTCCTGGCGCTCTACGGCCGGATGACGGTGCAAAAGGCTGGCCTGCCTCCAGCTAGCCGAAAACGTGATTGTCTTGGCTTTTCTTCGCGGCTGCCATACGTTGGAGGCAGTGGACGGAAGAGAGCAAGCGTCCGGACAGGGTTGACGTGGTGATCGAGTTCGAGAGCCAGTCGCAGGAGGCGTGCTATCAGCGCGTCGCCCGGTTCCTTCGGGACTCCTTCGGCGATCAGACCTGGGCCTCACCGCAACAACCGTATTTCGTGCTGCGCCAGGGATCGGCGGTGGCGACCATTGACGTTCAGAGCTGGAACGAGGGATCCGTGGTCAAGACTTGGTCGCTGGTGGTCACCGACATCCAACCGACTCCCGAGCTGTATGAGTACCTGCTTCGACTGAACGCCGATCAGCAGTTCGGGGCCTTTGCCCTGGACGCCGACAACGACATCGTGCTCCGTCACACGATCATCGGCGACACGCTGGATCCCGAGGAGCTGCGCAGCTCAGTCGAGGCCATCGCCCGCACCGCCGACCGCTATGACGATGAGATCGTCGAGAAGTTCGGCGGCCTGCGGGCCAAGGACCGCGAGGCCGAGGATGGCGCCCGAGCTTGAGGGTGAGGCACGCGATGCCGTCCTCCATCGCGGCGGCGACGTGCAGATCATCGCCTCGGCCGGCTCGGGGAAGACCGAGGTCGTCGCACAGAGGATCGTCTCGCTTCTGGAGGAGGAGGTCGAGCCAGGTGCGATCGTCGCCTTCACCTTCACCGAGAAGGCCGCGGCATCCCTTGCCGCCCGCGTGCAGCAGCGGGCGAGCGAGCGCCTCGGCGAGGCTGCCCTGGGAAAGCTGGGACCCCTCTACATAGGCACGATCCACGCCTACTGCTTCCGCTTGCTGCAGCAGTTCGTCGCGCGCTATGAGGCATACGACGTCTTGGACGAGAACCAGCTGGCGGCCTTCCTGGCGCGCGAGGGACGGCGGCTGAAGATCAAGCAGCTCGACCCGAAGGGAAGGCTGTTCGCCGGCATATCCACCTTCCTGACCAACGCCGAGGTGGTCGAGAACGAGCTGCTCGACGTCGCACAGCTAAGCGATCCCTTTCGTGGTATCTACAGCGACTACCTGGAGCGGCTCGATGACTTCCGCGTCCTCAGCTTCGGGCAGCTGATCTCCCACGCGGTAACCGAGCTGGAGAACCCCGAGACCCGGGCCGCGGTTCGCGAGCCGCTGCGCCACCTGATCGTCGACGAGTACCAGGACGTCAACCCGGCGCAGGAGCGGCTGATCGAGCTGCTGGCCGGCGAGGGGGTCGAGCTCTGCGTCGTCGGCGACGACGACCAGGCGATCTACCAGTGGCGGGGAACCGACGTGCAGAACATCATCGAGTTCGCCGAGCGATACCCGGACACCAAGAAGTTCACGATCGCGGTCAATCGGCGCAGCAGGCCGGCGATCATCGAGACCGCCAATCGCTGCTCGGGGCTGATCGAGGGCCGCCTGAAAAAGGAGATGAACCCCTATCGCGACCAGGCCGAGAACTGCGTCGTCTACTGGCGGGCCGAGGACGAGTCGGAGCAGGCGGCGCAGATAGCCGCGGCGATCAAGCGCGCGCACGCCGCCGGCTATCGCTACCGGGACATGGCCGTGCTGATCCGCGGGCGATCATCCCTGGGCGAGATCCTCGACACCTTCGTCGCCGAGGACGTGCCGGTTCTCCCCGGCGGGCGGACGAACCTCTTCCTGCAACAGGATGCACAGACCTTCGGCAGGTTGTGCGCCTATCTCGCCGGACACGAGTGGCGCAGCGAGCCCTGGGGGCCGGGCCACAGCGTCTCCCTCAACTCGTTGATGAAGCGTTACCGAACCGAGTTCGATCTGGATCGCTCGGCGTCCTCCCGAGTGCGAAAAAAGCTGAGAACCTGGCACGACGAGGCCCATACTGCGAGCGCTCCCGCCAATCTGGTTCGCGATTTCTACGAGCTGCTCGAGCTGCTCGGGGTCGGCGAGTGGGATCACGAGGACGAGAGCGCGATAACCCGACTCGGGGCGCTCGCCCGCTGCACCCAGATCCTCGCCGACTTCGAGTCGATGCGATACCGCGCCCGCGTGGACCCCGAGAACCCAGGCGAGATCATCGGCGGTCAGGATCGCGGCGAGTGGCACTACCGCTGGCTTGCGATCTACGTGCAGAACTATGCGCAGGGCGCCTACGAGGACTTCGACGGCCAGGACGTCGTGCCTCTCGATGCCGTCGAGCTGACCACGGTGCACAAGGCCAAGGGCCTGGAGTGGCCGCTGGTCTTCATTCCCTCGGTGATCGGCCGGCGCTTTCCCAGCAGCAGGGTGGGAAAACCGAGGACCGAATGGCACGTGCCCACAGAGCTCTTCGACGAGTCCCGCTACAACGGATCGCTGAACGACGAGCGGCGGCTGTTCTACGTCGCCCTGACACGCGCCTGCGACCAGGTGCTCGTCTCCTCCTTTTCCAGCTATCCAAGCGGAAAATCGGTGAGTAGCTCCCCGTTGCTCGAAGAGGTATTCGGCGATCAGGAGCCGATCGCGGGCGCTGAGATCCCGGCACCACCCCCAACGCTCGGCCCCGATCCCGAGGAGGAGCTGGTCGAGGTCGCGCTCTCAGACCTGCAGCTTTACGACTCCTGCGGGATGAGCTTTCGCCTCCGGACCCTGCTCGGCTTTCAGCCGGTTCTCGCCAGAGAGCTCGGCTACGGCCGGGCGGTTCACCACATCATGCGCGCCGTAGCCGAGCACGTGCAAAGGACCGGTGACGCACCGGACCAAGAGGAGCTGGGTCGTCTCTTCGATGAGGAATTCTTCCTGCCGCTTGCAACCAAGGCCGCGCACCGAGAGATGAAGGAGCGTGCCCGAAGACACGTACAGCGCTTCCTCGATCAACACGCCGACGAGCTGCGCGGCATGTGGGCGGTGGAGCGGCCCTTCGAGTTGCGCACATCCGACGCATTGATTTCGGGACGCGCAGACGTGATCCTGGATCAGCCTGGGGATGGCGATCAGCCACGACTGACGATCATCGACTACAAGACGGCCAATCCAGCCGGACGTGACGAACCGTACGACCCGTTCGAGTTCCAGCTGCAGGTCTATGGCGAGGCCGGCAACCAGGAGGGGCTCAGCATCAGCGGTGCCTATGTCCAGGACCTCGTGGCCTACAAGCGCATCCCGGTTGCTGTCGACTCCGAAGCGCTGCAAAGCGTTCGAGCCAAGGTCGACCGCCTCGTCGCCGGATTGAAGCGGGAAAGCTTCGAACCCAGCCCCGGCGTGGTCTGCGGGCAATGCGATGTCTCGCCGATCTGCCGCCACAGCGCTCGGAAGGCGAAGAACTAGAGGTCTCACCGCCGGGGTTCGCAACGGGACTGACGGGTCGAAGCTCGAAACTTGATCCCGTCTGGCGGCGCATCCACGACCTACACGCCCGGCGCTGCTAGGTCTTGTCAGCAGCAATGACGCCCGTTTCAAGACCCTCGGCCTCGGCCAACAGCTCGGAGGCGGATACGCCAAGACCGTCGGCCAGACGGCGCAGGCTGGCGTAGCTCGGGTTGCGCTTGCCGGTCTCGACGTTGGAAATCCAGCGCTGATGCAGACCCGAACGCAGCGATAGGGCTTCCTGAGTCAAGCCCCGCTTCTCGCGCAGCGCCTTCACCGCTCTACCGAGAGCTGCTTGAAAGTCAGGGCCGTTCGACACCGCCGCAGCCTCGCAACGGTCCCTCGTTCGGACAATGACATCCGAGTAGACCTAGACTATGACATTCCAGTAGAGTCTCGCCGTGTCCAGCGAGCAAGCTGCCGAGAGCTGAGGGGAGACGATGCCGAAAAACAATCGCCTGGTCCTGATCGGCTGGGTTATGGCCGTAGTCCTGATTGTCGGACTGCTGGCTGGCTGCGGTAGCTCAAGCGAAGAAGAATCAAGCACCCGATCCACGGGGTTTACCCCCCTAACGCAGCAAGACGCCGAAGAAATCAAGGATGAATCCGCCGAATCAGCGGAGTCGTTTACCGCTGATTTCTGGGTCACGTCGAACCTGGAACAGGGAGACGGCAGCACCGCTCAGCAGCGGTTCGGCCTTGGCGAACTTTCTCCCGCCGACCAGTTCGCAGCTCCCAACGGGTTCAGTGCTCTTACCAATGCCTGCGAAGTGGATTCCAGGCGGGATGCCCTTATACCTGGCGTTCTCATCGTCAAAGACACGACAGAACGCTTTCCCATCGAATTGAACACGGGCGTAATTATCGAACGGCCTTTCCAAGCTGGCTACACCAGCGTAGGACCAGAAACCGATATCGCGCAGGCGTTCTCATCTGGCCCATCCTGCGCCCCCTTCAATGACCCGTCAACCAATGCCGAAGTTACTTTCAACTTGACCGAAGAAGAAACCGGGCGGCACAAGTTCCTCATCGTTGTGCATAACTACTACTCGCCTGGCCATCCCCAGGGCGACACTGAAAGCCTTGGGTATCTGCGCGTCGGGTTCTTTCCCGCCATCTACACCGGCTGGGAACCGCTATGCATCAGCGCCTCCGTTCCGCTCGAAGATGGCTTCGTCCGCCCGGACGGCGGGCCAATTAGCGAACAAGACCACGAACAGTACGAAACCAGTCCGCATGCACAAGGCTGGGCAGGCGTACCGCACTGCTGATCCAGCGAGATGCTTGGCGTACTAGCCATTATCGCGGGCCTCGTCCTTACCGCCTTCGGCGTTGCGGGCTTTATGCTCATCGGGATTCCGGTAGACAATCCGGCTCCCTCGATACTTGCTTATTCGGTGTGTGTCGGCTTTGGCCCCGCCCTGATCTGGTGGGGTGAGCGAAACTGACACCAGACGACAAACTAAAGGACGCCATTCGTCTTACTAACTACTGGCTTCAAAAAGATATGTCCGAGGGCGCTGCTTATAGGCTTCTCTCGTTTGGCATGAAGGTTTTCTGGTCGTCCGTGTTGGACCAGATAGATGAGAGCGATGAACCGCGCCTCTTCGTGTCACTTGATGTTGTCTTGCATGGCAAGGAGCATTCAGGGTGCATCCTGACGCTGGATGATCGAGCTGTTATCGCCTGGATAGTCGGCATGGTCCAGCAAGATCGGTTTGTCGAGGTAGTTCCTTACAGCACAGTCAAAGAAGTTGTAGCCGATACAAAGCCACGGAGGGGAATGCGTCCTGCTACTCAGCGGCTAACGATAAGCGCTGAGAAAGACTGGGCGTTGCTGTTCACGAATGCTGGAACCGTCGTGCCTAAGCTGGTACATGGAGTGCTGACCGAAACAGTTACATTTCAGTAGGATTTCGACCAGAGGCTTAGCCCTTACCTTACGTCGTCAGATTAGTAATCCCATGCTGATCCTATCTCTCCATATTCCTCAACGGGAACTAGCTCAGCCGCTGGATCATCCATGCGATCAATGTACAAAATGCCATTAAGATGGTCGATCTCGTGCTGCCAGTGACGAGCGGCTGCATCCTTGAATACCTCTCTATGCTGTCTCCCGTGGAGATCGGTGTGCTCAATTTCAATTGACAATGCCCGTCGGACTTTGCCACGTACATCAAAAAAGCTCAGGCAGCCCTCGAAACGCTCGTCGGTCGCCTCAGACCATTTCTTAATTCGAGGATTAAATAGAACGCGGGGTTTACCATGCGGAAGGCGAACGACTGCGGCGGAGCGCGGTATGCCAATCTGCGAAGCTGCCAAACCCATACCCTTACCGAATTCATGCACCATAGCGAGGGGTTCTAGATATCCCACAAGCAATTTGCCGGTCTCGTGAGCTATGTCAGCCTCAGCAGGTAGCACAAATGGGGTGCATGGGTGCACCAAAATGGGATCACCTCGTTGAGTGATGCCGAGATACTGCATACGTTCACTCGGTGCAAGATGAAACTGCTCCTCAATTGTTTCAACCCGAAATCGCCACTCAAAACGAAAGCGACTATGCAAAACAGGCTTATGAGTAGACCAAGTGTAAATCACACGGCCGTCTGTTGATTTCCGATTCATTGCTGGTTGCACTGGCAGTCGCTCGGCAGTCATTGACGTATGTAGACCCCATAGCATTGGGTCTACTGACGCCGGAAACACCAGTTCAATGGACAAGCGCTCTGTTGGAACTCGAATTGCACGCTGCCACCACTTGCCCCACTTGTCAGCAGTAACGGCGTAGTGATACTCAATGGTAGTTGAATCGCCTGGATAAAGTGGGAACTTGCCGTCAGCATTCTCGAATCTAAGCCAGATCTCCTTGAATGCGTCCCGGTCATGCTTGACCTCAAACAGCATAGGCTCACCGTCGCAACTAGCGGTGAGGTCCAACTCAGAGAGAGTAAGGGGCCTTCGTCGATATAGGGCATTCGACAGTTGCGATGAATTGGGGTGTCGATCAACGGCAACACGAATCAGATAACGGGTTATCGGAGCATCGCTACTGTTGTATAGCTCTCGCCGTACCCTAGTTTTGTATAGACCTTTCTCATAAACGAGTCGAGAGTCCTCGTGAACCACTATTAGACCAGGGCGGTGTGCATGGTGATCTGACATGACACCGTAGTCAATGCCGTATCTGTTCTTCTGAACCCGTTGTTTAGGATGCGCGTCAACGTACGCTCGCCAGAGGGCAACTAGGGTTCCCTTTTGCTGCAACATCTCGTCGGCACGCTCGGCGATTTCCCGACGCGGTGGCTCTCGCCCACTCTCTAGCTTGCTGATGTAGGAAGGGTCATATCCAAGCTCTCTCGCCAGCTTGGTTTGCGTATAGCCAGCTACGTCGCGTGCGCGCCGAAGTCCCTCACCAAATGCATTCTCTTTGGCTTCATGAGTGAGGTCTCTGAGTGATGCATGAGCATCGCTCAGATCTTCCCTCACTGGAGGGTCGTGATCTTTACTGCGCTTTGAACGGTTCATATTTCGAGTTTACGCTAGGTGGGTCACGATGCAAACGCATAAAGCTATATTGAGAACTCTTGTTGATAGTGGCGCTCTAACGCATAACCAGGCCAACTTGCTCATAAGAATTTGGGGCGCGCTTCCAGAGGATTGGGCTAGCGATCCACGCTTTCAGAGCGTCGGTGAGCATACGCGAGCTTTCATTGACCGGCTTCGCAGTAAAGGGCAAGGTCATGACCCACCCTTGCGCTGACCACCCCTGCGACCACTGCTACCTCTGCGACGTGATCGGCGTCTGCTGCCAGGCCGTCCGGGACGCCGCAAGCCTGGCCGCCCCTGGTGGCGACGCAGCCCTACGCCAGGCCGTCGTGGAGGAGGCCGCCAGCGTCGTCACACTAGCCCACCTGATCCGCATTGAGGCTTTGAGCGTCGCTCAAGCGTCTCCGCTCCTGCTGCCAGCGCCACCGCTGGCCCTGCCTTCTCCTGTGCCCGCACCATTTCCGCTGGGCGAGCAAACCAGAAAGGAACAAGTGCGATGAGCAGGCTGCCCGAACCGCGCCGCGAGCACCGGCGACTATCTCCACAGGTGGCTCGGGCCGCCAGCGTTCAGCGTCAAACCGAGCTGGCCATTTTCGAGCACAACATGGATGCCCGCTTTGTCGCCGAGTGTGAGCGCATCGACTCCCAAGCCCTCGGTGATGTCACCAAAACGGCTTTGGACGAGGAGCTGGACCTCTTGGATTGGGGCATGGAACAGGCCGCCGGTAGTGCCGCCAAGGCTGAGCTGGTTTCCCGCAAGGTAAATATGCAATCGAAGATCAACAGCGTCCGGATTGCCCGGCGCTTCGGGGTGTGACCTCCCGTGCTCTGGGTGGCATTTGGAGTCTCACTCGTCGTCTCAGTTGTGGTGATTGTGGGCGTGCTGCACTCATCAGATAAGCCGGATACGTCTGGTGAGCAAAGCAGGCCCGGTTTTGCCGATGCCGAGCTGGCCCGTGCCGCCGTCGAGCTGTACGCCATTCGCCGCCGCCTGGACACGGCGCTGACCCGCAGCGAGCTATCACGCGAAGCCGACCAGCGGCGTCACGAACTGGCCGAGGAGATACGCCGCATCGAAATCCTGGAATCGAGGGAGACTAAAGGTGAGTGGTGACTCAAACAAGAAGAAATCTTCCAGTCTCATCCTAACCAGCCTGGTGCTGTGGGCGGTCCTGGTTTCAGTCGGGCCGCTGCTGGTTGTCCTGGTCCACGCTGCGCTCCCATTGGTCATTGCCATTGGCGCTGTGGTCGTGGCGATTAAGCTCGCCGGACGTGAGAAGTGGTAGCGAAAAAGTCACACAAAACACTTGACCAGCCAACTGAAGGCGTCGGATAATAGAAGGTTACGTTGATCTCAAAAGCGACGAAACAGGAGGTAATTAACAGCAAGAAGGAGGTCATGCCATGAACCAACCCAAGTCACCTAAACGGCCGCGTCTTAAGCGCGTGTCAATCCGAGCCGAAAGGCATGGCCAACCCGATTGGGACCGCTTCGCCTGGGCGCTATTGCAATACACCAAGGCCCGCTCGGCAAAACCCCTGCCGCCCAAGCGGCAGAAAGGCCAGACAGGGTCATGAAGAAGTCTGAGCTGAACTGGTTTCGGCTCGGCTTCCCCGGCGATCTGACCACTGAAGCTTGCCTAGCTGCCCTGTCCTCTCTATCCGGCGCAGCTCACGCTTCGCGCCTGGTCTTTGACTTGGAAGCCACCGACGAGGGCATTACTCACCGCCTAGCGGTCAACCCCGAAGCCGCCGAGATGGCGGCTGCTGCCCTGCGAGCGGCCGTACCGAGCCTGCGCCTGAACGCCATCAAAGCCCCGGAGTCGATTTATCTCCGTCGCCTGATCTGGCAGCTCACGCCTGCCCGCGCTGTGCTGCGTTCCGATCAACTGGGACCGATTGCCGCCGGGTTGCTTTCCAGCCTGTTCCCGCTCCAAGAAGGTGAGCGGATAAGGCTGCGCTGGTTCGTCCGGCCGCAGTTGCATCCGACCCTTCAGGCGTCGGCTGAGGCCCGCCGTGAGGGCCATATCCGCGCTCTCGCTCGCAAGCTGGCCGCCCCAGGCGTGAACGCCTACGGCGAGTTGACGATCAATGCCGGTACACGGGAGCGAAGCAGGGAACTGACTCAACGCATCGCGGCCGCACTGTGGAGCCTGCGTACTCCGCACGGCCGCCTAATTGGTGGTTCACCCTGGCTGGCTAATCCTCTGTACTGGCTTGGTCGACGCGGACGCTTTTTCAACGCCCCGGAACTGGCGGCAGTTATCGGCTGGCCGATTGACGCCCCCGATCTGCCGGGCTTGGAGCTGGGCGCCGCCAAGCGGCTGGTCCCCAGCCTCAGCCTGCCCCACTCGGGGCGCGTTCTGGGTATCAGTGACTTCGCCGGTATGCATCGCCCGGTGGCGATCAGCGCCGCTGCCTCGACGCGTGGACTGTACATCCTCGGCCCGACCGGCACTGGCAAGACCTCCCTGATTAAGAACCTCGTTCTCTCTGACCTGAAGGCGGGACGCGGCCTGGCGGTAGTCGAGACCAACGGCGACTTGATCCGTGACCTCCTCGACCTGATCCCGCCAGAGCGGATAGGCGATGTCGTCCTTATCGACCCAACCGACCGCGACTACGCGGTGGGCTTTAACCCTTTCGTCGGCTCTGCCGATCCGTCGCTGGTCGCTGACCAGCTCGGTGAGTTGTTCCAACGACTATGGAAAGACTTTTGGGGACCGCGCACTGGCCAGCTAGCCCATATGGGATTGCTGACCCTGGCTCGCCGTGACGGCTCGACGCTGCTCGATCTGCCCCGGCTGTTCCTCGATCCGGTGTTTCGCTCGCGTGTTCTCGCCGACCTGGACGATCCGGTCGGCTTGGAGCCGGACTGGCGCTGGTTCCTCAGCCTCTCCCAACGTGAACAGGCCACGGTGATCGCGCCCCTGATGAACAAGGTTCGCCAATTCACCGCCCGGGCCTCGATCCGGGCCATCATCGGCCAGCCCGCGCCGGCGACCTCGATGCAGGCAATCATGGCCGAGCAGAAGATTCTGCTGGTACATCTGCCAAAGGGTCTGATCGGAGCCGAGACGGCCACGCTTCTCGGGTGTCTTGTCCTCACTGCTCTTTGGCAGGCCGCCGCCGAGCGCACCGGCCTAGCTCCGGCCGCCCGCTTGCCGTTCAGCTTGTACGTCGATGAGGTTCAAGACTTCGCCGACGCCCCGATCCCCTGGGAGGAGATGTTCGCCCAAGGCCGCAAGTACGGCCTGAGCCTGAGCGTGGCGCACCAGAACCTTGAGCAACTTCCCCGCGAGCTGCGCGAAGTAGTGTTGGCCAATGCTCGCTCCAAGGCAGTCTTTGCGCTCAGCGCAGCCGACGCTAAGAAGTTGGAGCCGCTATTTGCCCCGGCCCTGACCGCCGCCGACCTGCAAGCCCTCGACGCTTACTCCGTGGCCGCCATCATCGCGCTTGAGGACGGCAATATCGCTCGCCCGGTAACGCTCACTACGCCCGCGCCGCTAGCTCCCACCGGCAGCGCCGCCAACGTCCGCAGTGCCTCTCAAGGCCGCTATGCCCAGCCTCGGGCTGACGTCGAGACTGCCCTCCGCTGGCGAGCCAACCCACGCCCGGTCTCGCCGGTCGGTCGCAAGCCGAGGAGGTCAAGGTGAGCTGGTCAATCGCCTGGTCGTTCGCGTCGAAAACACGCTGGCGCAAATCGCTGTGTCATGCGCTTCATCGGTTGGATTTGCCACTGACTACCTATGGCAAATGGAGGGCGAAATGACGCGGCGTTACCTGACGGACGCTCGGCTGCGCGAGCTGGCCGCATCGCTATCCGACCGCGACCTTGCCGTTATCCGAGAGGTTGCCGCCCTGCGCTTCCTCAGCGGCGCACAGGCTGCCCGCCTGTGCTTCACGGCCCAAGAGCCGGTCGCCAATGTCCGAGCCGCCAGACGGGCACTGCTGCGTCTGACGCACCTGGGGTTGCTCGATCGCCTCCCGCGGCAACTCGGTGGCGTACGAGCCGGTTCCGATGGCTACGTCTACCAGCTAGACGCCGCCGGTCAACGGCTGAGCATCGAGCGCGGCTGGCTACTCAAGCGGCGAGTGCGCCGACCGCTGATCCCCGGCCAACTGTTCCTCAGCCACAGCCTAGCGGTGGCCGAACTGCACGCCCGTATGGTCGAGGCTGCACGCCTGGGACGCTTCGAGCTATTGGAGCGCACGGCTGAGCCCGCCTGCTGGCGGCTCACCGAGGGAGCCGACCTCAAGCCGGACAGCTACTTGCGCCTGGGCATCGGACCCTATGAGGACAGCTACTTCATCGAGGTTGACCTGGGCACCGAGGGCAGCACCGCGATTGAAACGCAGCTTGACCGCTACCTGGCCTATGCTCGGAGTGGCCGCGAGCAAGCCGCCCACGGCGTCTTTCCAAAGGTCCTCTGGCTCGTGCCAGACGCAAAGCGCGAGGCCACCTTGGCGGCAGTGATCGCGCAATCCGCAACCTCGGACCCCGAGCTATTTGCCGTCGCTTGTTTCGAGGATGCAACAGAGGTACTGACGGAGGCAAAATCACATTAAAAGGCTTACCACCGCACAAATTGCAGTAGACACCATTGATAAAATGGTAAGAACAGAAAGGAGAGAAATGGATAAAAGCACTACACACACTACAGCCGACGACCGGCAGCTAACCAAGAGGGCGTTCATCTACCTGCGCGTCTCATCCGAAGGGCAGGTTCATACCGACCACGACCCCGATGGCCTGTCGATCAGCGCCCAGCGTGAGGCAGGCCAAGACAAGGCCGCCCAGCTCGACGCTGAGATCGCCGGGGAGTTCTCCGATCCTGGCCGCAGCGCTTACGTCGATCTGCACAAGCGCACTGGCTTTCTGGAAATGCTGGACGAGCTGAAAGAGCGCAACGCCCACGCCGCGACCCGCGTGGACTACGTGATCGTCTGGGCGCTCTCCCGCTGGGCACGAAACACCGTTGACCACTGGCAGACCCGCGAGCTGGTCCGGCAGACCGGCACTCGCCTCATCTCGATTACCGAGCCGATGGCCGGTGAGGACACCGCCTCCGGCTTCCTCTACGAGGGCATGGTCGTTACCTACAACCAGTACCAGTCGATGCTGACCGGCGAGAGCGTCAAACGTGGCCTGCTCAAGAAGGCCCAGAACGGCGGCACCTACGGCCCAACTCGTCTCGGCTATCTGAACGCGCCCGAGGAACTGCCTGACGGCCGCAAGATTTCCGGCGTCACTCTCGACCCCCAGCGCCACCACTTCTTGACCGCCGCCTTCGAGCTATACGCCAGCGGCGAATATTCGGTTTCGCAGTTTGCGTGTGAGCTGGACCGGCTCGGCCTGCGGACGCGGCCATCTCGGCGCCATCCAGCTCACGACGGCAAAGTCGGCACCAGCGCCCTACAACGCATCCTGCGCGACCCCTACTACGCCGGATGGATCGTCTACAAGCGGGGCACGCCCGACGAGCAGACTTTCCCTGGTCGCCATCAACCGCTCATCGACCAGGAGACCTTTGATCGGGTCCAGTCGATGCTTGACGAAAAGCGGGTGGCGGGAGAGCGGCCCCAGCATCGCAAGCACTACTTGCGAGGCTCGATCTTCTGCGGTGAATGTGGCAAACGTCTGACCTTCGCCATCTCCACCGGCCGTAATGGCCACAAATACCCCTACTTCTTCTGCATGAGCCGTATCAACGGCTCAAAGTGCCAAATGCGAGCCAACATTCGCCCCGAACTGATCGAGGCGGCTATCTCCAGCTACTACCGCGCGCGTCCGGTTGAGCTGTCCGCCGAGGACGTGGCCCGCCGGACAGAGGCCATCAAAGCGCTGGTTGGCGTCAGCCAGGCGGCGGTGGCGCAGGTGCGTGACGCCAAGACGGCGCTGATCGCCAAGCTGAAGGCCCAGCAGGTGCGCTTGATTCGCCTCCATAGCGAAGAGGGCGACGACATTTCGCCCGATGCCTTCCGCGATGAGCGGGCGCGGCTGAAAGCCGAGATTGACGCTGCCGAGCAATCGCTGGCCGAGACTGAGCAACGGATGATCCTTGACGCCGAGCAGCTACGCATGGCGCTGAGGCTCGCTGAAAACGTCGCTGAGGTCTACGAAGCAGCCGACGAACAGATCAGGCGCGGCTACAACCAAGCCTTCTTCAGGAAGCTCTACGTGATGCCCGAATGGGACGAGGAGCAGGAAGCCGAGGTCGTGCGGATCAACGGAGCGGAGCTGACCGAGCCTTACGCCGTCCTGCTGGCTGACGACCTGGTGCCCGGCGTCCTAGCCGAGGCCGAAGCCATCGCCGCTTCAGAAAGCAGCAAGGACGACCCCGAAGGGCCGTCCTCTGCCGATGTTTCGTACTTCGTGAAGATGGCGGAGAGGGTGGGATTCGAACCCACGAGGCGGGTTAACCCCGCCCACGCGATTTCCAGTCGCGCTCCTTAAGCCACTCGGACACCTCTCCGGGACCATCAAGGGTATTGGCTCAGCGGCGGCCGGCGAAGAAGTCGCGCAGGAGGGCGGCGCTCTCGGCCTCGAGCACGCCAGCGACGACGGCCGGGCGGTGGTTGAGGGCGGGCTCGCCGAGCACGTCGAGGACGCTGCCGGCGGCGCCGGCCTTGGGGTCGGCGGCTCCGTAGACGACCTGCGGGATGCGGGCGAGGACGATCGCCCCGGCGCACATCGCGCACGGCTCGAGGGTCACGTAGAGCGTCGTGCCCGGCAGGCGCCAGCCGCCCAGGGCCTCGGCGGCGGCGCGGATCGCAAGGATCTCGGCGTGGGCGGTCGGGTCGGCCCGCAGCTCGCGCTCGTTGCCGGCCGCCGCCAGCGGCTCGCCGTCGCGGGCGATCACGGCGCCGATCGGCACGTCGCCGTGGGTCTCCGCCTCCCGCGCCCGCTCCAGCGCCAGCGCCATCAGCCTTTCGTGCTCGCTCGTGGCGGCCGCTTCCGTCATCCATCCGGGAGTATGTGCGACGAACAACTTCGCGGGCGAGCCGGTGTTAAGGGAGGGCTCGCCCTGTCGCAGGGACCTCGCGAGCGCAGAGCAAGATGAACCGACGCCTTCCGATCGCCGCCGCCGCGACCCTGCTCGCGGCCCTTGCTCTCTCCTCCGCGCCCGCGGTGGCGGCGACCGGCGTCGCGCCCGCGCACGGATTTGCGCCGCACCGCGTGGTGGTCAAGCTCGCCGGCGCGGCGCAGCCGCAGACGGTTCGCCTCCCATCCGGGGTCGGCGTGCGCACGGCCGTCGCGATCTTGCGGCGCAGTCCCGCCGTCGCCTACGCCGTGCCCGACTACATCGCCACCGCCTCGGCGACGCGCTCGGCGGAGGTCGTCGACCTGCCCAACGACCCCGGCAAGCTCGGCGCGCCCGCGGGCCAGCCCGGAGAATGGGTCGAGAAGCAGTGGAACTTCCTCCCCTGGCAGGGACAGTCCACCCCGCTGCTGCCCGTCTCCCCCGGCGGGATCGACGCCGTCGGCGCCTGGGAAAACCTCATCGAGGAGGGGCGTCCGGGCGCGGTGGGGATCACCGTCGCAGTGCTCGACTCCGGCATCGCCTACCGGTCGAAGCGGCCCCGCTTCCGGCGCAGCCCCGACTTCGCCAGGGGGCAGTTCGTGCGCGGCTACGACTTCGTCGACAACGACCGCCTGCCGCTCGACGAAAACGGGCACGGGACCCACGTGGCGGGGACGATCGCCGAGAAGACCGACAACGGGATCGGCCTCACCGGCCTCGCCTACCGGGCGAAGCTGATGCCGGTGCGGGTCCTCGACCGGCGGGCGCGGGGGCGCGCCGACCAGATCGCCAGGGGGATCCGCTACGCGGTCAAGCGCGGCGCCGACGTGATCAACATGAGCTTCAACTTCGCCTGCGGCAAGGAAGTCCCCTCGGTCGAAGAAGCGCTGCGCATGGCCTATCGCCACGGCGTCGTCGCCGTCGCCTCGGTCGGCAACCTCGGGTCTGAGGGGTGCGTCGCGCCGCCGGCGACCGTCCCGCACGTGATCGGCGTCGGCGGCACCACCGAGGGCGGCTGCCTCGGCGAGTACTCGCTCGCCGGGGACGCGGTCGACGTCGTCGCCCCCGGCGGCGGCGAACCGACCCTCGGCTGCCCCTCGGTCTCGGCCGGGCCGATCTACCAGGTGACGCTGCGCAAGCACAACCCGCGCCGCTTCGGCGAGCCCGGGAACTACGTGGGGACCTCGATGGCCGCGGCTCACGTCAGCGGAGTCGCAGCGATGATCCTCGCCGGCGGCACGCTCGGGCCCAACGCGAGGGGCAAGGCCCGCGTCGAGGCGGTGACCCGCCGCCTGCGCACGACGGCGCGCGACCTCGACCTACCCGAAACGCGCCAGGGCGCCGGCCTGATCGACGCCGCCGCCGCTACGGCTCCAGGCCCCTGACGGCTATCTGGCCGAGCAGATCAAGGACGCAGGGAGCGTGGCGTGCTCTGCACGCGAGCGACCGAGGACGCAGAGATGCGACAGCCAGGAGCCGTCAGGTCGTTCGGACGATGATCACCGAACAGGGCGCGTGGTGCGAAACGTTGTTGGGGACGCTGCCGAGCAGGAAGCGCCGCGCCCCGGTCATCCCCTTGTTGCCGACGACGATCAGGTCGGCCTTCGAATCTTCGGCGACGTTGAGGATCGCCTCCGCCGGGTCGCCCTCGACCGGGTGCGTCTGCACCTCCACCCCCTCGTTGCGAGCGGCGGCCGCGGCGGTGTCGAGAATCAGGTTGACGTCCTCGCGCGGGCCGAACTCGTAGGCGACGTCGGTCGGCGCCTCCATCTTCTCGCCCTCGACCCGGCGCTTGGAGACCGGCTCGTAGGCGCTGACGATGCTCAGCGTCGCGCCCGACATCTTCGCCAGGTCGACCGCCTGGCGCACGGCCTCGGCAGCGGTATCGGACCCGTCGGTTCCAACCACGATGCGATTGAACACGCCGCCTCCTTCTCAGTCGCTGGACGCGGCGGATACTAACGCGACCGCGGACGCGAGCTATGGGTGTCGGCGGGATGGACCGGCAGGCCGTGGAAGCCGTCGCCGAGTATTTCGGTCGGCGTCGTCGCCAGCCGGTAGATGGCGATCGCCATCGAGGCGAGCAGGCAGGCGACCAGCAGCGCCATCCCGATTCTCCAGGAGGTGGGCACCCGTCCCACCCTAGTAGTCACCCGCACGAGAGACGGATAGGCTGGGTCGATGGAGAAAGTTGCTGACGGCGTGTGGCTTCTGCGGGGGGACCTGCGCAAGTCGATGAACGTCTACTTCCTCGCCGAGGACGGCTGGGTCGTGATGTTCGACGCCGGCACCAAGCCGATGACGAAGAAGGTGCGGGCGGCCGCGGAGCAGCTGGGCGGCCTGAAGCGGATCGTGCTCGGACATGCGCATGCCGACCACCGGGGCACGGCCCCCTACCTCGGCGTGCCGGTCGAATGCCATCCCGACGAGGTCGCCGACGCCGAAAGCGCCGCCTCGATCACCCCCTACATGGACCTCTCGCAGCTGCCGGTGGCGCCCGTGCGCTGGCTCTACCCGACGCTGCTGCGACGCTGGGACGGCGGGCCGGTGAAGATCGACGGCACGGTTGCCGAGGGCGACGAGGTCGCCGGCTTCCGCGTCATCCACTTTCCCGGGCACGCGCCGGGCCTGATCGGCCTCTGGCGCGAGAGCGACCGGCTGGCGATCGTCAGCGACGTCATCTACCTCGTCGACTCGGCGCGGATGCGGCCGCTGCCCGAGGGCGAGGCGAGCGTGCCGCACCCGGCCTGGGCCTGGGACCACGCCAAGGCGAAGGAGTCGGTGCGCAAGCTGGCGGCGCTCGAACCGGCGACGGTCTGCGCGGGGCACGACCTCCCGCTGCGCGGCGAGAACCTGCGCGCGACGCTGGAAGCGGCCGCCGAGAAGTACTGAGCCGTCCCTCCGCCGGGCCGCTGGCATAGTTTGCGCTCCTGATGATCGGGACCTACGCCTCGGCGGCGCTGATCTGCGCCGCCTCGCTGCTGGTCGGACGCGCGGTGCTGAGCTTCGCCGGGGGCGACGGACCGCGCGCCTGGCTGGCGCCCGCGGCGGGCTTCGGCGCGATCCTCTTCGTCGCCGGCTTCCTGGCGCGGGCGCCGGGACACGCGACGAGCGCCGCGCTCGGCGTCGTCCTGCTCGTCGTCGCCGCGGCGCTGGTCCTCTGGTGGCGCGGTGAGAGACCTCGGTGGTCGCGGCGCGGCGTCGTGCTGGCGCTGCTCGTCGCCGCGATCCTCTCGATCCCCTTCGCGATCGACGGGCGCTGGGGGCTGCTCGGCGTCGGCTTCAACAACGACCTCGGCCTGCACCTGGCCTGGGCGGAGTGGCTGCGCAGCGGGCTTGGACCGACTCCGGAAGCCGGCTACCCGCTCGGTCCGCACGCGCTGGCGGCGACCGTCGCCGGCCTGCCGGGCATCGACCTCGGGCAGGCCTTCGTCGGCGAGATCTTCGCGATCGGCATCCTCACCGCGCTGACGGCGCTCACCGTCGTCGGCGACCTCGGCCGGGGTCGCAGCCTGATCGCGGCGCTCCTCGTCGCGATCTCCTACCTCGGCGCCTCCTACTTCGCCCAGGGCGCCTTCAAGGAGACGGCCGAGGCGCTCTTCGTCCTCGCCTTCGCCCTCTACCTCCACGACCTCGACCGCCGACGGGGCCCAAAA
>JBLMYD010000018.1:0-27596 GCA_050258095.1 Chloroflexota bacterium
CTCAGGTGCCCAAAAAGGCACCTGAGGGACGGCACGTCTGGGGTTAGGCTGGCGGAATGCGACGACTGACCCCCGATCCCGGCGAGACGACGGTCGAGCGGCAGCTCGGCTCCTACCGGCCCTGGGAGGAGGCGCGCGAGGGCCGGCCCTTCGTCGCGGTCAACTTCGCCGCCACGGTCGACGGCCGGGCGGCGATCGACGGCAAGTCGGGAGCGATCGGCTCGGATACGGACACGGCGATGCTGGTCGGGCTGCGAACCCGCTTCGACGCGGTGATGATCGGCGCCGGGACGAAGCGGGCCGAGGGCTACGACGGCCTCGACAAACGGCTGGTCGTGGTCGAAAGCGGACCGGACGGCCGGGTCGACCTCCCGTCGCTGCTGCGCTCGCTACGCGAGGAAGGCGTTCGGGCCCTGCTCTGCGAGGGGGGCCCGACCCTGCACGGCGCCCTGCAGGCCGCCGGCCTCGTCGACGAGCTCTTCCTGACGATCGCACCGAAGCTGACCGGCGGCGACGGGCCCCGCATCCTCGAGGGCGCGGCCCTGCCGGCCCCAGCCGAGCTGGAGCTGGTCTGGCTGATCGAGGAGGGCGGCGAGCTCTTCGCGCGCTACCGGCGCCAGGGGTTCGCTCGGACTTCTAATCCCAATCTGTAGGAAGGATAATCCCAATCTGTAGAATATAAACTCCCAGATTGTAAAAAGACAGCTCCCAGATTGTCAGATCCGTGCTGATCCCCCGACACATCCGCCCTCGACTTGTCGAGGCCCTCGGCGACGCTCGGGTCGTCTGCTTGCTCGGAGCGCGCCAGGCCGGCAAGAGCACGTTGATCAGGTCGATCGCGGACGATGAGCACCCCGCTCGATACCTGACGCTGGACGATCCGGCGACGCTCGCGCTCGCGCGCGAAGATCCCGTCGGCTTCCTCGCCGACGGGAAGCGACTGGCTATCGACGAGATCCAGCGTGCGCCGGACCTGCTGCTCGCGATCAAGCGGATCGTCGACACGGATCCCGCGCGCGGACGATTCCTCCTGACCGGATCGGCAAACATCGTCACCCACCCCAGGGTCGCCGATGCGCTTCCAGGTCGGGTCGACTACCTCACGCTCTGGCCCCTCTCGCAGGCAGAGCTGAGCCGACGCAGGTCGACGTTCCTCGAGGACGCCTTCGCGGGCAAGGCGCCGACGGCCGGGCAGCCGCCGATCGGCAGGGTTGGCTACGCGGAGCGGATAGTCCAGGGAGGGTTCCCCGAGTCCGTCCGTGCCGACGCAAGCCGCCGCGCCGTGTTCTTCGACGGCTACGTGGGGTCGATTCTCGGTCGCGAGATCGACGAACTGGTCTCCGTCCGGGACACCGAGGCGGCTGCTCGCGTCTTGCGACTGGCCGCCGCCCGCACCGCCGCATTGACGAACCTCAGCTCCATCGGCCGCGATCTGGGCATCGACCACAAGACCGTCGGCGCAAGGCTGCGCAGCCTCGAGCAGCTATTCATGGTCCTCCAACTGCCGGCCTGGCACGCCAACCTCGGACACCGGGTGATCCGAACCCCGAAGCTGCACATTGCCGACAGCGGGCTTCTCTGCTCGCTGATCGGAGCGGACGAGCAACGGCTGGTGGAGGACGGAGAGCTGGCCGGATCCGTGTTCGAGACGTTTGCCGTCACCGAGATCGTCCGGCAGGCGAGCGTTGGCGACCTCTGGCCGAGGCTGCTGCCCCATCACTACCGCGACCAGGCCGGCAACGAGGTCGACCTGGTCATGGAACGCGCCAGCGGCGAGGTCATCGGCGTCGAGGTCAAGGCCACGGCAAATCCGCGCCCCCGCGACGCGTCGGGCCTCAGACTTTTGCGAGACAAGCTCGGGGACCGATTCCGGGGCGGTCTCCTGCTCCACCTCGGCCCCGATTCGATTCCCATCGGCGAGCGAATCTCGGCCGTGCCACTCGCCGCGATCTGGGAATCCGGCGTCGCACGCTAGCGTTCCGCTCACCCAGCCCCGAGGAGGAGGACCCAGACGATGGACTTCACGCCGAGCCCCCAGGTCGAGACGCTGCGCGAGCGCATCCTCGACTTCATGGACGAGCACATCTACCCGCAGGAGCGGGAGATCATGGAAGCGCTCGACGCCGAGGTCGCGCCGGGCGTCCCCTATCCGGAGATCATGGTCGAGGTCCGCGAGCGGGCGAAGGGCGAGGGGCTGTGGAACCTGTTCATGCCTGACGAGCGCTACGGCCCCGGCCTGACCAACTGGGAGTACGGCCTGCTCTGCGAGGAGATGGGGCGCAGTCCGGCGGCGGCGCCGATGGCCTTCAACTGCGCCGCGCCGGACACGGGCAACATGGAGATCCTCGCCGAGCACGGCTCGAACGAGCAGAAGGAGCGCTGGCTGGAGCCGCTGCTCGAGGGCCGCATCCGCTCCTGCTTCTCGATGACCGAGCCCGACGTCTCGGGCTCGGACCCGACCCTGCTGCAGGCGCGCGCCGTGCTCGACGGCGACGAGTGGGTGATCGACGGCCACAAGTGGTTCACCTCGGGCGCGGTCGGCGCCGAGCTGGCGATCGCGATGGTCGTCACCGACCCGGAGGCCAACCCCTACGCCCGCGCCTCGATGATCTGCGTGCCGACCGACAACCCGGGCTTCAACCTGGTGCGGGCGATCCCGGTGATGGGCCACGCCGGCGGGCCGGGCCACTGCGAGATCCGCTACGAAGAATGCCGCGTGCCGGCGAACAACCTGCTCGGCGGCCAGGGGATGGGCTTCGTCGTCGCCCAGGACCGGCTCGGGCCGGGGCGCATCCACCACTGCATGCGGGCGATCGGCACGGCGGAGCGGGCGCTGGAGATGATGTGTCACCGCGCCAACGAGCGCGAAGCCTTCGGCGGTCCGCTCGGCGACAAGCAGTTCGTGCAGGAGGCGATCGCCTCCTCGCGGATGGAGATCGACCAGGCCCGCCTGCTGACGATGTACGCGGCGTGGAAGATGGACACCGAGGGCAAGCGCGCCGCTCGCCAGGCGATCTCGGCGATCAAGATCGTCGCCGCCAACATCGTCATGGACGTGCTCGACCGCGCGATCCAGGTCCACGGCTCGCTCGGCATGACCGACGACACCCCGCTCGCCGCGCTGTGGCGCTTCAGCCGCATGCTGCGCCTGGCCGACGGCCCCGACGAGGTCCACAAGATGGTCCTCGCCCGCCGCGAGCTCAACCGCTGGGCCAAGCGCGCCGAAGCCGAGGCCGCCGGGGAGCTGGACCCGAAGCACGCCCGGCGCGCAATCTGAGCATGTATGCACATATCAGCTGCTAAGGTATGTGCATGCTCAATCGACGGCTTCAGGTGCTCGTCGACGACGAGCGATACGAGCTGCTGACGCGGGAATCGAAGCGGATCGGCGCCCCCGTGGGCGAGCTTGTGCGTCGCGCGATCGACCACGAGTTCCCGCGACTGGCGGGCCGAACCGAGCGGGAACGCGCGGGGCGGGACCTGCTGGCGATGCCTCCTCCGCCGGGTTCGGGGAAAGAGCCCGACTGGGAGCAGCAGAAGCGCGAGATACGCGACGCGCCGATGCAGAAGTGGCCGGGCGCGTGAGGCGGTTCCTCTACGACACCTCCGTCTTCGTCTACGCGCTCGGAGGCGAGCATCCTTACCGCGAGCCCTGCCGCGACATCGTGCACCGGGCGGCCATCGGTCAGTTGCAGGGGGAGGCGAGCGCGGACCTGTTGCAGGAGTTCACGCACCAGCGCATGCGACGAACCGGCGACCGGGCAACCGCCGCCAAGGCGGCGCGTGACATCGCCAAGCTGGTCTGGTGGCACCCGCTGGAGCCCGACGACGTCCAGCGGGGCATCGACCTCTTCGAGAGGCACCCTCGGCTCGACGCCCGCGACGCGGTCTTCGCCGCCCTGGCGATCAACCGCGGGATCGACGCGATCCTCGCCACCGACCAAGCCTTCGAGGAAGTGGACGGCCTCGAGCGCATCGACCCGGCCGACGAGCGGGCGGTTGCCGCGCTTGCTTCTAGCTAGATATCTAGCTAGATTTGCTAAGTTGGCCGGCGTGACCAAAGTCGGCATGCATGAGGCCAAGAGCAACCTCTCCAAGCTGGTCGAGCGAGTCGAAGGCGGCGAGGAGATCGTGATCACGCGGCGCGGGGAGCCCGCGGCGCGGCTCGTCCCCGAGCGCGGGGGCGGTGGCTTCGCCGCCCTCGCCGGCGCTTGGCGCGACCGCGTGCGGATTCCCGACGATTTCGACGAGCTCCCCGACGATCTCGCCGAGTCGCTCGGCATGCGCCCCTGACCCTCCTGCTCGACACCCACGTCGTGCTCTGGTGGATGGCCGGCGAGCACGAGCGCCTCGGAGATAACGCAGCCGCTGCCATAGACGCCCCGGATGCCAACGTCCTGATCAGCGCGGTGGTGGTCTGGGAGGTGGCGATCAAGCGCCGGATCGGCAAGCTCGACGCACCCGCCGACCTGCTGGAGCGGTTGGAGAGCGCCCGCATCGACCTGCTCCCGATAACCGCCCGCCACGCCGACCGTGTCGGCACGCTTCCGATGCTCCATCGCGACCCCTTCGACCGCCTGCTCGTCGCCCAAGCCGAGATCGACGGCCTTGCCGTCGTCAGCGCAGACTCGAAGCTGAGCGACTATGGCATCGAGGTGATCTGGTGACATTGCTGATTATCAAATCTGATACCGAGGAGCGCAGAGCGGTCGCAGCCGAAGTCGATCGGCTCGTGCGCGAGTCGGGTCTTTCGCGGGCCGAGTTCGCCTCCGGAATCGGCACCTCCGCTTCCCGTCTCTCCACCTATGCGACCGGCAAGGTCACGCCGTCGGCGGCGTTGATGGTGCGGATGCGCCGCGTCAGCGGCGCATCCGACCCAGTATTTCTTCAACCGCCTGAGTAGGGCTGGCCGATTCGCCTTGCTCGTGTGAGCCTTCTTTCAGTTCTTTGATGATCTTGCGGATCGCCTTCGGCGAAGCGACGACCTTGGCTTTGCGGTTCCCCGCAACCAGCTCTTTCACCGCGTTCGTGAGATCGGAGCCATGACGGGAGTTGCCCGATGAGCTCTTTTTGGCCCCATTCCTGCCGCTCGGGGGGTTCGGCTTGGAGTTCCTCTGCTTGGCACCAGGCACCCGCTTCTTGCCGGCCCGATCGGCCTGGCCACCGGAATCGTGGCTTCCCGGCGAGCTCGGCAAAACCGCCTGCGTGGAGGTCGAGTCCGAGTTGCCGCCACCACATCCGCCGAATGCCGGCAGGGCGGCGAAGGCAAGCGCAGCGAGAGCGAACCGAAGCCTGAAGGTGAGGTGGCGCATCGCAGTAAGAGCCCCTCGCCGCCCGGCGGCGAGGGGCTCTCAATCCTATGGACTCTTAGCTTTCGGCCCGGTAGGAGATGTTGTCGAGGACGACCGGTTCTCCCGAGCTGCCCAGCACCTTGCCACTCAGGTCGATAGTGCCTTCGCTGACATTGCTTCCCACGATTAGGACGCTGGTTTCTTCATAAGGCGTCAGGAAGAGCAGCTTGCCGGATGCCGGCCGGTAGCCGGGGGGCAGGGTGAAGACGATGCCTTCTCCGCCGGCTTTGGCGATGCCCTGCAGGTGGACGATCCCCTCGTGGTCCTTGAAGAAGCCGACCGGGTTGAAGCTGAATAGGGGGGTTCCAGACGGCAGGTTGGAGCTGCCGCCCTCGAAGGGAGGCTCGCCCGGAGCGCCGACGAGATGGGTCGCTTCAGGCGGGGTTAGCGAGGCCGCGCTCGGCACCGTGCTCAGCGTCGACTCCTTCACCTTGGCGCCGGTGACGGCGTTGTTCTTGATCTTGTTGGTGACCACCGAGTTCTTCTTGATCTTCTTCTTGGTCACCGCGTTGTTCTTCAGCTGCTTGGTGCCAACGCTGTTCTTCGGCAGGTTCGCCGCGGCGAAGGCAGCGCCGCCGAGGACGAGGAAGACGGCGATCGACGACATCACGTTCGCGTACGTCAAGCGCTCGCGTAGTCTCTTCACGGAAATCTCCTTGGGTCGGGGGACGAGCGAAGGCGCCGCGCGGCGAGCCGCCGCTCCGGCGCTTTGCTCAAGCCACCCTTTCAGGTCTACCGGGCCGTTGTCAAGCGAGTTGGACGGCCTGCTGGGGAGCGGGGGCCCCATCGGGGCCCCCGCTCTGGCTCGATCTATCCGATCCGGCGGTCTCGGGTCAGCCGCCGAAGACCGCGACTGTGCCGACTATGCACGAGTCGCCCGCCAGGAAGGGGCCATTCCCTTCGGGCGGTGTGCCCTGCTTGGCGCCGGTGCCGCCGATCAAGCCGGTGATCTCGGTGCCGTCGCTTGCCGACGCCTGGAACTCCTCGTCGCTGGATTCCGCGGAAAAGGAGTCCGCTTCCGCGACAGCTTCGTCCTCCATCGCCCTTTCGCTCTCGGGCGTCGCGGGTGTCAGGTATCCCGCGCTGTTCGAGTCGAAATTGGCAGCGTCCTCCGAGTCCAGCGTCGCCGTCCCGCTGGTCAGCTCGACGTACGTCTTCTCTTCTATGTTTGCTCCGCTCTTGAAGCACTTGCCGTAGAAGTGGAACGGCCCAACCGAGCCCAGCTCGATCTTGGGGCTGGTTTCTTCTTCCCCGATGGCCGGAACCGCTCCGGCCTCGAACACCTTGACGAGCTGGGTCTGGGAGTTGCCGACGGCGCCGGCCGCGATCTTGGCGTCCGTCACCGAGCCATTGGCGAGCTTGGCGTTCGTCACCGAGCCATTGGCGATCTTCACGCCGTTGATCGCGTTCTTCCTGATCTTGGCTCGGGTGACGGCGTTCCTCTTGATCTTGGCCGTCGTGACCGAGTTGGCCTTCAGCTGGTGGCTGCCGATCTTCTGCGCGGCATAGGCAGCGCCGCCGCCGAGGACGAGGAAGACGGCGATCGACGACATCACGTTTGCATAGGTAAGACGCGTGCGTATGTGTTTCACGTAGCTCTCCTTGGGGTCGGGGAACGAGCGAAGGCACCTCTAGCGGGGAGCCGCCGAGCCTTGCCCGGGCGGACCTTCCAGGTCCGCGAGGAGGATGTCAAGGTGGCTGGACGAGTTGCTCAGCCGCCGCGCTCGGCCCTCTCGGCGGCCTCGGCGAGGCGCTCGACGAGGCGGGCGAACTCTTCGATGCCGGGGTCGACCTTGCCGTACTGGCCGGCGGCGTAGCGCGCGTAGACGCCCTCGAGGATGATCGCCAGCTTCCAGTAGCCGAGGGCGACGAAGAAGTCGAGCTGGGAGAGGTCGCGGCCGGAGCGCTCGGCGTAGCGGGCCCGGAGGGCTTCGCGATCGGGGAAGCCGGGCGCCAGGGTCGCCGGCTGGCCGAGGGCGACCAGCTCGTCGCCGGGCTCGGGCCAGTAGACCATCAGCAGGCCGACGTCGGCGAGCGGGTCGCCGAGGGTGCAGAGCTCCCAGTCGACGACCGCGGCCACCTCGCCGCCCGGCGTCAGGATCATGTTGTCGAGGCGGTAGTCGCCGTGGACGATCGTCGCCGGCCCCTGCTCGGGGATGCGGGCCGAGAGGCGCTCGTGGACGGCGTCGATCGCCGGCAGCTCGCGCGTCTTCGACTTCTCCCACTGGCCGTGCCAGCGGCGCAGCTGGCGGGCGACGTAGTCCTCCTTGCGGCCGAGGTCGCCGAGGCCGACCGCGTCGGGGTCGACGTCGTGGATCGCGACCAGCGTGTCGATCACGCGCTCGCCGATCGCCCGCCGGTCCTCCTCGTCGGGGAAGGCGCCGGCCTCGGCCAGGCCGCGCAGGATCGGACCCTCGACGAACTCCATCACGTAGAAGGGCGCTTCGTTGACGCTCTCGTCCTCGCAGAGGCCGACGATCGGCGCCACCGGCACGGGCGTCGCCGCCAGCGCCGAGACGACCTTGTGCTCGCGCCCCATGTCGTGGGCCGAGCCGAGCCGCTTGCCGAGCGGCGGCCGCCGCAGCGCCCAGCGGCCCGCGCCGGAGTCGCGCACGCCGTAGGTCAGGTTGGAGTGGCCGCCGGAGATCCGCTCGAAGGAGAGGGGCAGCTCCACCCCCGGCACGTGCTCGCGAAACCAGCCTTCGACGCCGTCGCGATCGATGCCCTGCGGCGCCTCGGTTCTGCCGTCGGCCGTGCCTGTAGCCTCGTCGCCCATCGCCGCTCAAGCATATTCACGCCGCCGCCTTCGTCTCAGCCCGTCGCTCGCCAACCGGCTGACGATCGGCTTCGCGATCGCCTTCGCCGTGCTCACCGGGATGGCGGTGATCGGCGTCGCCCGCTTCCTGCAGCAGCGCCAGGACTTCGAGGACGCGACCGCCCGCTCCTACCAGGTCGAGATCGCCGCCCGCAACCAGCTCGCCGAAGGCGTACGCGTCCGCGCCGCGCGATCGACGATCAGGGCGCAGCAGAGCCAGCGCCGGCAGCTGCGCGACCAGATCGACGGCAAGACGCGCGACACGGCGCTGCTGGTCGGCGCCGGGCTGATCGCTGGGCTGACCGGTGCCGCCCTCCTCTTCAGCGGCCTGATCGCCTCGATGCGTCGCCCGCTCGAGGAGCTGGTCGAGGCCTCCGGCCGCCTCGCCGCGGGCGACCTCGACGTGCGCGTCAAGGTCGGCGGCCTCTCCGAGACTGCGGCCCTGGGCGAAGCCTTCAACGCGATGGCCGCCGAGCTGCAGCGGCGGGCCGGCGAACGCGACGAACTGGAAACGATGAAGGACGAATTCGTCCTCACCGCCTCGCACGAGCTGCGCAGCCCGCTCACCTCGGTGCAGGGCTTCGCCGAGCTGCTGATGCTGGAGCGCGAACAGCTCAGCCCCAAGCAGGCCGAGACGGTCGAGGTGATCCTCGACAACACGCGCCACCTCGTGCGCCTGCTCAACGACCTGCTCGACCTGGCGCGCAGCGACGCCGGCCGCCTGACGATCAAGCCGGCGCCGACGGAGGTGCGCTCCCTGGTAGAAGACGCCGCCCGAACCATGCGCAGCCAGACCGAGAGCAAGGGACAGAGCCTGCGGGTCGCGATCGAGCCGGACCTGCCGGCGATCGACGCCGACCGCGACCGCATCCGCCAGGTGCTGGTCAACCTGCTGACCAACGCGCACGAGTATTGCCCGCAAGGTGCGGAGATCTCGCTGAAGGCCGAGCGCGTCGGAGCCGAAGTTCAGCTCGTCGTCAGCGACGACGGGCCGGGAATGGCAGCTGACCAGCTGGAGCACATATTCGAGCGCTTCACCCGCGGCGACGCGGGGCTGACCCAGCACGTCGGCGGCACCGGCCTCGGCCTGGCGATCTCCAAGTCGCTGGTCGAGCTGCACGGCGGCACGATCGAGGCCGACTCGAGCCCCGGCCGGGGCTCGACCTTCCGCGTCCGCCTTCCGGAGACGTCGGCGTGAGCATCCGCGTCCTGATCGCCGACGACTCGGAGACGATCCTGCTGCTGCTGCGCACGCGGCTGGAGATGGAGGGCTACGAGGTGCTGACCGCCGCCGACGGCACCGAGGTGATCGAGAGGATGCGCGATGCCGAGCCGGCTCCGGACATCCTCCTGCTCGACGCGATGATGCCGCGCAAGTCCGGCATCGACGCGCTGCGCGAGCTGCGCGCCGCCGGAGTCCAGACCCCGGTCCTGATCGTCAGCGCCCACCAGGATGAGCTCGACGCCGGCGCCGCCACGGGTGCCGAGGTCAGCGGCTATCTAACCAAGCCGATCGACTTCGACCGCCTCTTCGCGACGATTGCGGAGCTGACCGGCGGCTGAGAGACCATTCCGGTAGGGGTTCCACTTAACTTTTTCGGTGGATCGGGAATGGGCTGGCGCCCGAAGCTCTCGACGAAAAAGTACAAGACGTTCCACCCCTACCGGAATGGTCTCTGGCGAGTGCCGACAGGAAATCGGCGGTCAAAGACGCTCCGTCGCACGCCGGCTCCCGGGCATTGCGTGAAGCTCAGCGTATGCGAGTCGCATCCCCTCCTTGTGCGAACCTTCGCCACAAGCGCATCTTAATGTCTTCAGTTTCGCGCGATCTCAAGGCGGATCTCGCGGCCCTGGAGCTTCGTGCCGTTGAGGTACTCGACCGTGCGCTCGGCGACGTCGGGGTCGACGTGGACGAAGGAGAATCGGTGCAGGACGTGGACGTCGTGGATCGCCTCCTCGGGTAGGACGGCGCCCTCGCGCAGGGCCCAGCGCAGATCCTCCTCGGCGATGCCGCTGCGCTCGCCGCGGTTGACGAAGAGCTTCACCGACTTCGGCGCCCCGCCGTCGCGCTTCGGCTCGGGCTTGCGCTCGTCGCGCTCGCGGCGGCGTGGGCGCGGCGCGTGCTCGAGCCGCTCCTCCGGCGTTTCCCACTCGCCGATCGTCGTCTTCACGTCGCGCTCGATGCGGCCGATCTCGTCGCGTTCGGCGGGCGTGACGAGGGTGATCGCGCGGCCGGTGCGGCCGACCCGCCCGGTGCGACCGATGCGGTGCACGTAGACCTCCGAAGAGGCGGGCACGTCGTAGTTGATGACGTGGGTGACGTGCTCGATGTCGAGGCCGCGGGCGGCGATGTCGGTGGCGACGAGCAGGCGCACGCGGTGGTCCTTGAAGGCGATCATCACGCCGTCGCGCGAGCCCTGGCTCATGTCGCCGTGCAGCGCCTTGACGTCGAGGCCTTTGTCCTTGAGCGTCTTCTCCAGGCGCGAGGCGCCGATCTTCGTCCGGCAGAAGATGATCGCCTGCTCGGGTTCCTCGGCGCGCAACAGCTCGACCAGGCGCGCGGCCTTCTCCCGGGCCGGCACCTCGAGATAGGCCTGGGCGATCGCGTCGACCGTCAGCTTCTTCGGCGTGATCCGGATCGTCGTCGGGTCGTACATGTAGCTCTCGGCGAGGCGCTTGATCGGCGGCGGCATCGTCGCCGAGAAGAGCGCCGTCTGGCGGCCGCTTGGGCACATGCGCAGGATCTTCTCGACGTCCTCGATGAAGCCGAGGTCGAGCATCTCGTCGGCCTCGTCGAGGACGACGTAGCGGGCCGCCGTCAGCACCAGCGAGTGGCGGCTCATCAGGTCCATCATCCGGCCGACCGTGGCGACGACGACGTGGGCGCCGGCGCGCAGCTGCGACTGCTGCGACTTGATCGGGGCGCCGCCGAAGACGGCGACGATCTCGACGTCGAGGTGCTCGGCGTAGGAGCGCAGCGCCTGCGTCACCTGGATGCAGAGCTCGCGCGTCGGCGTGAGGACGAACGCCTGCACCTCGTCGCTGCCCGGGTCGACGTACTGCAATAGCGGCAGGCCGAAGGCGGCGGTCTTGCCGGTGCCGGTCTGGGCCTGGCCGATCACGTCGTGGCCGGCCAGCAGCTCGGGGATCGCCTGCTCCTGGATCGGCGTCGGCTCATCGAAGCCGAGCTCGTCGATCGCCTGCTGCACCTGCGGCGAGAGGCCGAGCTCGCGGAAGGCGGTCACTGCGCCGGATCCAGGAGGAGCTTGCCACTGGTGCGGCGGCCGATCAGGTCTTCGTGCGCGCGGGCGGCTTCGGAGAGCGGGTAGACGTCGCCGACCCTGACCTCGAGCTCGCCCGCGGCGACGGCGGCGAGCAGCTCGCCGATCATCGGCGCGACCAGCTCCCGGCGCATCAGCAGGTGGGCGAGCCAGAAGCCGACGACGGACTTCGAGCCGCGCAGCAGCGCCGCGGTCGAGACCTCGCGCTGCTCGCGCGAGGCGATGCCGAAGACGACGATGCGGCCGAGCGGCGCGAGGATGCCCAGCTCCTGGTCGAAGGCCTCGCCGCCGCTCATGTGGAGGACGGCGTCGACGCGGGCGCCGCCGTTGGCCTCGCGGATCGCGGCGCCGAGATCCTCGCTGCGCGAGTCGACGGTGGCGTCGGCGCCGAGCTGCTCGACCAGCGCCCGCTTCTCCTCGCTGGAGGCGAGGCCGATCACCTTCGCCCCGGCGCGCTTGCCGAGCTGCACCGCGAGACCGCCGGTGCCTCCCGCCGCCGCCTCGACCACCAGCGTCTCGCCGGGCTCGATCCGGGCGCAGCGCTGGACCAGCGCCATCGCGGTCAGGCCCTGCAGGAGCAACGCCGCGGCCCGATCGTCGTCGACCTCGTCGGGGATCGGCACCAGCAGCGCCTCGTGCACTGCGACCCGCTCCGCGTAGCCGCCGTTGCCGAGCAGCGCCGCCACGCGCCGGCCGTCCTCAGTGCGGCCACTGATCTCGGCGCCGGGAATCAGCGGCAGGGTCTGCTCGGCCAGATAGTCGTTCCGCGTCGCATGCGTGTCGGCGAAGTTGATCCCGCTGCGCGCAACCTCAACCACGACTTCGCCCTCACCGGGAACCGGATCCTCCACTTCGACCAGCTGAAGCCTCTCCGGCCCGCCGAACTCCTCGATCTGAATCGCCTTCATGGGCGGGGAACCATAGTCGGGCCGGGGAGCAACGGGGCCAAGGGTGCGTCGGCGGGTGCCTCGCGAAGCGGCCCCCGGCAAGGTGATTATGGGCCGCGAAGCGGCTCCAAATTCGCGAGCGAAGCGAGCATGGGCACCCGCCGACGCACCCTTGGCCCCGCTACGCTCCACGCCCAATGTCGCTCACCGTGGTCGGATCCATAGCTTTCGACGCTGTCTCGACTCCGTTCGGCAAACGAGAGCGGATGCTCGGCGGCGCCGCGGTGCACTTCTCGCTGGCAGCCAGCTTTTTCACCGAGGTGCGGCCGGTCGGGCCGGTCGGCGAGGACTTCGGCGAGGCGGAGTTCGCGGTGCTCGAAGGGCGCGGCATCCACACCGACGACATCGAGCGCGTGCCCGGCCGGTCCTTCTTCTGGCGCGGCCGCTACGAGTACGACCTCAACGTCGCCCACACCGAGGACACGCAGCTCGGCGTCTTCGGCGAGTTCGAGCCGAAGCTCTCGGCCGCCGCGGAGGCCGCCGACATCCTCTTCCTCGCCAACATCCAGCCCGACCTGCAGCGCCAGGTCCGCGCCCAGTGCGGCTCGGCCCGCTTCTCGGCGCTCGACTCGATGAACCTCTGGATCGACACCGCCAAGGAGTCGCTGCTGGCGGCGATCGCCGAGGTCGACTGCGTGATCGTCAACGACGCCGAGGTGCGCCAGCTGACCGGCGAGTCGAACCTCGCCCGCGCCGCCCGCGCGGTAATGGCGCACGGTCCGCGCGCCGTCGTCGCCAAGCAGGGCGAGTACGGCGCCGCGCTCTTCACCGAGGACAGCTTCTTCGCCCTGCCGGGCTACCCGCTGGAGGACGTGCGCGACCCGACCGGGGCCGGCGACAGCTTCGCCGGCGGCTTCCTCGGCTACCTCGACAGCCACGATGGCGAGCTCGACGAGGGCTCGCTGCGGCGAGCGATGGGCTACGGCACGGTGCTCGCCTCCTTCAACGTCGAAGACTTCGGCACCGAGCGGGTCGCCGGGTTGACGCGCGAAGAGATCGACGCGCGCTTCGCCGAGCTGCACGCGATGACGCGCTTCGAGCCGCTGCCGGCGGCGGCCGAGTAGCCGCGCGTCTTCTCCGGAAGGCAACAGGCCAGGCACGGCGAACTGCGATACTGAGTATTCCAGTTGAAACCGGCTCGAGGAGGGGTGATGGCCACCGAGCAGCAGATCAGAGAGGCATCCGCCGACGGGGCCGCCCCGGCCGGCTCGGAGTCGCTCACGGTCACCGACAACCGCACCGGCAGGACCTATGAGCTGCCGATCGCCGACGGCACGGTGCGGGCGATGGACCTGCGCCAGATCAAGGTCGACCCCGACGAATTCGGGATGCTGGCCTACGACCCGGCCTTCACCAACACCGCCGCCTGCCGCTCGGCGATCACCTACATCGACGGCGAGGCCGGAGTGCTCGAACACCGCGGCTACTCGATCGAGCAGCTCTGCGAGCGCTCGACCTTCCTCGAGGTCGCCTACCTGCTGATCTTCGGCGAGCTGCCGACCGGCCCACAGCTGGACCGCTGGGTCTTCGACATCACCCACCACACCTTCGTCCACGAGGACCTCAAGCACTTCTTCGAGGGCTTCCGCTACGACGCCCACCCGATGGGGATGCTGCTCGCCGGGGTCGGCGCCCTCTCGACCTTCTACCCGGCGGCGAAGGAGATCGACGATCCGGAAGAGCGCTACATGGCCGCGGTCCGCCTGATCGCCAAGGTGCCGACGCTGGCCGCCTTCTCCTACCGGCACAACATGGGCCTGCCCTACGTCTATCCCGAAAACGACCTCAACTTCGCCGAGAACTTCCTCTCGATGATGTTCAAGAAGACGGAAACCAAGCATGTGCCGAAGGAGAGCCTCTCGAAGGCGCTCGACGTGCTCTTCATCCTCCACGCCGACCACGAACAGAACTGCTCGACCAGCGCCGTGCGCGGGGTCGGCTCCTCCGACGTCGACCCCTACTCGGCGGTGGCGGCGGGGGTGGCGGCGCTCTACGGGCCGCTGCACGGGGGAGCCAACGAGGCGGTGCTGCGGATGCTGCGCCGAATCGAGTCGATCGACAACATCCCTGCCTTCCTCGAGCAGGTGAAGGCGCGCGAAGAGAAGCTGATGGGCTTCGGCCACCGCGTCTACAAGAACTACGACCCGCGGGCGCGGATCATCCAGCAGCACATGGACGAAGTCTTCGAGGCGACCGAGTACAACCCGCTGGTCGAGATCGCCCGCGAGCTGGAGAAGCGGGCGCTCGACGACGAGTTCTTCACCTCGCGCAAGCTCTACCCGAACGTCGACTACTACTCGGGGATCATCTACGAGGCGCTGGCGATCCCGGCCGACATGTTCACCGTGATCTTCGCCATCCCGCGCACGGCCGGCTGGGTCGCGCAGTGGATGGAGATGCACGAAGACCCCGAGCAGAAGATCGCCCGGCCGCGCCAGATCTACACCGGCGCGCGCGAGCGCGAGTACGTGCCGGTCGAGCAGCGGGAAGGGCCGGAAAAGATCGTCGGGCCGCCGGCGCGGCGGCCCAAGCGCCCGCGCCGCGGTGCCTGACTGGAGGCTCACCGTCCGCGACGGGTCCGAGGTCTCGCACGAGTCCTTCGACGACCTTGGTGAGGCGGTGGACAGGATGCGGGAGCGGGCGATGGCGATCCGGGCGAAGGGGCCGGTGGAGGGATCGAAGGTCCTGGAGAGGTTCACGCCCGAGAAGCAGGTGCGGGCACGGCTGCAGCTGAGCGGCAAGGGGCTGTTGCGCAAGCCGACGGCGGGGATCGACGTGCGCGGGGACGGGACCTTCATGCCCTACAGCGGCGGTGTGCGTCGCGAGGAGCTTGACCCGAGCCGCCACGACACGCCGTTCGACCTCGTGCGCGAGACTCTCGAATGACGCGAATGGCGACTTTGTTTCGCTATGCGCAACAAAGTCGCCAACCACGACCATGAGCGAGACCGAGATCCCCAAGGGCAGCTACGCCGCCGGCCGGCGCCTGAAGCTGCCGCCCGGCGCCGAAGCCCCGTACACCGTCTTCGTCAACGGCATCGAGCAGCGCGAGGGCGCCGACTACCGCGTCGCCGCCGGCGAGATCGTCTTCACCCGCGACATCGTCAAGGAGGAAGTCGGCAAGGGCCGCTGGCTGGCGATGTATCTGGGCCTCTTCGGCACCTACCGCAAGAACGAGACGATCGACCTGCAGTTCCAGCGCAACGGCAAGACCGAGCTGCTCTCGGATTTGCCGGTCTCTACTTGAACACGTAGAGCAGCAGGAAGGCGACGACGACGAAGGTGGCGCCGGCGGCGAGCATGCCGCGGTCTTTGGAGACCATGGCGGCGATCGAACGATCATCGGTGCGGTCGTAGATCAGGTAGAGGTAGCGGAAGATTCCGTAGACGACGGGCGGGATCGTCCACATCATCTTGTTGCCGATGATCGGCGAGTTGACGGCGTAGATCGAGTAGCTGATCACCGTGCCCGTGGTGACCATGGCGACCATCTGGTCGAGGAAGGGCAGCGAGTAGTGCTCGAGGACCGGGCGGCTGCTGGCGCCCTCGTGCAGCTCGGAGACCGCCTCCTGGCGGCGCTTGGTGAAGCCGAGGAAGAGGGCGATCATACCGGTGCAGAGCAGCAGCCACTCGGAGGCGTGCGCGTCGACGGCGACGGCGCCGGCCGCGACCCGCAGGATGAAGAGGCCGGCGAGGGTCATCACGTCGACGATCACGATCTGCTTCAGGCCGAGGCTGTAGGCGACCTGGGCGACGCCGTAGCCGGCGACCATCAGGCCGACTTCCCAGTTGACCGAGCCGAAGGCGAGGGCGAGGGCGGCCAGGGCCAGGGCCGGCGCGATCGTCCTCGCCGCCGCCTCGGAAAGCTCGCCGGCGGCCAGCGGCCGGAAGCGCTTCTTCGGGTGCCTGCGGTCGAGCTCGACGTCGATCAGGTCGTTGAGGTAGTAGCCGGCGCTCGAGATCAGGCAGAAGGCGACGAAGGTGAGTGTCGCCGCGAGAATGTCGCTCGGCTGGTCGAACTTGCCCGAGAAGAGCAGGCCGGCGAAGACGAAGACGTTCTTGATCCACTCCTGCGGGCGGCCGGTCTTGATCGCCGCGCGCAGCGGCGAGCGGCGCGGCACTACCGGCTCGTCCACCGGCATCTCCTCATGCTCGGCAGGGGTGGGAACCGTCGGCTGTTCGGAGGTGATCGTGTCCAAGCGAGCTGGGCCGGGCGAGAAGACGGTCTCGCGCACGACGAGGAAATTGGTCGGCGAAAAGCGTAGCGCCGGCGCCCGTCACCCCCCCTCGTCGGCTCCACCTCGGGCGCTTTCCAGCGCTTCGAGATCGTCGGTAATCACCAGCGTGCCGCCACCCGTCCGCAGGAACGGGGAGATGGCGTTCGCATCGAGCAGGCGGCCTTCCACGTCAACTCAAGGCAAGGCCTTCGGCCAGGTTGGCCGCCAGTGGGCGCTTGGCGTCCTCGAGCAACTGGCGACGTCGCGCCTCCTCGTTGAGTCGCCAGGGATCTGGCTTCGGCTTCGAATCGGTAGCCATGGAGAAGGAGGGTAGCCGCCCATCCCGATCAGGGAGTCGGTAGCCGAACGGTGAAGCGGGCGCCGCGGGCGGGGAGGTTCTCGACCGCGACGCTGCCGCCCATCGCCTCGGCCAGCTCGCGAACGATGGCCAGGCCGAGGCCGGCGCCGTCGGCCGAGTTGTGACCAGTGCGGGCGCGGAGGTGGAAGCGCTCGAAGGCATGGGCGATCTCCTCGGGGGGGATGCCCGGTCCCTCATCGCTGACGGCGAGCTGGCCGGGCGTGGCCGCGATGCGCACCGTGCCGCCGCGCGGGCTGACCCGGATCGCGTTCTCGACCAGGTTGGAGAGGACCTGGAGGACGCGGCCGTGGTCGGCGGTGGCGGCGGCTGGGCCTCCCTCGACCGCGAGCTCCACCCCGGCCTCCGCGGCGCGCGGCCGCAGCCGCTCCTCCGCCTCGCGGGCGACGGCGCCGAGGTCGACCGGCTCCCTGCGCACCTCGAGCACGCCCTGGCGCAGGCGGGCGAGGGCGAGCAGGTCGCCGACCAGGCGCTCGAGGCGCTCGGCCTCGCGGCCGACGACAGCGGCGGCCTCGCGGGCCTCGACCGTGCCGTCTTCGATCCCCTCCGCGTAACCGCGGATCGAAGTCAGCGGCGTGCGCAGGTCGTGCGAGACCGAGAGCAGCACGGCACGCTCGGCGTCGCGCGCCAGCCCGAGCTGGTCGGCCATCTCGTTGAAGGACCTGGCGAGCCGGTCCAGCTCCTCGGTGCCCTCGGGAGGCACCGGCTCGGGCCGGCGCCCGGCGGCCAGCTCGCCGGCGGCCTCGCTCAGGCGCCGCAGGGGCTGGGTCAGGCGGCGGGCGAGGAGCGCCGCCACCGCCGCGGCCAGCAGCGCCGCCGCGCCGCCGGCGACCAGCAGCGCAGTGAGGTAGCGGCGGAAGTCGCTGCCGGTGACGACGTCGGCGCGCGTGACCAGGACCACGGTGCTGCCGGAGCGGCGCGCGGCGTAGATCGAGTCGCGTCCCGCGATCGTCGCCGTGCCGTCGGCGCGTCCGGTGTCGCGCAGCTCGGCGATCGCGCTGGCGGGGAGCAGGGCCCGAGCCTGGGTCATCGTCAGCAGCTGGACTGGACGCGGGCCCGGGGGCCTCCCGGCCCGCAGCGGTCCTCCCCTGCCCGGCGGCGGCAGCCCCGGCGGCGGCGCCGGGCCCTCGCGGGCGCTCCGGGCGGGTTCGCGCGCCCCGCGCAGGATCGACGCCTGGCCGGCAAGATCGCCGGCCTGGCGCTCGACGTCGCGACGAATCGTCTCCCGCACCGCATCCCGCGTCAGCACGATGCCGAGCGCCAGCGAGGCGCCCACTGCGAGCAGCACGACGCCGAGGATGGCGACGAACAGGCGCATGCGCAGCGAGCGCATCAGGGGGCGACCTTGTAGCCGCTGCCGCGCACCGTCTGGATCAGCTCGGGCCGGTCGAGCTTGGCGCGCAGCTGGGCGACGTGGACGTCGACGGTGCGCGTGCCGCCGGGGAACTCGCCGCCCCAGGCGAGCTCGAGCAGCCGGTCGCGGCTGAGGACGACGCCGGGATGGGCGAGCAGCGCCGCCAGCAGGTCGAACTCGCGGCCGGTCAGCTCGACCGGCGCGCCGCCGGCGGTGACCGTGTGCGCGGCGCGATCGAGCTCGACGTCGCCTGCGGCGAGCACGCCGTCGGCGCTGCCCGGCGGACCGCTGTTTGCGCGGCGCAGGATCGCCTTCACGCGGGCGACCAGCTCGCGGGGAGAGAAGGGCTTGACGACGTAGTCGTCGGCGCCCGCTTCGAGGCCGGCGACGCGGTCGACCTCGTCGTCGCGGGCGCTGAGGATGAGGATCGGCACGTCGGTGCGGGCGCGCAGGCGGCGGCAGACCTCGAAGCCGTCGATCCCCGGCAGGCCGATGTCGAGGACGACGAGGCGCACCGGGTGGCGGGAGAGCTCCGCCAGCGCCTGCTCGCCGCTGGGAGCCCAGACGACGCCGAACCCGTCTCGCTTGAGGTAAGCGCGAACGAGGTCGGCGATCGCCTGCTCGTCCTCGACGACGAGGATGGCCCCCTTCATGCGGCTAGCCTTGCATCTGGGGCGGTCCACCTTGCGACCCGCCGGGCAGGGGCGGAGGCAGGTGCCGGCCGTGCTTGCCGCCCTTGGGCGGAGGCAGCATGATCGCCTTGGCGGTGCCGCCTTCCGGACCGCAGACGACGACCTGCCGGCCGGTTTCCAGGTCCGAGACGGACTTGTCCTGCCGCGGGCCGGCGAGCACCTTGGTGTCTTCGTCGACCGCGATCGTCACTTCGCTCCCGTCGTTCTCTTCGACGGTGATCGAGGTGCCGCTGACGGCCGTGATCTTGCCGCGATCGAGCCGGATCACCTGCGCTTCGCCGTTGCGCTGGACGTGCAGCTGGGCGTAGGTCAGGTCTTTGCCGGCCGGCCCGCCCAGCGGCCCGCCGGGCGGAGGCGGCATCCGCTTCCCCCTGGGCGGCCCGGAATGGCCGTTGTGGGACTTGCCGCCGGACCCGCCCTGAGCGGCAGCCACGCCGCCCACGACGACCGCCGCGACGATCCCAAGCGTCGCCACGCTGCGGGCGCGTTTGTAGATAGAGCTGGACATCGTTGACCTCCTGGTCGTTGGATCGAACGGTTTCGATCCTCGGAGGCGCGCGTACGAGCCCGGTCAGGCCGATGTAAGGGCTGTGTAAACCCCTCCCCCCCCCCGCCGGGTGCAACGCGTTTGACGCCTATAAGACGCCGAACGCGTTGCACCTGCTCAATCGGGGTCGATGAGGACTCCCGGGTTCAAGATTGCGGCCGGGTCGAGCTCGGACTTGGCGGCGCGCAGGGCGGCGGCGAAGGGCGCCGGACGCTGGCGGTCGTACCAGGGCCGGTGGTCGCGGCCGACGGCGTGGTGGTGGGTGATCGTGCCGCCGTGCTCGATCACGGCCTCCGAGGTGGCGGCCTTGATCTCGTCCCACTGCTCGACCTCGCCGCCGCGAACCGCGGGCGCGATCACGGTGAAGTAGGGCGCCGGTCCGTCGGGGTAGACGTGGGTGAAACGGCAGGTGACACGGGGAGCGCCGTCCCCATCGGCCGGCGCGTTGCAGACCTCCGCGACCTTGGCCCGCACCGCCTCCATCACGTCGGCGTGGAACTCCTCGAAGCGGTCCCAGGTGATCGCCGTCTCGAACGTCTCCGTCAACACCCCGCAAGCGACAAACGTGTCACGAAGGTAGGGCGCAATGAGGAACGCCCGCCGCCAAGCGCCAACCACATCCGCCCCTTCCCCGCCGACGGGCCGATTTCCGTCGCTATGCGGCGGTTTTCGGCCCGTCGGCGGGGGGGTTGGGGTGCCGCCGTGCTCGCAGGCGATATCCAGCGCCAGGCGCATCGAGTCTTCGACCGGCAGGTGGGCGGACTCGAAGCCGAGCACGAGCAGGTGCTTCTCGCCGGTGCCAGCGCCGGTCGTCCCCGCCTCGAGCGCGTCGAGCAGGCGGCAGTTCGAGGGATAGAGGCCCGACTGGGCGATCTCGCGCACGGCGCGCGCGGCGGCGAGGAAGTCGTCGAACTCGACCCCGCACGAGGTCTTGAGCTCGGGCCGCGGCCGCACCCGCACCCAGGCCTCGGCGATGACGCCGAGGGTGCCCTCGGAGCCGATCAGCAACCGGTCCGGCGAGGGGCCGGCGCCCGACCCGGGCAGGCGCCGCGACTCCCAGGTCCCGCGCGGGGTGATCGCCCGCACCGACTCGACCAGGTCGTCGATGTGGGTGTAGAGGGTGGCGAAGTGCCCGCCGGCCCGGGTCGCGACCCAGCCGCCGAGCGTCGAGAACTCGAAGCTCTGGGGGAAGTGGCGCAGGGTCAGCCCGTGCTCGCGCAGCTGCTCTTCCAGCCGCGGCCCGGTCGCGCCCGCCTGGATCCGCGCCGCCAGCGACTCGGCGTCGACTTCGAGCACGCGATCCAGCCGCCGCAGGTCCAGCGAGACCACCGGCCTCTCCCCCAGCCGCGCCTCGACGCCGCCGACGACGCTCGTCCCGCCGCCGAACGGCACCACGGCCGCCCCCTCCGCCTCGGCCCACGAGAGCACCGTCTCGATCTCCGACTCGTCCCGCGGAAACGCCACCAGGTCCGGCGGATTCTCGAATTCCCCCCGAAACCCCCGCACAACGTCCCGGTACGCCTTCCCCAACGAGTGCACCACCCGCTCGTAGCGCTCATCCGTGAAGAGGTCGCCGAACGCGCTCGGCGCCTTCAGCCTCGGCTTGCGCAACTCCACCCCCTCGAGAGCAACAGGCTCCTCAACCTCGCCCCCGAAGCCCAGCTGCCCCCTGATCCCCGCCGCGGCCTGCTCAAGCTCCTCCCTCGAAGGCGCCTGATCCTCGTACCCCCACCCCCAGTGCTTCAGCCGCCGCCCGGTCATCGAAAGCTGCCCGTCGTAGAGAGGGAGGGGATGCCTCTCGAACGGGCGGATACTCAAAGTGCCGGTCTCATTAGACCGGCACTTGTCCGGGCGAGAGGCATCCCCTCCCTCTCTACCAGTGCACCCCTTTCATCAGATGCGCAAACGCAACCGCCTCGGTCGACGGAGCCTTGTCGGGCGCCTCCTCGGTCTTGCCCTTGGCCGCCTGCGACTCCGGGAACAGCCGGTAGGCCTGGCTGAGGATCCGGTCGCTCACTTTCGGCGCGACCGCGTAGAGCAGCTCGCCGAAGGTGCCCAGCCGCGTCGCCACCTTCTTCGGCCGGTGGACCATCGCCCCGGCGATCATCTCCGCCGCCTCCTCCGGCGAGATCGCCGGGAAGACGTCGTACATCCGGGTCGGCGCGATCATCGGCGTGCGCACCAGCGGCATGTGAATCGTCGTGATCCGCACGCCGTCGTCGAAGACCTCGGAGGCGATCACCCGGCCGAAGGCGTCGAGCGCCGCCTTCGAGGCGACGTAGGCGGAGAAGCGCGGCGGGTTGGTCTGCGTGCCGATCGAGCTGACGTTGACGATGTGGCCCGACCGGTGCTCCCGCATCGAGGGCAGTAGCGCCAGGATCAGCCGCACGGCGCCGAAGTAGTTGACCTGCATCGTCCGCTCGTAGTCGTGGAAGCGGTCGTAGGACAGCCCCACCCCGCGCCGGATCGAGCGCCCGGCGTTGTTGACGAGGACGTCGACCCGGCCGTGGTAGGCGAGCACCTCCTCGGCCATCCGCTCGACGTCCTCGATGTCGGCCATGTCGCAGCGGTGGATGTGGGCGACGCCGCCGGCCGCCTCGATCTCGTGCTTGGTGTCTTCGAGCTTCTCGATCGAGCGGGCGACGAGCAGCACGGTGGCGCCGGCGTCGGCGACCTTGACCGCGGTCGCCTTGCCGATGCCCGAGGAGGCGCCGGTGATCAGCACCACCTTGCCCCGCACCGCGGCGCTCAGCGTGCGGTCCTTGAACAGGTCGGGGTCGAGGTTGCGCTCCCAGTAGTCCCAGACCCGGTCGGCGTAGGACTCCAGCGGCGGCACCGAGATCCCCGAGCCCGCGAGCGCCTCCTGCGTCCTGGTCGAGTCGAAGTGGGTCGGGTAGCTGACGAAGTTGAGGACGCCGGGCGGGACGCCGAGCTCGCCCAGGCCGGCTTTCGCCAGCCGCTTCGCGGGCGGCAGGAAGCGCAGGCCGGTGCGGACCATCGAGGCGGCCGGCTCGGTCACCCCCGGCTCGAGCCGGAAGGCCGCCTGCGGCGCGTCGGCGGCGCGGGCGAAGAGGTTGATCACCTCGCCGGCGCTCTTCGGCTCGGGGTCGGTGAGGTGGAAGACCTGCCCGTCGAGCCCCGGCTGGTGCGCGAGGTAGTCGATCGCGTCGGCGACGAAGTCGACCGGCACGATGTTGATCTCACCGCCTTCGATCCCGAGCATCGGCAGCCAGCCCGGCAGCAGCCTGCGCGCCCGCTGCAGCAGCTTGAAGAAGTAGTAGGGGCCGTCGACCTTGTCGATCTCGCCGGTGCGCGAGTCGCCGACGACGATCCCCGGCCGGTAGACGCGCCAGGGCCGCGGGCATTCATCGCGCACGACCCGCTCGGACTCGTGCTTGGTGCGGAAGTAGGGGTGGACGTCGAGCCGTTCGGCCTCGTCGAACATGTCCTCGCGCCACTCGCCGCGGTAGAGGCCGGCGGCGGCGATCGAGCTGATCTGGTGGAAGCAGCCGGCCTCGATCGCCCCGGCGAGCTCGACCGCGTGCCGGGTGCCCTCGACGTTGGCGACCTCCTGGGCCTCCGCCCCCGCCGACATGTCGTAGATCGCCGCCAGGTGGAAGAAGTGGTCGACGTTGCCGCGCAGCGTCAGCAGGTCCTCCTCGGAGACGCCGAGGCCGGGCTGGGCGAGGTCGCCGGCGATCGGCACCACCCGCGCCCCGTCCGGGCCGAGCGAGGTGCGCAGCTCCTCGAGGCGCCCGCGCGAGCCGGCGCGCACCAACGCATAGACGGTCCCCTCGCGCTTGAGCAAACGTTGGACGAGGTTCTTGCCGATGAAACCGGTGGCTCCGGTGACGAAATAGTCCATCGCCTTTTCAGCCTACCTTGACTTAGAAGGGCCTTATCCCGGTTCCATAGACTGAGAAGAAATGCCAGAGACCGCCACTCTTCAGATCGCGATGCCCGAGATGGGCGAGTCGGTCACCGAGGGGATAGTGCTCGAGTGGCACGTCGCCGAGGGGGACTTCGTCAAGGAGGGCGACACGGTGGTCGAGGTGTCGACGGACAAGGTCGATGCCGAGGTGCCGGCTCCGGTTGACGGGACGATCACCAAGCTTCTGGTGGCTGTCGACGAGGAGGTGCCGGTTGGTGCTCCGTTGGCGGAGATGGAGCCCGGTGAGGGCTCAAGCGGATCAGCCGCGGGTCCCGACGCAGCCTCGGAGGGGCCTGCGGGCGGGGGCTCCGCCTCCGTTCTCGGCCCCTCCGAGTCTGCGCCACCCGCGGGTGGAACGGTTGAGGCGCCCTCCGGCGCCAACGGTGCAGACGGAGTGCGGGCCACTCCCGTCGCGCGGAGGGTTGCTGAGGAGATCGGCGTGGACCTTCGCTCGGTGGCTGGTTCAGGGCCGGGGGCGAAGGTGACGAAGGAGGACGTGGTTGCGGCTGCCAACGGGGCAGCTCCCCCAACCCAAGGTGAAGAGAAGCAATTGCGGGGGCCGGCGGGGATGTTGGCGCAGGCGATGGACGAGTCGCGGGAGGTGCCGACGGCTACGTCGTTCCGGACGATCGCCGTGGACACGCTCGACGCCAAGCGCAAGGCGATCAACAGCCTGCTCAAGGAGCGGGGGCTGAAGGTCTCCTTCACCCACCTCGTCGCCTGGGCGATCGTGCAGGCGGCGAGGCAGCACCCGGTGATGACGCGCGTCTTCGAGCGGCGCGACGGCAAGCCGTTCGCGATCGAGGGCGGCCCGGTCAACCTCGGCATCGCCGTCGACGTCGAGCGCAAAGACGGCTCGCGCAGCCTGATGGTGCCGGCGATCAAGGGAGCCGAGGGCCTCGACTTCGTCGCCTTCCACAGCCGCTACGAGGAGCTGATCGCGAAGACGCGGGAGAACAAGCTGACCGCCGACGACTTCCAGGGCACCAACGTCTCGCTGACCAACCCGGGCGGCATCGGCACGGTCGCCTCGGTCCCACGGCTGATGAGCGGCCAGAGCGCGATCGTCGCCACCGGCGCGATCGCCTACCCGCCCGAGTGGGCGCACGCGACCCCCGAGCGGCTGCGCCAGCTCGGCGTCTCGAAGACGATGGGGCTGACCTCGACCTACGACCACCGGGTGATCCAGGGCGCCGAGTCGGGCGCCTTCCTGCGCACGATCGAGCAGCTGCTGCAGGGCGAGGACGGCTTCTACGAGTCGGTCGCCGCCGACCTCGGCCTCGACCCGGGGCCGATCTCCGCCGCCCACCCGGCCGCCGCCTCGGCGCCGCCGCTGGGCGCGCCCGCGCCCGCCGGCGAGCCGAGCGTGACGAGCGGCCAGCCAGACATGGAGCTGCTGCAGGCGGTGCAGGCCGCGACCGCGCTGCTCAAGGGCTACCGCACCCACGGCCACCTCGCCGCCCGCCTCGACCCGCTCGGCTCCGAGCCGAAGGGCGACCCGACGATCCAGCCCGAGAACCTCAACCTGACGCCGGAGCTGATGGCGCGCATCCCGGCCTCGATCCTGCGCATCGGCGTCCCCGGCGAGACCCTGCTCGAGGCGCTGCCGCGGATGCGCGAGGCCTACTGCGGCACGATCGCCTACCAGTTCGAGCACCTCTCCTCGCACGAGCAGCGCACCTGGCTGCGCGAGATGGTCGAGACCGGCGCCCACCGCCAACCGCTCGAGGACGAGGAGAAACGCCGCCTGCTGCTGCGCCTGATCGACGTCTTCCAGTTCGAGCGCTTCATCGAGAAGGCCTACCTGGGGCAGAAGATCTTCACGATCGAGGGACTCGACGCGGTCGTGCCGATGCTCGACGAGCTGGTCACCCTCGCCTACCGCGGCGGCGCCGAGGAGGTCGTCTTCGGCATGGCGCACCGCGGCCGCCTCAGCGTCCTCGCCCACAACCTCGGCCGCTCGGTCGAGTCGATCCTCGCCGAGTTCGAGGGCGCCAAGCAGATCGACGCGGTGAAGAGAGTGGCGGCGATCCCCCACGGCGGCACCGGCGACGTCAAGTACCACTACGGCCACCAGGGCACCTACGAGACGTCCGAGGGCGAGCGGATCGAGGTCCGGCTCTACCCGAACCCGAGCCACCTCGAGTTCGTCAACCCGGTGGTCGAGGGAGCGACGCGCTTCATCCAGTCCGAGCTCGACGGCGCCCGGGTCGAGCACCGGACCCGGCGCGCGGTGCCGGTCCTGCTGCACGGCGACGCCTCCTTCCCCGGCCAGGGCGTGGTCGCGGAAACGCTCAACCTGCGGGCGCTGGCGGGCTACACGACCGGCGGCACGATCCACGTCATCCAGAACAACCAGGTGGGCTTCACGACCGACCCGGACGAGGCCCGCTCGACGCCCTACGCGGCGGACATGGCGAAGGGCTTCGACGTGCCGATCGTCCACGTCAACGCCGACGACGTCGAGGCCTGCTCGGCCGCGATCCGGCTGGCGATGGCCTACCGCGACCGCTGGGCCCAGGACATCGTCATCGACGTGATCGGCTACCGCCGCTACGGGCACAACGAGACCGACGAGCCCGCCTACACGCAGCCGCAGGTGGCGGCCCAGATCAAGGCGCACCCGCCGGTCTCCGAGATCTACGCCGAGCAGCTGATCGAGGAGGGCACGATCGGGCGCGAGGAGGTCGAGGCCGCCGCCGCCGCCCGCCACGACGAGATGTCGGCGGCGCTCAAGGACCTGCGCCACAAGATGGAGCTGGGCGAATACGAGGACCCGACGCTGACGACGAGCAGCACTGGCGAGCTCGACCGCAGCGCCAGCCCGCCGGTCAAGACCTCGGTGCCGATCGAGAAGCTGCGCCAGCTGAACGAGGCGCTGATCGAGGTCCCGGACGGCTTCACCATGCACCGCAAGCTGCGCAAACCGTTCGGCAAGCGGATCGAGGCGCTGGCGAACGGCGGCGGGATCGAGTTCGGCCACGCCGAGGCGCTCGCCTTCGCCACGCTGCTGAGCGAAGGGGTGCACATCCGGCTCACCGGCCAGGACACCGAGCGCGGCACCTTCTCCCACCGGCACCTCGTCCTGCACGACGAGAAAACCGGCCTCGAGTACTGCCCGATGCAGAACCTCGGCGACGCCCGCGCCCCGTTCGAGCTCTACAACAGCCCGCTCTCGGAGATGGCCTGCCTCGGCTTCGAGTACGGCTACTCGGCCGCCACGCCCGAGGCGCTGGTGATCTGGGAGGCGCAGTACGGCGACTTCGCCAACGCCGGCCAGGTGATCGTCGACAGCTTCATCGTCTCCGGCCAGGCCAAGTGGGGGCAGACCAGCCGCCTGACGATGCTGCTGCCGCACGGCTACGAGGGCTCCGGGCCCGAGCACTCCAGCGCCCGCATCGAGCGCTTCCTGGCGCTCGGCGCCGAGGGCAACATCCGCATCGCCAACCCGACGACGGCGGCCCAGTACTTCCACCTGCTGCGCCGCCAGGCGCTGATCAAGAAGCCGCGGCCGCTGGTCGTCTTCACGCCCAAGGGCCTGCTGCGGCTCGACCGGGCGGCGGCGACGCCCGAGCAGCTGACCGGCGAGCACTTCCACTTCATCCTCGACGACCCGCGCGCCGCCGAGCGCCGCGAGAAGGTCGAGCGGCTCGTGCTCTGCACCGGCAAGGTCTACTTCGACATCGACGCCAGCGAGCGGCGCGAGAGCGCCGAGACCGTGGCGATCGCCCGCGTCGAGCTGCTCTTCCCCTTCGCCAAGGAACAGCTGGCCAAGCTGATCGCCTCCTACCCGAACCTGAAGGAGCTGACCTGGGTGCAGGAGGAGCCGCGCAACATGGGCGGCTGGAAGGTGATGTCGCGGCGCCTGCCCGACGTCCTCCCCGAGGGCGTCAAGCTCGGCTACGTCGGCCGCCCGATCCGGGCCAGCCCCGGCGAGGGGTACGCGGCCACGCACGTGCGCGAGCAGGAGCGGATCGTGCTCACTGCTCTCACGCCAGGGACGTAGGTGCATTGGCGCGGCGGGTCTTGGGAGTGGGCGGGGTGCCCCTCGTCCCGACAAGTGCCGAGCCAATTGGCTCGGCACT
>JBLMYD010000019.1:0-15067 GCA_050258095.1 Chloroflexota bacterium
CGATCTCGGCCGGGTCGGGCTCGCGGCCCATGGACTGGACGAGCTGGCGCTCGACGTGGGCGACCCGGTTTAGCTTCTCGACCATGTGGACGGGGATGCGGATCGTCCGCGCCTTGTCGGCGATCGCCCGCGTCACCGCCTGGCGGATCCACCAGGTCGCGTAGGTGGAGAACTTGTAGCCGCGCCGGTAGTCGAACTTCTCGACCGCGCGGATCAGGCCCAGCGAGCCCTCCTGGATCAGGTCGAGGAAGCTGAGGCCGCGGCCCAGGTAGCCTTTCGCGATCGAGACGACGAGGCGCAGGTTGGCCTCGACCATCTGGCGCTTGGCGAGCATGTCGCCGCGCTCGATCCGTTTCGCCAGCTCGACCTCCTGGGCGGCGGTGAGCAGGTCGACCTGGCCGATCGAGCGCAGGTAGAGGCGCAGCGAGTCGAGGCTCGGCTCGACCGTCAGGTCCAGCTCGGGCCTGCGCTCCGCTCCGCCGGCGGCCTCGGCGCGCGCCTCCTTGTAGGCGTCGACGCCCTCCTCCGCGAGGACTTCCACGCCCAGCTCGAGCAGGTGCGCGTGCAGGCCGGAGATCTGCTCCTTGGTGACGTCCACCTCGGCCAGGGTGGTCGAGATCTGCTCGAAGGTCAGGTAGCCGCGCTCGCGGCCCAGCGCGATCAGCCCGCGCAGCTCTTCCGGCTCCGCGAACGGCCGCTCCTCCGAATCCCGATCCAGTCCTTGGGGGACCGTCTCCAACGGTTCGATCTCACTGCCTCCGGTGCAACCCTCTCCCTTGAGCGGGGGCCGACCCCAACGCTCCGATCGGGGCGAAGTATAGGCAGATGATTCCGATCGGCCCGGCCCGGCGGGCCCCGGCCGGCGGGCCCGGTCGCTTACCCTTCATAAGCCCGTGGCCGGTCCGACTACATCGACAGCGCCGCGCAGCGCTCCCGACGTGCAGGCGTCGGTGCCGGCGACCCAGGTGAGCCTCTCGCGCGTCGGCGTGACCGGCGTCGAGAAGGTGATCCGGGTCAAGGCCGACGGCGCGGAGAACCTCTACCACGCCGACTTCGAGTGCTTCGTCGACCTCGAGCCGCGCCAGGCCGGGGTGCACATGTCGCGCTTCGAGGAGGTCGTCGGCGAGGCGATCGACGAGGTGGTGCTGGGCGAGGCGTTCCGCGCCGAGGTCCTCGCCGCGCACATCGCGCAGCGCGTGCGCGAGCGCCAGGGGGGCCGCCGGGCGGAGGTCTCGGTCGACGCGCGCTACCCGCAGACGGTGAGCACGCCGGCGAGCGGGCAGCTGACGCAGGAGATCTACCGGCTGTTCGGGACCGCGGTCGCCTCGGAGCGCGGGACGCGGACGCTGACGGGGGTGCAGGCGCAGGGCATGACCGCCTGCCCCTGCGCGCAGGAGCTGGTCGCCGGGCTGGGCCGCGAGCGGCTCGCCGAGGCGGGCTTCGACGCCGAGCAGGTCGAGCGGGCGATCGAGGCGGTGCCGGTGGCGACCCACAACCAGCGCGGCATCGGCACGCTCTACATCGGCTGCCCGGAGGGCGGCGAGGCGTGGATCGACGCGCCCGAGCTGCTGCGCCTGGTCGAGGCCTCGATGAGCTCGGAGATCTACGAGCTGATGAAGCGTCCCGACGAGCTCGCCGTCGTCGCCAAGGCGCACGAACAGCCGCGCTTCGTCGAGGACTGCGTGCGCGAGATGGTCCGCGCCGTCGTCGAGGGCTACCCCGAGCTGCCGCCCGAGGCCTTCGTCATGGCCCACCAGGAGAACCTGGAGACGATCCACCGCCACAACGTCGTCGCCGAGCGCTACGGGACCCTCGCCGAGCTGCGCGAGGAGCTCGCCTCGAGCGAGCACCAGGATCGCCACACGACGATGCGCGAGTGGCTCGAGTCCCCCGCCGGGGCTTGAGCAGCACGCCGGACCCCGTCCCCCTCTCCCCGGGTGCAACGTTTTCGCGGGGTATTTCGCACCCAACGCGTTGCACCCCGGAGGGGCTGGTCAGCAACGCAGCGAGCGGGCCAGCAGGTCGAGGATCGGCTTCGGGTTGTCCTTGAGCATGCGATAGGTGGCTCGGTGCACGGTGTATCCGGCTGCTGCCAACGCAACGGTGACCTCATGGTCTCGCTCGAAGGAGGCACGGTCCTTGTGGTAGGCGTAGCCGTCGGTCTCGACGACCAGCTTAGCCTTCGGCCAGTAGAAGTCGGCCCAATGACCCTCGACCAAGACATTGACTTGAGGGAGAGGCAGATCCCTGCTTTGACAGAGGGAGAAGAAGTCGATCTCGAGGGGGGAGACGGAATCCGCCGCCCGCGGATCGACCCTCGCCGCCACCCGTCGCAGCCGACGTAGACCTTTGCGCCCGTTCCCCTCCTCGATCACCCGCTGAAGTTCGCCCCAGTCGAGTCGACCGCTGCGTTCCGCGTCGACGATCAGGTGTTCGAGCTGCCGGTCGTCGAGCCGTCCGGCCAAATTCATGATCGTCCGCTCGATCGTGGTGACCGGGATGCCGGCCTCGACCGTCACGTCCTTCTCCGGCAAAGACCGCGTCTGGTGCAGCCATACGCCGTGAGGTTTCCGATGACCCGATACGCGAAGCACCTCATGTGGGCGCCGCGACCCTCGAAATGCCCCAGAGCTGAGCAGCGCTCCCATGAGACAGATAAGCGTTGGGGCCGCAAGCCAGGGTCGCCGCCATCCACTCGCCGCGCAGGCCGATCCGGCGATGCCCAAGCGCGAAGACCCCGCGATGCAACTCGATCAGCCGCCCGGCCCGGACGCGCTCGCGAATCAAATCCCTACCCAAGCCCAGCGTGAGGAGCTGCCGCCGGGCAACGACACCGTGCTGACGCTCGGCCAGCTGGCGAATCGCTGCGGTCGCAAGCTCCCCCGATGCGGGTGCAACGCGTTGGGTGCCTATTTCGCACCCAACGCGTTGCACCCGGGAGAGCGCGTCCGGGTCCCGAGACGAGAGGCGCGTCAGGACTTGCGCGCGGCGAAGTGACGGGAGCGCGAGCGGCGCTCCTCGTCGAGGCGGCGGCGCAGGCCGAAGAAGTAGTCGGCGCCGCTGATCAGGGTCGCGGCGACGGCGAGGTAGACGAGGACGTCGACCCAGGCGGGCGCCGGGTTGGTCGCGATCAAGGCGATCACGGCGGCGATCTGCAGCACCGTCTTCGCCTTGCCGAGCCAGCTGGCGGCGATCACGACGCCGCGCTCAGCGGCGAACACGCGCATCACGGTGACGGCGAACTCGCGGGCGATGATCACCATCGCGACCCAGGGCGCAAGCCGGTGGAGCGAGACGAGCGAGACGAGCGCGGCGGCGATCAGCAGCTTGTCGGCGATCGGGTCCATCAGCTTGCCGAAGGTGGTGATCGAGCCGCGTGAGCGGGCGAAGTAGCCGTCGAGGCCGTCGGTCGCCGCCGCCAGGGCGAAGACCGCCGCCGCCAGCGCGTCCCCGTTCGGCGTCTCTCCGAGCAGGGCGACGACGACGACCGGCACGGCGAGGATGCGCAGCAGCGTCAGCGCGTTGGGCAGGTTGAGCGGGAACATCCCCGCTCACTTACCCGCTGGCACTGGCGCGGCAGCGGCTTTTTCCGCATCCCGCGCCGCGAAGTACTCCTCGCCCTCGATGCTGATGTGGGGGACGAAGCGCTCCATCCAGCCCGGCAGCCACCAGGCGCGCTTGCCGAGCAGGACCATGATCGCCGGCACCAGCAGGCAGCGGACCAGGGTCGAGTCGATCGCGATCGCGACCGCCAAGCCGACGCCGAACTCCTTCACCACCGGGTTGCCGTTGAGGACGAAGCTGGTGAACACGCAGACCATGATCGCGGCCGCCGAGGTGATCACGCGGCCGGTGTTGGCGAGGCCCTCGACCACGGCGCGCTTCTCGTCTTCGTCCTCGCGGTAGTGCTCGCGCATCTGCGTCAGCAGGAAGACCTCGTAGTCCATCGAGAGGCCGAAGAGGATCGCGAACATCAGCAGCGGCACGAAGCTGACGATCGGGATCGCGTGGTCGAGGCCGATCAGCGACGCGCCCCAGCCGAGCTGGAAGACCGCGGTGACGACGCCGTAGGCGGCGGCGACCGAGAGCAGGTTCATCGCCGCCGCCTTGACCGGCACCAGCAGCGAGCGGAAGGCGAGCAGGAGGACGACGAAGCTGAGGCCGACGACGATCGCGATCATCAGCGGCAGCTTGTCGCCGATCTGCGTCGCCAGGTCGATGTAGCCGGCGGTCTGGCCGCCGACGTAGGCGACCGCGCCGCTGCCGTGCAGCGCCCGCGGGATCGTCGTCTCGCGCAGCCCTTCGACCAGGGCGACGGTCCCGTCCGCCCACGGCGCCGATTTCGAGATCACCGTGAAGACGCCCGCCGTGCCGGCTTCGTCGAAGGCCGGCGGCGAGACCGCGTCGACGTCGGCGGCGCCGCCCACCGCTTCGACCAGCCCCGGCATGACGCGCTTGCCTTCCGCCGCGCTTTCGAATTCGGCGGCGACCAGCAGCGGCCCGTTGACGCCCGGTCCGAAGCCCTGCGTGAGGCTGTCGTAGGCCTGCCGCGCGGTCGTCGACTTGGGCAGGGCGCTGATGTCGTTCTGGCCGAGCTCGAGCTGGAAGATCGGCAGCGCCAGGACGACGAGGACGAGCAGCGCCGCGAGCGCCGAGCGCCAGGGCCGCGCCGCCACCCCGCGCGCCCAGCGGCGCCAGCCGTGCGGCTCGGCGTCGTCGCCGCCGGCGTTGCTGAACGGCACGCGCAGCGAGTAGATCCGCGGCCCGAGCGCGCCCAGCATCGCCGGCAGCAGCGTGGTCGCCGCGGCGACGGCGACCACCACCGCGATCGCCGCCGTGAAGCCGAGCGTGGCGACCAGCGGGATGCCGGCGAAGGCGAGCGAGCAGAGCGCGATGACGACGGTGAAGCCGGCGAAGACGACGGCGCCGCCCGCGGTCGCCGTCGCCCGCGCGACCGACTCGCCCATCTCCATCCCGCCGGCGAGCTGCAGCTTGTGGCGGGTGACGATGAAGAGCGCGTAGTCGATGCCGACGCCGAGCCCGATCATCGTCGCCAGCGTCGAGGCGACGCTCGGCACCTGCACGACGTGCTCGAGCAGGCGGATGAGCGAGAGCGAGCAGGCGAGGCCGACGATCGCCGAGGAGATCGGCAGCACCATCGCGGTCGCCGTGCCGAAGGCGAAGAGGAGGATGACGATCGCCGCCGCGATGCCGATCGCGTCGCTGGCGCCGGTGTCGGGCTTGGAGAGCTGCTGGCCGACGTAGCCGCCGACGGCGACCCGGAGCCCGGCCGCTTCGGCGGGCCGGCCGGCGTCGAGCACGGCCTGCGCCTGCGCTTCGGTCATCTCCCCCGGCCCGACGTTGAGCACGACCGGCACGTAGGCGATCGAGCCGTCGGCGCTGAGGTAGGCGGCGCCGGCCGGGCTGAGCGGGTCGACGGCCGAGTTGACCTCGTGCAGCCCTTCCAGTCGCCGGACCGATTCGCCGATCGCGGCCGCGTAGCGCGTGGAGGCGAGCGAGGCGCCGCCCCTGGCCTGGAAGACGAGCGGGTTGCTGCCGTAGGCCTGTTCGGGCAGGTCTTCTTCGAGCAGTTCGCTGGCCGCGGTCGAGCCGGTGCCGGGCAGCGTCAGGTTGTCGTTCGTCTTGCTCGCGCCCGACTGGCCGACGAGGACGATGCCGACGGCGAGGACCAGCCAGGCGGCGATCGTCGGCCAGTGGTGACGTGAGCAGAAGCGTCCGATCGCGTAGAGCGGAGCCGTCACCGGGGCATCATCGCCCTTCGCCCGGCGGCGGCTCCTCGCCGCTCTCGAACGGGGCCGGGACGAGAGCGGCGGGCGGCGCGCCGAGCGCCTGGCGCAGGAGGACGAGGTGCTGCGCGTGGTTGGCGACGATGTCGGCGGCGAGGGCGCGCGGCGCCGGCGTCTGCAGGTGAGTGACGGCGACGACGTCGTCGTTGAGCGCCGCGTTCTCCGCTTCGTAGGCGAGGAGGAGGGCTTCGCGGCGGTCGCGCGGCGGTTCGGCTTCGAGCGCTCCGGCTTCGGCCTCCACTTCGCCCCCGAGGCCGCGCATCGCCTTGGTCAGGGCGTCGACGTGGGCCTGGTTCTGGCCGCGCAGGCGTCCGAGCAGGGCGCGAGCCGGTCCGCGCGCCGCCCGCAGGCTCGCGCCGTCGGCGCGCAGGAGCGTCAGCTCGCTCGCCAGCAGCGTGTTGACGACGGCAGCGTCGGCGGCCTTTTCGCTCGCGCTGTTCCGGGGGGTGTTGGACGAGCCGCAGCCGGCGAGGGCGACCGCGAAAACGACCGCAAGAAATGCGACGGCGCGGCTTGCGCCGCGCCGTCGTCCTCCAGATCCACTTCGAAGACGCTCCGTGCCCATCGGGGCGCGAAGCCTATGTCTTGTCGTGGTCTGTCGGGGTCGCTAAGCCTTCTTCGCAGTCCGCTTCTTCCTGCTGCCTTTCGCTTGGGCTTTCTTCGAGCTTGTCGGCAGGCCTTCGTAGTTCATCACGACAGCGGTCGCGGGTATGCCCTCCTCGCCGGACTTCGCCAGGCGTTTGGCGCTTCCTGCGTGGATCTTGATGAACTTCTCGAGCGTTTCATTCGCGAGGTCGACCGATTCCTCCCAGCCCTGCTCGTCGACGACGCCCGGCGTCCAGCTGACGTGCCGATCGTCGCGAGCATCGAACGCGCCTCCGTTTAGGGCGCCGATCACGTCCGTGACGATCATCTTGATGAAGGCGGCGCTCATGCCGGGTTTGATCGACTCCGGCAGTTTCTTCCAGTCCGCATCCGAGAGGAATGCCCTCGACGTGGCGCGGTAGTAGTGCTCGACGGCACCGCGGCGGGGCTCGGTCTTGACCATCTCGATGCAGTCGAAGTCCTTGAGGACTTTGACGTGGTAGCTGACTTGGCTCAGGCCCTCGTCGAGCTCCTTCGAGAGTTCGTTGGGGCTCGCCATCCTCTCGTTGAGGATGGTCAGTATTTCGACGCGCAGCGGGTGCGCGAGGGCCTTAACCAGTTTCTGGTCGACGCCGGTGCTCTTGCTCTTCTTCGCTGACTTGGTCTTGCTCGTTGCGGCCAAAGGGACTCCTCCAATGCGTTAGCGGCTCCTACTAGCACTCCATCGTATTAAACCCAAAGGGAAATTTCCAACAGATGTCGGATTTTTACCAAGGGCTGTCTCGATTGCTGGAACTTTTTCCAGTAATCGCCCGGTCTAAAGCCGTGAGCTGAAGGTCGCGACCCCCCAGCGCAAGTGCTGACGATTGCGAAGGGGGTGAGGCAGGTGAAACTCATCAAGTCGGGTGCGGTCATTCCGCTGCTTGCGACCAGCAAGGCACGTTAGACAGGGAGAGGGGGTCCGATCGAGCAAACCGGCCGATCGGGCCCCTCTGTCTTTCCGCTCCGCGCCGCCTCCTGATTGAGTTCCGGCCGATGGGCTCAGACGATCGGAGTCGCGGCCGGGAGGCCGCCCTGAAGGAGCTGGCGGCCGAGATCCACGCCTGCCGCCGCTGCCCGCGCCTGGTCGAGTGGCGCGAGGCGCAGGCGGCCGATCCTCCGCGGCGCTACCGCGGCGAGGACTACTGGGCGCGGCCGCTGGACGGCTTCGGCGATCCGGACGCGCGGCTGGCGCTCGTCGGCCTCGCCCCCGCCGCGCACGGCGCCAACCGCAGCGGGCGGATGTTCACCGGCGACCGCTCCGGCGAGTGGCTCTACGCCGCCCTGCACCGAGCCGGCTACGCCAGCCGGGCCGAGTCGCGGCGGCGCGGCGACGACCTGCGCCTGCGCGACGCCTGGGTCACCGCGGTCGTCCGCTGCGCGCCGCCGGCCAACCGCCCGTCGCCCGGCGAGCGCGACCGCTGCCTCCCGTACCTGGAGCGCGAGCTGGCGCTGCTCGAGCGCTGCCGCACGATCGTCGCCCTCGGCGCCTTCGCCTGGGACGGCGCGCTGCGCGCGATCGCCGCGCTCGGCGGCGAGCTGCCCCGGCCGAAGCCGAAGTTCGGCCACGGGGCCGAGGCGGCGGCGGGGCGCTGGACGCTGCTCGGCTGCTACCACCCGAGCCAGCAGAACACCTTCACCGGCCGCCTGACCGAGCCGATGCTCGACGCCGTCCTCGCCCGCGCCCGCGCCCTCGCCTGCGGTTGACCGCTCCGATCGCGCCTCGCCTACTCCTCGTCGCCCTCCTCGCCCTCCGGCTCGTAGCTGCCCGCCGACTCGTAGCCGAGCATCGAGATCGTCACCGTGACGCCCTCCTCGCCGCTCTCCCGTAGTCGTTCGCCGCTCTCCCGCTGCACCGTTTGCACGCGGCTCAGCGCGTCGTCGAGGATCTCGAGGAGTTCCTCGCGGCCGCGCTCGTCGACGAGGCCGGGCGAGCGGCTGACGTGCTCCCCCTTGCCGTTGCCGAGCGTGCCGGCGCGCAGCGCCCCACCGACGTCCTTGCAGATCCCTTGCAGTAAACCGCCGCAAACGTCGACCCTGAACGTCGGGGGTAGGCGCAGCCAATCGTCGTCGTCGAAGAAGAGCGTCGTCTTGGCGCGGAAGATGCGCTCCTGGAATCCCCGGCTTTTGCGGATGCCGATGCACTCGATGCAGCCGAGCTGCTCGAGCACCTGCACGTGCTTGTAGAAGGCGCTCACGTCGAGTTCGAGTTCGTCGCCTATTTCGGTCGGACTCGCCGCCCGTTCGTTGAGCACGGCGAGGATGTGCTCGCGAATCGGGTGGCCCATCGCGTGGACCAGCCGGCGGTCCATGAACCCCTTGAGCCTGTCCACGCGGACCAGCTTGATGCTTGTGTGCCTTGTAGCCATCGTTCTCCTCCTTGAACCCGCTGGCAATCGGGTACTTGCCGTCACCCAGATAACGACTTAGACGTACAAATGTCAGGCGCTATCTCTCCAGATTGTCAAATGATTGAAACGTTTTGAGCATTTATAAGGTCTCAAGCGGTATATGCCAAGCGAAAGGCGATGCCGATGGACCGACCACGTATCAAGCGAACGACCCAGCGAATGACGGCGCCAAACGGCGATTTGTACCTGCTCCGGCCCAGCGCCGGGGCCGACGTCCACATCGAGGACCCCGACCCGGCGGGGCTGGCGGTCCTCAATTCTTTCGACGGGACGCGGACCCGGGCCGAGCTGATCGAGGAGTTCGGCGCGGACGAGGTCTGCGACCTGCTGGCCCAGCTCGAGGAGCTGGGGGTGATCGAGGACGCGAGCGACGACGACCTGATCGCCGACGCGGTGTATGAGCGCTTCGACCGCCAGCTGCGCTACTTCAGCGACGTAACCACCGGGCCGACCCCCTCGCAGTGCCAGGCGCGGCTCGAAGAGGCGAAGATCGCCGTCCTCGGCGTCGGCGGCCTGGGAGGCTGGTCGGCGCTCAACCTGGCCTGCTGCGGAATCGGCGAGATGCTGCTGATCGACTTCGACCGGGTCGAGCGCAGCAACCTCAACCGCCAGGTCCTCTACACCGAGGCCGACATCGGCCGCCACAAGGCGGTCGCCGCGGCCGACCGGCTGGAGGCGTTCAACTCGTCGATGCGGGTCGAAGCGAAGGTGCAGAAGCTCGACAGCCAGGCGGCGATCGTCGAGGCGATCAAGGGATACGACGTCGTGATCGACGCCTGCGACTGGCCGGCGCACGAGATCGAGCACTGGATCAACTCGGCCTGCTTCACGGTCGGGGTTCCCTTCATCGCGATGAGCCACTTCCCGCCGATCGCCCGGGTCGGGCCGTTCTACGTGCCCGGGGTGACCGGCTGCTTCGAGTGCCAGGAGGCCGGCTACCGGCGCACCTACCCGCTCTTCGACACGGCGATGGACCAGCAGCGCGGCCGCGAATCGCCGGCGGCGACGCTGGGGCCTGCCTGCGGCCTGATCGGCGGCCAGATCGGCCTCGACATCCTCCACTACCTAACAGGGCTGGCCCAGCCCTCGACCCTGGCCACGGGCCACATCTACGACCTGCGCACGATGTCGGTGGAACGCGAGCCGGTCGTGCCCGAGCCGGGCTGCCCGGTCTGCGGCCACCTGACCCACGCCCCGCCCAAGCTCCTACGCCAGGGGAGCGGCAAGGTTTAGAGGACGCGCCGCTCCTACAATGGGAGCCTGCGCCGACGTAGCTCAGCTGGTAGAGCACTTCACTCGTAATGAAGGGGTCCCCGGTTCAAGTCCGGGCGTCGGCTCTCACCAGATCGTCGCGACGCCGTGAGCGACGATGCCTGGGTCGCACGTGACCAGGGGGACCTGCTCGGTCATGGCCTGAGCGACAAGCAGGCGATCGAATGGATCGCGCTGACGCCTTCCGCCGACCTCGACGTAAGGGAGGTGTCGATATGCGGCGGCGTGTGCAACCGAGATCGGAAGCAGGGCAAAGCCCTCAGCAAGCAGCTCCTCGGTCCACTCCTCGGCAACCTCCAGCTTGCCGAGCGATGCTTTGATCGACACCTCGAAGAGAGTCCCGGCGCTGACGAGTGGCTCCTCGGCACCGGCGATTGCTTCGCGCGCAGCATCGGAAAGACGCTCGTCATCGCTCAGCCACCAGAGCGCAGCATGCGTATCGGCAAGGAGCCTCAGTCGACAACCCCAAGGCTGCGGGCAACGTCCTCGGGCCAAGCGTCGAAATCATCGGCCATCCTGATGCGACCCGAGAGAGCCCCCGGCTTACGCCGCGCGGCTCCGTGCTTCGAGATCGGAACGAGTTTCACGACGGGCTGCTTTCCTCGGCGCAGCTCCACTGGCTCACCTTGCTCGGCAAGCGCAATGAGCTTCGAAAGGTTGGTCTTCGCCTCTCCGATGCTGAATGCAGTCACGCACAGAAAGCTAGCGAACTTGGCCAAGTTGGTCAACTGTGTCCCAGAACATGTCCCCAACTCGGCAGTTCTTGATCGAGCCAGGCTGAACTAACTGGACGAGATCGAGCCAGATCGGCTTGAACGGGCCTCCAGGCTGGATCTCGTAATGAAGGGGTCCCCCGGTTCAAGTCCGGGCGTCAGCTCTCAGCCCGAGGCCGATAGCTCCGCCTCGGCCCAGCGGTGAGCCAACCTCCGCAGGCTCCGTTTCCACGACCTCCGCCACACCTTTGGCACCCGCATAATCGCCAAGGCCCTAGTTGCTGAGGCGTTCCAGGTCGAGGAACCTGGGAGCACCGAGAAAGAGAAAACCCGAACCTTGCTTCGTACTTGCTTCTCGATGCCTTCCGCGAAGACTGCGAGGTCGCGGTGGTCGTCTCGAACGACGCCGACCTCAAGACGCCGATCGAGCTGGCGATCAACGAGTTGGGCGTTCGCGTGGGCGTCCTCAATCCCCATCCACCGGAGAGGCGCAGTTTGGATCTGCAGCCAACCTTTATCAAGCAACTGCGCCGTGGCCCGATCGAGTCCAGCCAATTCGAATCGGTATTGCGCGACGAGCAGGGCGAGATCCACAGGCCAGAGGGCTGGTAGCCGCCCTTAAATCGCTGAGGCCCGCCAAGGCAGGCCTCGCACCCAGCCACCGAAGCGACTGGGGGGATAAGAGAAAGGTAGCGAGAATGGCCAGACGATTCAACCCGGCACGAGCGTTTTCACAGCTCAATCTCGGCGTCGTGCCCGAGATCCCGGGACTGCTAAAGCGTCTGCGTCCTGCCGAGCTGCCGCTGCCCGCGCCGAGCGGGCAGCTCTGCTCGTGCGTAAGGCGGAGGAAGACGCGCTTGCGGTTCGCGGCGAATCCCGACGTCGGCGATGGGGTCCAGCCTCCTGAATCGTGGACTCATCGACCATGCTCGGACGAAAGGTAGCGGGCTCAGCCCCCGCCGCCTTCGAACTTGTAGCCGACGCCGCGCACGGTGACGACCAGCTCGGGGCGCTGGGGGTCGCGCTCGACCTTCTGGCGGAGGTTGGAGATGTGGACGTCGCAGGCGCGCTCGTCGCCGTCGAACTCGGTCTGCCATAGCTCCTCCATGATCTGGCGGCGGGCGAAGACCTCGCCGGGGCGGCTGACGAGCAGGCGCAGGAGCTGGAACTCGGAGCGGGTGAGGTTGATCGGCACGTCGCGGACCATTGCGACGTGGCGGACGAGGTCGATCACGACCGGGCCGGACTCGATCCGCGCCGCCTGGTTGAGCGGGCCGCGGTCGAGCTCGCGGCGGCGCAGCTGGGCGCGCACGCGGCCGAGCAGCTCGCGCACGGAGAAGGGCTTGGTCACGTAGTCGTCGGCGCCGACCTCGAGGCCGACGACCTTGTCGACCTCGGCGTCCTTGGCGGTGAGGACGATGATCGGCACGGCGCTGCGCGAGCGCACCTCGCGGCAGATGTCGAGGCCGCTCGGTCCCGGCATCATGATGTCGAGGATCAGCAGGTCGTAGTGGACGGCGTCGCCGGCGACCTTCTCGGCCGCCTCGTTGCCGTCGCGGGCGACGTCGACGTCGAAGCCGTCCTGGGCGAGGGCGTAGCCGACCGACTCGCGGACCGAGGGCTCGTCGTCGGCAACGAGGATGCGACCGCTGCTCATATCGCTCAGGCCACCGGGGTCGGGCTGGGTTGCGCGACGGGGAGGCGGACCCAGAAGGTGCTGCCCTCTCCCTGGACGGAGGAGGCGCCGATCTCGCCGCCCATCACGTCGACCATGCGGCGCGCGATCGCCAGGCCGAGGCCGAAGCCGTCCTGCTTGCGGGTCTCGCTGCGGCGGTAGAAGCGTTCGAAGACGCGCTCGATCTCCGCCTCTGGGATGCCGGTTCCGGTGTCGATCACTTCCAGGATCACGTTCGCCTCGCCGTCGTGGCGGCCGCGAACGGTAACGGTGCCGGGCGGCGGCGTGTTCTTGAAGGCGTTGGTGAGCAGCCCGATCAGCACCTGGCGCAGCAGCGTCGGGTCCCCCTGGGCGGCGAGATCGGGCTCGCACTCGACGACGAGCTCGATGTGCTTGGGGCGCTCGACCGCGGCGACGACGTCGCGGATCGCGACCGGCACGTCGACGACCTCGGTCTCCCCCGCCCCGACCGACTCGACCCGGACGAGCGTGAGCAGCGCCTGCGTCAGGCGGTTCATCCGCTCCGCGTCCTCGCCGAGGCGGCTGAGGAAGTGGTCGCGCGCCTGCGGGTCGTCTTTGGCGCCGCTCTGCAGCACCTCGATCGCGCCGGAGATCCCGGCCAGCGGGTTGCGCAGCTCGTGGGCGGCGTTGGAGACGAAGTCGGCTTCGGCGAACTCGCGCCGCATCTCCGAGGTGCGATCGCGGACGACCGCCAGCACCGCCCGCTCACCGGGCAGCGCGCGCGCCTGCATCGCGAAAGCGCGGTCGCCGATCCGCAGCGCCGGGTGGGCGGCGAAGCCGACGTCGGCGGCGCGGCGCAGCTGGGGCAGCATCGCCTCCGGCGGCTTGCCGCCGTCGAGCAGCTCGACCGCGGCGCTGTTGGAGAAGCGCACCGGGCCGTCGTCGTCGACGACCATCACCGCGTCGGTGAGCCCGTCGAAGATCGCCTCGAGCTTGTTGCGGTCGGCGGTGAGGACGCCGAAGCTCTCCTTCAGCGAGGCGCGCATCGAGTCGAGCGCGCGGGCGAGGTCGCCGATCTCGTCGGGGGCAGAGACCTTGAGCGGCGCGTCGAAGGAGCCGGAGGCCATCTCGCCCGCGGCCTGGGCGAGGCGGACGATGCGGTGGGCGATCGCGGCCGCGATCAGGAAGCCGGCGAGGACCCCGATCGCGACGGCGACGACGAGCGCGCGCCGGTCTTCGCCGAAGAGGTAGACGGCGAAGCCGGTGATCACCGAGACGGCGGCGAATGCGCCGGCCAGCCACAGCCTCATGCCGATGCGTCTCATGAGCAGTTACTAACACAAACGCCCCCTTTGCACTCGCCGCTCGATGCATTGAGCACACTGGGGTGTGCACAATCCATCGAGCGGCGGGATCGGGGGGTGGTCGTGGGAGAATCGCCGGGTGCGAACGTTGGTCTTCATTCCGGCCTGGAACGAGGAGGATTCGGTCGCCGCGGTGATCGCCGGGGTGCGCAACGCGATCCCCGACGCGGACGTGCTGGCGATCGACGACGGCTCGACCGACGCGACCGCGGAGCGGGCGCGCGAAGCCGGGGCGCTGGTCGCCTCGCTGCCCTTCAACCAGGGGCTCGGCGCGGCGCTGCAGACGGGCTACCTCCACGCGCTGCGCGAGGGCTACGACTGCTGCGCGCACCTCGACGCCGACGGGCAGCACCCGCCGGCCGAGGTGGCGCGGCTGCTCGCGGTGATCCGCGAGGACCGCGCCGACCTGGTGATCGGCTCGCGCTACCGCGACCCGGGCGAGGCGCGCAGCGACGACTACAAGCCGACGTTCTCGCGCCGGATCGGGATCGGCGTCTTCCGCTTCTTCCTGACGCTGGCGACCCGGCAGCGCTTCACCGACACGACAAGCGGGATGCGGGCGGCGAACCGGCGCGTGATGCGGCTCTTCAGCGAGCGCTACTCGCCCGACTTCGCCGAGATCGAGTCGCTGCAGCTGGCGGTGCGCGAAGGGCTGCGGGTCGAGGAGGTGCCGGTGCGGATGCTCGAGCGGGCCGGCGGGTCTTCGTTCCTGACGCCATTGCGCTCGGCCTTCTTCATCTTCAAGGGGATCGTCGTGCTGCTCGTCGGCCAGTTCAGGCCCACCCAGGCGGAGGCGGAGCGATGAAGGCGCTGACGCTGGTCGCGGCGAGCCAGAGCCCCAAGGTCCACCTCACCGCGCAGACGCGGATCATCGCCGCGATCCTGGCGCTTGCCTTCATGGCGCTGGTGCTGGAGCTGATCCGCCGCGACAAGCTGCAGGAGCGCTTCAGCGTCGTCTGGTTCGTCGCCGGCCTCGGCATGCTGGCCGGCGCCGCCTTCCCCGGCCTGCTCTCCTTCGTCGCCGACGCGATGGGCGTGCGCGACACCAACGTCGCCCTCTTCTCGATCGTCCTCCTCTTCCTGCTCGGCCTGGCGCTCAACTTCAGCGTGACGATGTCGCGCCAGGCGGCCCAGATCACCCGCCTCGCCCAGGAACGGGCCCTGGAGGCAGCCCGGGAGCAAGCCGAGGCGGAAGAACGCGTGGGACGTGCCGGTCCCCAGGTGCCTGATTAGGCACCTG
>JBLMYD010000020.1:0-4625 GCA_050258095.1 Chloroflexota bacterium
ACCGCCGGCGACAACCACCTCGGCGGCGACAACTGGGACAAGGCGATCGTCGAGTGGCTGGTCGCCGAGTTCAAGAAGGACCAGGGCGTCGACCTGGCCGCCGACAAGAACTCGCTGCAGCGCCTCTACGAGGCGGCCGAGAAGGCGAAGATCGAGCTCTCCTCGGCGCAGGAGACGCAGATCAACCTGCCCTTCATCACCGCGGTCGAGGGCCAGCCCAAGCACCTCGACATGAAGCTGACCCGCTCGAAGCTGAACGAGCTGACCGGCGAGCTGCTCGAGCGCGTCGTCGGGCCGGTCAAACAGGCGCTCAAAGACGCCGGCGCCGAGATCGACCACGTCGTCCTCGTCGGCGGCATGACCCGGATGCCGGCGGTGCGCGAGAAGGTCGAGGGGCTGACCGGCAAGGAGCCGCACCAGGGCGTCAACCCGGACGAGGTCGTCGCCGTCGGCGCCGCGATCCAGGCCGGCGTCCTCGCCGGCGACGTCAAGGACGTGCTGCTGCTCGACGTCACGCCGCTGACCCTCGGGATCGAGACCAAGGGCGGCGTGATGACGAAGCTGATCGAGCGCAACACGACGATCCCGACGAAGAAGTCGGAGATCTTCTCGACCGCCGAGGACAACCAGCCCTCGGTCGAGATCCACGTCCTGCAGGGCGAGCGCGAGATGGCCTCGGGCAACAAGAGCCTCGGCAAGTTCCAGCTCACCGGCATCCCGCCGGCGCCGCGCGGCCTGCCGCAGATCGAGGTCACCTTCGACATCGACGCCAACGGCATCGTGCACGTGACGGCGAAGGACCTCGGCACCGGCAAGGAGCAGAAAATCGAGATCAAGTCGGGCTCCGGCCTCTCCGAGGAGGAGATCCAGAGCATGGTCTCCGACGCCGAGGCGCACGCCGAGGAGGACAAGAAGCAGCGCGAGCTGGCCGAGGCGCGCAACCTCGCCGAGAACCTCGCCTACCAGTCCGAGAAACAGCTCGAGGAGCTGGGCGACAAAGTCGACTCGTCCGACAAGGAGGAGATCGAGGCGGCGATCAAGGACGTGCGCGCGGCGCTCGTGTCCGAGAGCGTCGAGGAGATCAACTCGAAGACGGAGGCGTTGACGGCGGCCTTCCAGAAGGTGTCGCAGCAGATCTATGAGGCGGCGCAGGCCGAGGCCGAGGCGGCTTCGGCGGACGGGGCTTCCGAGGATGGCGGTTCCTCTGACGAGGAGGAAGTGGTCGAGGCCGAGGTGGTCGACGAGGGCGACGAGTCGTGACGGAGGCCAGGGACGGTCAAGGGACTGACCCCCTTGCCGCGGGTCCTGTCGCGGGGGAAGGGGGGGCGCTGCGGGCGGACGCACAGCGTCCGTCCTCGACCCCCCCAACCCCCACGCCACCCGCGGAAGAGGAGGAGCAGGCAGAGCAGGTCGAGCACGATTTCGATGCGCTGCTCGCGGAGGCTCAGAAGGAGCGGGACGAGTACCTCGAACTCGCGAGGCGGGCTCAGGCCGACTTCGAGAACTACCGGAAGCGGATGGCTGCTGACGTGCAAGCGGCCGTCGCGCGTGGGAAGGGGGAGCTTCTCAGGGACGTGGTGCCTGTGCTGGACGATTTGGAGCGGGCGATTGAGGCGGCGGGGCTCGATCCGGAGGGGGACTCGGAGGACGGGCTGGCGCACGGGGTGCTGCTCGTGTTCAGGAGCTTGCGGGACTCGTTGGGGCGGAATGGGGTCGAGGCGGTCGATCCGAAGGGGGAGAAGTTCGACCCGAACGCGCATGAGGCGCTTTCGACGGTGGCCGCAGACGGAGTGGAGTCCGGGACGGTCGTCGAGACGATGCAGAAGGGGTACCGACTTGGGGAGCAGCTGATCCGGCCGGCGCGTGTGGTGGTTAGCGAGTAGGCGTGGCCGACGATCTCTACAAGGTGCTCGGCGTCTCGAAGGGGGCGTCGGACGAGGAGATCAAGAAGGCGTACCGGAAGCTCGCCCGGAAATACCACCCTGACCGCAACCCGGACGACCCGACGGCGGAGGAGAAGTTCAAGGAGGTCCAGGGGGCTTACGACACGCTCTCCGACCCCGAGAAGCGCAAGCAGTACGAAGCGGGTGGTGGGCCATTTGGCGGCTTCGGCGGGCCGGGTGGGGCGGGCGCCGGCGGTCCGTTCGGCGGCGGGACGGCGGGTGGCTTCGACTTCGGCGACATCCTCGGCTCGGTCTTCAGCCGCGGCGGCGGGCGCGCCCAGCCACAGCAGGTGCGTGGCCGCGACCTCGAAACCGAGGTCAGCCTCAGCTTCGACCAGGCCGTGCACGGGGCCGAGATCCAGGTCACGGTGCCGAAGGCCGAACGCTGCCCGACCTGCCACGGCAGCGGCGCCAAGCCGGGGACGAGCCCGACCACCTGCCCGCGCTGCGAAGGGCGCGGCATCGACGCCCAGAGTCAGGGCTTCTTCTCGATCAGCCAGCCCTGCCCGCAGTGCGGCGGCCAGGGCCAGATCATCGAGGACCCCTGCCCGACCTGCGGCGGCTCCGGCCTCACCCAGCAGACCAAGCGCTACAAGGTGAAGATCCCGGCCGGGGTCAAGAACGGCGCCCGCATCCGGCTCGCCGGCAAGGGCGAGGCCGGCCGGCGCGGCGGCCCCCCGGGCGACCTCTTCGTCGTCACCCGGGTCGCCAGCTCCCCCGTCTTCAAGCGCCTCGACGGCGGCAACCTCGAGGTGACGGTGCCGATCACGATCGCCGAGGCGCTGCGCGGGGCGACGATCGAGGTGCCGACCCTGGACGGCACGAAGAAGATCAAGGTCGGGCCGGGCACCAGGCACGGCTCGATCCAGCGCCTCAAAGGCGAGGGGGCGCCGAAGCCGCGCGGCCGCGGCAAGGGCGACGTCCGCTACCGGCTCGAGATCGAGGTGCCGGAGAAGCTGAGCGAGGAGCAGGAGAAGGCCGCCGAGGCGCTGGCCGAGGCCTTCAACGGCGCCGACCCGCGCGCGGACCTGTTGCGGAAGGCAGGTGCCCGATGACCTTCCGGTGCGCCTTTTGGACCCCACAGGTGCACAAAGCGCACCGGAACGGGGGTGTCGGGTGAGCGCGATGCGGCGCGAACGGATCGACGTCTCGATCGACTCCGACCGGGGCGTCTTCATGATCTCGGTCGCCGCCGAGCTCGCCCACATGCACCCGCAGACGCTGCGCATGTACGAGGCGCGCGGCCTGATCCAGCCGCAGCGCTCGCCGAAGAACACCCGCCTCTACTCGCAGCGCGACGTCGAGCGCCTGCAGCGCATCCAGCAGCTGACCGCCGAAGGCCTCAACCTGGCCGGGGTGCAGCGGGTGCTGGCGCTGGAGCGCAGGCTGAAAGAGCTGGAAGGAGGAAGCGATGCAGCCGGATAGGTTCACCGTCAAGTCGCAGGAAGCGGTCGCCGCGGCGCAGGGCGACGCCGCCCGCCTGCGCAACACCGAGGTGACGCCCGCGCACCTGCTGCTGGCGCTGCTCGCCCAGGAGGACGGCCTCGTCGTCCCGATCCTGCAGAAGCTCGGCGCCGACGTCGGCGCGATCTCGGCGCAGGCGAAAGACGCGGTCGCGGCGCTGCCGACGGTGAGCGGCGAGGCGCCCGAGGTGCGCCCCTCCCCGGCGCTGGTCAAGGCGCTGCAGCGAGCCGAGACCGAGATGGCCAAGCTCGGCGACGAGTACATCTCGACCGAGCACCTGCTGCTGGCGCTGACCGAGAAGGGCTCCGGGGTCGAGGAGATCCTGCCCGACCGCGGCTCGCTGGGGAAGGCGATCGCCGAGGTGCGCGGTCCGCACCGGGTCACCTCGCCCAACCCCGAGGACAGCGTCCAGGCGCTGGAGAAATTCGGCCGCGACCTGACCGCCGAGGCGGAGGCGGGCAAGCTCGACCCGGTGATCGGCCGCGACGAGGAGATCCGGCGCGTGATCCAGGTCCTCTCCCGCCGCACGAAGAACAACCCCGTGCTGATCGGCGACCCCGGCGTCGGCAAGACGGCGATCGTCGAGGGCCTGGCGCAGCGGATCGTCGACGGCGACGTGCCCGAGAGCCTGCGCGACCGGCGCGTGATCGCGCTCGACATCGGCTCGCTGCTGGCCGGCTCCAAGTACCGCGGTGAGTTCGAGGAGCGGCTGAAAGCGGTGCTGACCGAGGTCCAGGACGCCGCGGGCCAGATCGTCCTCTTCCTCGACGAGCTGCACACGATCGTCGGCGCCGGCGCCGCCGAAGGCGCGGTCGACGCGGCCAACCTCTTGAAGCCGATGCTCGCCCGCGGCGAGCTGCGCGCGGTCGGCGCGACGACGCTCGACGAGTACCGCAAGCACATCGAGAAAGACGCGGCGCTCGAGCGGCGCTTCCAGCCGGTGCTCGTCGGCGAGCCCGACATCAACGACACGATCGCGATCCTGCGCGGGCTGAAGGAGCGCTACGAGGTCCACCACGGCGTGCGCATCGCCGACTCGGCGATCGTCGCCGCGGCGACGCTCTCGGAGCGCTACATCGCCGACCGCTTCCTGCCCGACAAGGCGATCGACCTGATCGACGAGGCGGCCTCGCGGCTGAAGATCGAGATCGACTCGATGCCGACCGAGATCGACGAGGTCGAGCGCCGCGCCCAGCAGCTCGAGATCGAGCGCACGGC
>JBLMYD010000021.1:0-6101 GCA_050258095.1 Chloroflexota bacterium
CTCTAACTCGCGCTCGACCTCGGCGTGGTCGACGCCGCGGGCGGCGGCCAGGACGTCGATCAGGTTGGTGATCCCCGGCTTCTCGGGCGAGCGAACGATGTCCCGGCCCGAATCGGTGACGGCGCTGCCGAGCTTCCTGCGGATCGCGTCGGGCTCATCGAGGACGTAGATCGTCCCGGCGTCGGTGGACGCCGTGGTCGACATCTTCCGCTGCGGCTCCTGCAGGTCCATGATCCGCGCCCCGACCTCCGGGATGCGGAGCTCGGGCTCGACCAGAGTCTCGCCGAAGCGCTCGTTGAAGCGGCGGGCGATCTCCCGCATCAGCTCGACGTGCTGGCGCTGGTCGTCCCCGACCGGCACCTCGGTCGCCTTGTAGGCGAGCACGTCGGCGGCCATCAGCACCGGGTAGAAGAAGAGCGCCGCGGAGACCAGCTCCTGCTGGCGCGCCGACTTGTCCTTGAACTGGTGCATGCGGTTGAGGTCGCCGTGGGCGGTGACCGCGGACAGCAGCCAGGTCAGCTCGGTGTGCTCGTGCACGTCGGACTGGCGGAAGAGGATGCAGCGCTCGGGGTCGAGGCCGGCGGCGAGCAGGATCGCGGTCGTGTCGTAGAGCCGCTCGCGCAGCTCGGCCGGGTCGTAGGCGACCGAGATCGCGTGCAGGTCGACGATGCAGAAGATCGCCGGCTCGCCGCGGCCCTGGCCCTCGACGTACTGGCGGATCGCGCCGATGTAGTTGCCCAGGTGCTTGCGGCCGGTGGGCTGGATGCCGGAGAAGACGATCGGTTTCGCCATTGCGCGGAGCCTATTTGAGGGGCCGGAGGCAGGGGCCCTCTCGCCCGGACAATCGCCGCCCTATGAGGGCGGCGATTTGAGTATCCGCCCGTTCGAGAGAGGACCCCTGCTTCCGGGCTCAAGCGGGCTCCGCGGTTGGCTCGGGTCCAGCTGGCTCGCGCCGTTTGATGCATTGAGCACACTGGAGGGTGCTCAATGCATCGCGCGGCGCGTTATGCCGAGGGTGCCGGCTCGGGCGCGGCTTGGTCGGCGTCCGCTCCGTGGCCGCACTCGCCGGCTGCGGCGGCGCCTCGGGTTGGAATGGCTTCCGTTCGCCGGGAGGGGTTCTCGATGCCGATGACGGAGACGATGCCGCCGACGATCATCAGGATGCCGGCGATCAGGATGCCGAGGTGGAAGGCGGAGGTCGAGGCGGAGGCGGCATCGGCGGTCAGTGGGCCGCCCGAGACGTTGGGGGCGAGCGCCGCGAAGCGGGCAGCGATGACGGCGCCGAGGACCGCGATCGCCAGCAGGCCGGCGACGCGCGAGACGGCGTTGTTGATGCCGGAGGCGACGCCGACGTGGCGCTCCTCGACCGAGTCGAGCACGGTCGCGGTCAGCGGCGCCACCGTCGCCGAGAGGCCGAGGCCGAAGACGACGATTCCGGGCAGGACGTCGGCGACGTACGCGGCGCCGCTGCCGACCCGCAGCAGGAGGAGCAGGCCGATCCCGCCGACGATCGGCCCGACGGTCATCGGCAGCCGCGGCCCGGTGCCGGACGCCAGCTTGCCCCAGCGCGGCGAGAGGACGAAGAGGATCAGCGAGACCGGCGTCGTCGCCAGGCCGGCCTCGAGCGGCGAGTAGCCGGACACCTGCTGGAGGAAGAGGCCGATGAAGAAGAGGCCCCCGATCAGACCGGCGTAGGTCGAGAGCGTCGTCAGGTTCGTCACGGCGAAGTTGCGGATGCGGAAGAGGGCGAAGTCGAGCATCGGGTGGCGGGCGCGCATCTCGTGCAGGACGAAGAGCGCGAAGCAGGCGATGCCGACGACGAGGGGAATCCACACGGTCGGATCGCCCCAGCCCCGCGTCGGCTGCTCGATCAGGGCGAAGACCGGGCCGCCGAGGCCGACGGCCGAGAGGCCGATCCCGGACCAGTCGATGCCGCGGAAGGCATCGGGGTCGCGGCTCTCGCGGACCGAGTGCAGCGTCAAGGCGACCGTCGCCGCGATCAGCGGGATGTTGACCCAGAAGATCGCGCGCCAAGAGGTGAGCCCGATCAGCGCCCCGCCGCCCGCCGGCCCGATCACGGTCGCGATCCCGGTCCAGGCGGTCCACGTCCCCACCGCCCTGCCTCGCGCGGCGCCCTCGAAGGTCGCGGCGACGATCGCCAGCGAGCCGGGGACGAGCAGCGCTCCGGCGATCCCCTGCAGGGCCCGCGCGCCGATCAGAAACCCGACCGAGGGAGCGACCGCGCAGAGCACCGAGCAGACCCCGAAGGCGATCAGGCCGACGACGAAGACCTCGCGGCGGCCGAACTGGTCGCCGAGCGAGCCGCCGACGAGAAGGAGCGAGACGAGGGTGAGCATGTAGGCCTCAACCACCCACTGCTGCCCGGCAAGGCCCGCGTCGAGCCCGTTGGCGATCGCCGGCAACGCCACGTTGACCACGGTCGAGTCGAGGAAGACGACCGTCGAGCCGAGGATCGTCGCGACCAGCGTCAGGCGCTGTTGACGAGTCATCTGTCGAGTCTAGGCCCGCCCTCCGCCGACGGGCCTAAAACCGACGCATAGCGACGGAAATCGGCCCGTCGGCGGTCATTCGTGGAGCTGCTGCGCCGGGGTGAAGAAGTTGCGGTAGGCCAGGGTGGTCGCGACCAGGGCGGCGATCGCGACGCTGCCGAGCAGCGCGTAGAGGAGGATCAGCTGCAGGCGGACCGCGTCGGTCGGGTTGGCGCCGGCGAGCAGCATGCCGACCATCGTCCCCGGGAAGAAGATCAGGCCGGTCGTCTTGGTCGAGTCGACGAGCGTGATCATCCCCGAGCGCAGGGCACGGCGCACGGTCGGCGCCGCCGCTTCCTGCGCGGTCGCGCCCAGCGCCAGCGTCGCCTCGATCCGCGCCCGCGCGTCGGCCATCTCGTCGCCGAGGCGGTTGAGGGCGACCGCCGAGGCGGTCATCGCGTTGCCGATCACCATGCCGCCGACCGGCACCAGGTAGCGCGGCGTCGCTTCGAAGACGCCGAGGGCGACGACGAGCCCGAGCGTCGTCGCGCCCGCGACCGCCAGCGCGATCAGCAGCGGCCAGAAGGCGCCGGGGACCTTCCTCGCCCTGCTGCGCGCGGTCAGCGCGCCGAAGACGACCATCACGCTGAGCAGGGCGAAGACGAGCCAGAGCGTGTCGGCCTCGAAGATCAGCTTGATCGCGTAGCCGATCGCGGTCAGCTGGACGAACGAGCGCAGGGCGGCGATGCCGATGTCGCGCTCGAGGTCGGCTTTGCGCCAGAACGAGACCGCCGCCGCCAGCGCGACGAGGGCGAGAGCGGCGGCGACCTGGCCGACGGAGACGTGAATCGAGGTCACGCGAAGACCTCCCGCAGCGGCCCCGACTCGATCGCCCGGCCCTCCTCCATCCGCACCACCCACTCGCCGAGCCGCCGCGCCTGCTCGGGGTCGTGGCTGACGAGGACGATCGAGATCTCCAGCTCGTCGCGCAGCCGCGCCAGGGTCGCCTCGATCGCGTCGCGGGCGGCGTGGTCGAGGGCGGAGGTCGGCTCGTCGAGCAGCAGCACCGCCGGCTCCTGCGCCAGCGCCCGTCCCAGCATCGCCCGCTGCTGCTCGCCGACCGAGAGCTTGGCGACGTCGCGCTCGGCGAACCCGGGATCGAGCCCGGCGAGGCGCAGGCAGCGCTCCGGGTCGGCGTCCTTGCCGGCGAGCCGGGCGGCGTAGGCGACGTTCGCGCCCACCGTCCCTTCGAGCAGCGCCGGCAGCTGCGGGACGAGCGAGACCTCACGCCGCAGCGCCAGCGGGTCGTAGGAGGTGAGCGGCCGGTCGCGGTAGGCGATCGAGCCCCCGTCCGGATCGGCCAAGCGGTTGAGCAGGCGCAGCAGGGTCGACTTGCCCGCCCCCGAGGGGCCGAAGATCGCCGTCGCTCCCTCCGGGATGCGGGCGCTGACCGAGTCGAGGACCCGGCGCTCGCCGCGCCTCAGGCTGACGTCCCGCAACTCGAAGAGCACGGCGGCATGATCGCAGGGGACGTGCCGGACCCCAGGGGTCATTTGAGGCACCTGGGGACCGGCACGTCCGCAAGATGGCTGGCGCCGGCGGGGATGCTTGCCGCGCCCGGCGGCAGGCTGGGACAATCGGACGGGTGAGCGACGATGGCTAGAGCGATCTGGAGCGGCTCGATCAGCTTCGGGCTGCTCAACGTGCCCGTCAAGCTGTACAGCGCCGTGGCGCGCCGCGGCATCTCCCTGCGCGAGATCCGCGAGTCCGACGGCGCCCGCGTCCGCCACCGCCGCGTCGCCGAAGGGACCGACGAGGAGGTCCCCTACGAGAAGATCGTCAAGGCCTATGAGATCGCCAAGGACCGCTACATCCCCCTGGCCAAGGCCGAGCTGGAGGCGCTGGCGCCGGAGCGCAGCCGCGCGATCGAGGTGCAGGACTTCGTCGGCCTCGAGCAGATCGACCCGATCTACTTCGACAGCCCCTACTACCTCGGCCCGGCCGAGGGCGCGGCGCGCGCCTACTCGCTGCTGGCGCGGGCGATGCAGGAGTCGGGCAAGGTCGCGATCGCCCGTTTCGTCTTCCGCAACAAGGAGCACCTGGCGGCTATCCGCCCCAGCGACGGGGTGCTGACCCTGACCACGATGCGCTTCGCCGACGAGGTCGTGCCGCCGGCCGAGCTGGAGGACGTGCTGCCGGCCGATGCGCCGAAAGTCGCCAAGCGCGAGGTCGAGATGGCCGAGCAGCTGATCGAGTCGCTGACCCGCGAGTTCGACCCGACCGCCTACCGCGACGAGTACCGCGAGCAGCTGCTGGCGATGATCGAACGCAAGGCGGCCGGCGAGGAGGTCGTCGCCGCCCCGGCCGAGGAGCCGGCGGCGACCAAGGCGCCCGACCTGATGACAGCGCTCGAGGAGAGCATTGCCGCGGTGAAGAAGAAGCGCAAACCACGAGCGAAGAAGCGCCCGGCCTCGACCACCAAGTCATCCGCCAAGAGCCGATCCCGGTAGGGGTGGAGCGTCTTGTACTTTTTCGCGGTCGCTCGCCCTCGGACGGCCACATCCGTCCTCGAAAAAGTTAAGCGGAACCCCTACCGGGATCGGCTCTAAGTGGCCGCCAACCGGCAGGTCGAGGTCGACGGACGTGAGCTGAAGCTCACCAACCTCGACAAGGTCCTCTACCCGCGAGCGGGCTTCAGCAAGGGCGAGGTGGTCGACTACTACGCCAAGGTCGCGCCCGTCATCGTCCCCCACCTCGCCGGTCGCGCCCTGACCCTGCGGCGCTTCCCCGAGGGGGTCGACGACACCGAGGCCGCCTTCTTCGAGAAGCGCTGTCCCAAGCACCGGCCCGACTGGGTGAAGACGGCGGCCGTGGTGGCGGGGCCGCGCGCCGGCGTCATCGACTTCTGCGTCTGCGAAGACCGCCCGACCCTGGTCTGGATGGCGCAGCTGGCGGCGATCGAGCTGCACCCCTCGCTCTCGCTGGCCGAGGCGCCCGACCGTCCCACCGTGCTCGCCTTCGACCTCGATCCCGGCCCGCCCGCCGACGTCCTCGACTGCTGCCGGGTGGCGCTGCGCCTGCGCGAGCTGTTCGGCCACTTCGGCGTCGAGTGCTTCCCGAAGACGTCGGGCTCGAAGGGCCTGCAGGTCTACGTGCCGCTCAACGACGAGGCGGTCGCCTACGAGGCGGACGGCGACGGCGACCAGGCGACCAAACCCTTCGCCCGCGCGATCGCCCAGCTGCTCGAGAAGCAGACTCCCGACCTCGTCGTCTCGAAGATGAAGAAGGTCGAGCGCAAGGGCAAGGTCTTCGTCGACTGGTCCCAGAACCACCGCCGCAAGACGACGATCGCCGTCTACTCTCTGCGCGCCCGCGAACGGCCGACCGTCTCAACCCCGGTGACCTGGGAGGAGATCGAAACGGCCGTGGAGCGCAAAGACCCAAGCTCCCTAGTCTTCGAGGCCGGAGACGTCTTGAAGCGCATCGAGGAACAAGGCGACCTCTTCGCCCCCGTCCTCGAGTTGAAGCAACAGCTGCCCGAGCTGTAGCCAAGCCCGACGTGCCGGGAGGGCCGGGCGGGTCCGGTCCGTCGGACACTCAGCGCGAAGCGCG
>JBLMYD010000022.1:0-10806 GCA_050258095.1 Chloroflexota bacterium
GCGAGAAGTCGGGCTCGATCCCGGTCGTGTCGCAGTCCATCAGGAAGCTGATCGTCCCGGTCGGCGCCAGCACCGTCGCCTGCGCGTTGCGGTAGCCGTGCTCCTCGCCCAGCTCGACCGCCTCGTCCCAGGCCCGCTTCGCCGCCTCGAGCAGCTCGCCCTTGATCCCGGTCCCGTCGATGTCGTAGGCGGCGTCGCGGTGCATCCGCATGACGCCGTTGTGCGGCTCGCGGTTCTTCCCGTACTCCTCGTAGGGCCCGGTCGCCCCGGCGGCGATCAGCGCCGACTGGCGGTAGGCGCGGCCGGTCATCAGCGCCGTGATCGCGGCGGCGACGTTGCGGCCCTCGGTGGAGTCGTAGGGCAGCCCGTCGGACATCAGCAGGGCGCCGAGGTTGGCGTAGCCGAGGCCGAGCTGGCGGAAGCGGTTGGCGTTCTCGGTGATCTCCTCGGTCGGGTAGGAGGAGAAGCCGACGACGATCTCCTGGGCGAGGAAGACGATGTCGACCGCGTGCTCGAACTCCTCGGCGTCGAACGACCCGTCCTCGCGGCGGAATTTCATCAGGTTGAGCGAGGCCAGGTTGCAGGCCGAGTCGTCGACGTGCATGTACTCGCTGCAATTAGCAACAAGAAAAGTATCTACAACGTAAGAATGGTGGAGCGGCTCAGTGAGGTTGTAGACATTCTCTTGTCCGTCCTCCTCGCGCTCGACCAGCTGAACAGATGGCTTGGTGGCGTAGCGGCTGGTTTCGCTGAGCATCGCGTCGAGCGCCTCCCCCTTGCGTGGCGTCGAGAAGCCGATTGCGCCTGCGAAACGCTCGAGGTCGGAGCCCGTGATACGCAGGTCGAATCCCTGGCGGGAGTTGTACTCGGCCGCGCTGCCGTCCTTACGCGTGTACGAGAAGTGAGTGCGTCGGCTTTGGGACACGCGGTAGATTCGCCCCCGAATGCCGAACGCGGAGAGCATTCGCTGTACGTCTTTGAGCAAAGCCTCGCTGCGGCTTCCCAGCCCGACGTAGTGATATCCCCGATTTCCGCTCTTTCGAGACACGCAACCATCCGCGCCGAACAGGCCCCGCAGGAACGCTGACTGGACCTCGGCCGGGGCGGCGAAGATCGCACCCGGAACTCGCTTTTCGTGTGCGCGCGCCGTTGTGGCGCCCAGTCCCCGGAAAAACTCGCGGACAGCCTCGCTGCCGGCGCGCAGTTGCACCGTCCCGTTCTCCATCTCCTGTCGGGAGACGCCGCCGATCAGCTCCTCCAGCGCCCCCTCGTGCGAGTCGGCCAAGCCGTCGTCGATGTCGTCCCCTCCGTAGCACCAGCCGGTCTGAGATTCGGTCATCCAACCGTCCCCGACCAGGTGGCCGGTCAACTCACCCAACCCCTCGCTCCAGCGGTCGGGAAGCTCTTTGTAAGCGACAGTGCCTCCGCGGCTGAATGACTTGGCGAGCGCCTCGACCTTGACCGGCAGCTGCCATGAAGCGTCGACCGCCGGCGTTGGGCTGTCGTTCAGCAGAACCTCGTCCCGCTTGGTCAGCTCCTCTGCCGGCACATAGCCGCGATTCGCCGTCCACAGCCTGTGGTTGGGAGTGCAGCGGAGCTCCTGCCCGTTCGAGAACCGGAGGCGAACGATCGGCTTGACGCCATTCCGCATCACGGCGAGCGGCGTCGAGACGAGCACGCCCTCTCCGGGCTCCTTGGCCGTCGCCCGGTGCGTGTAGACGCGGAGCTCCTCACCGGCCTGCGCGCGCTCATACAGCTCGCCTATCGGCATCAGGCCCTTGGTCGTATGCACCCGGGCGTCTCCCGGGAAGCACGGGTTGGAGGCGTTGATCCGGCCCGACTCCGGGCAGGTGTGCCAGCGGTTGATCGTCGTGTCGTACTGCACGCCCGGGTCGGCGCAGCGCCAGGCCGCGTCGGCGATCTGGCTCATCAGCTCGCGCGCGTCGATGTGCTCGACCGGCTCGCCCGTCGTCCGCGCGATCAGCTTCCACTCGCCGCCCTCCTCGACCGCCTCCATGAACTCGTCGGTGACCCGCACCGAGTTGTTGGCGTTCTGGTACTGGATCGAGTGGAAGGAGTCGCTGTCGAGCCGCATGTCGAAGCCCGCTTCGGCCAGCGCCTGCGCCTTCTCCTCCTCTTTCGCCTTGCACCAGACGAAGTCGACGATGTCGGGATGGTCGACGTCGAGCACGACCATCTTCGCCGCCCGCCGCGTCTTGCCGCCGGACTTGATCGTCCCGGCCCAGGAGTCGGCGCCGCGCATGAAGCTGACCGGGCCGCTCGCCGTGCCGCCCTTGGCCAGCGGCTCCATCGAGCCGCGGATGTTGGAGAGGTTGATCCCCGAGCCCGAGCCGCCGCGGAAGATCTTGCCCTCCTTGGTGTTCCACTCGAGGATCGAGTCCATGTTGTCCTCGACGCTGAGGATGAAGCAGGCCGAGCACTGCGGCCGCTCCTCGAAGCCGACGTTGAACCAGACCGGCGAGTTGAAGGCCGCCTTCTGGCCGAGCAGGATCGAGGTCAGCTCGGCCTCGAAGGCGTCGGCGTCCTCGTCGGAGGCGAAGTAGCCGCCCTCGCGCCCCCAATCGGAGATCGTCCCCGCCACGCGGCCGATCATCTGTTTCACCGAGTGCTCGCGCTGCTCGCTGCCGAGCTGCCCGCGGAAGTACTTCTGGGCGACGATGTTGGTCGCGTTCTGCGACCAGCTCTTGGGGAACTCGACCCCGCGCTGCTCGAAGGCCGGGCTGGCCGGATCGCCGATCACGGCGTCGCGCGTCTCCCACTCGACCTCGTCGAAGGGATGGGTCCCGGCAGTCGAAAAACGCCGCTCTATCGAGAGGCCCCGCAGACCGGGCTGGGGGGTGCTGGTGGCGGTCTTGGACATCGAACTTCTCCTCTCGCAGCGGCTTTTAGGGTGAGCTGTCCAGGATCGTTGACGAGTCGGACGTGATTTGTTGCCCGGCAGCCCGCAATTGCCGCAGAATTCGCGCGTTTCTCCTCTATGGTGACAAGGAGATGGTGCGGGCGCAGGCGGTCGAGAAGGCGGAATCTGCAAAGGAAGTTGCAGCGGAGGCGATCGCCGCGGTCAAGCCGAAGCTGCGCGGCGTCTCCCACCAGTGGGCCTTCGTCGCCTCGCTCTTCCTCGGCGCCGCCCTGGTCGTCGCCGCGAAGACGCCGAAGGCGACGCTCGCCGTCGCGATCTACGCCGTCAGCCTCTCGGCCCTGCTCGGCACCAGCGCCCTCTACCACCGGGTCGAATGGAAGCGGCCGGAAGCGCGCAAGTGGATGCGCCGGCTGGACCACTCGATGATCTTCTTCCTCATCGCCGGCACCTACACGCCCTTCGCCCTGCTCGTCCTGCACGGGCCGCTGGCCGAGGCGATCCTCGTCGTCGTCTGGATCGGCGCGATCGCCGGCGCGATCGTCGAGATGATCTGGATCGACCACCCCAAGTGGGTGGCGGCGCTCATCTACATGTCGCTCGGCTGGGTCGCCGCCGTCGCCTTCCCCGAGCTGTGGAGCGAGATGGGCGTCGCCGGCACCCTGCTGGTCGCCGCCGGCGGCCTCCTCTACACGGCCGGCGCCGTCGTCTACGCGACCCAGCGCCCCAACCCCAACCCCCGCGTCTTCGGCTACCACGAGGTCTTCCACCTCTTCGTCATCCTCGCCGCCGCCGCCCACTTCACGGCCATCGCTTTCTTCGCGTTGCCGGCGAGTTGAGAGCAGCTCTAAGCGGCGATAGCGAGCCCCGACTCGATCTCCGCCTCGGCGATGAGCTTGGCGAGGATTTCCGTCAGGAGCTTGGATTGCTCCGGCGAGAGCTCAAGCTGTCCGCCGTCGAAGTGATCCCGCGCGTGGCCGACCCCGAGCTCGGCGTCGATCACGCGCCCGCCCATCGCGGCGAGCGCTTTGCGCAGCTCCGCCTGCGCCCAGACCGCGCCGAACATCCCGGTCGAGGCGCCGAGGACCGCCGCGGGCTTGCCGTTCAGCGCGCTCCGACCGGCCGGCCGCGAGACCCAGTCGAGCGCGTTCTTCAGCTGCCCCGGGATCGAGCTGTTGTACTCGGGCGTCGCGATCAGCACGGCGTCGGCCTCCCGCACCGCCTCGCGCAGGGCCGCGACCGCGGCCGGCGTCCCGGCGCCTTCCACGTCCTCGTCGTAGGGCGGGACGTCGCGCAGCCCGTCGTACTCGACCAGCTCCGCGCCGGCGGGCAGCCGCTCGGCGGCGGCCCGCAGCAGGGCCGTGTTGAACGAGCCCCGCCGCAGGCTGCCGGAGATGCCGAGCACCCGCATCGCTACTCGCTCTCCTCGACCAGCTCCAGCTCGACCGCGATCTCGACCGCGTAGTCGAGCACCTCGCCGCCGCTCGGCAGCTCGGCGTTCCAGTCGAGGCCGAAGTCGCGCCGGTCGACGGTGGCCGCGATCGAGAGGCCGACGCGGGCCTTGCCGTAGGCGTCCTCGCCGAGCCGGGCGAAGCGCCCCGTCGCCTCCACCTCCCGCTTCTCGCCGCGGATCTCCAGCTCGCCGCGCAGCCGCAGCTCGCCGTCCTCGCCGACGCTCAGCTCGCGCGAGGCGAAGCGCAGCCACGGGTGGCGGTCGGCGTCGAAGAACTCGGGCGAGAGAAGGTGGCCCTTGAGCTGCTCCTCCTCGATCTGGATGCTGCCGGCCTCGACCGTTCCCTTCAGGCGCGGCGCCTCGCCGCCGGCCAGGCGCGCGTTGTAGGCGCCGAAGCCGCTGCGGAAGGCCGAGACGCCGTTGTGGACGACGGCGAAGCCGACCGACGAGTGCACCGGGTCGACGACGTAGGTCCCGGCCGGCACCGCCTGCTCGATTGTCTGCGTGTTGGTTGTCATGCTCTGCTCCCGCTTAATTCGTTGTCTGGCAAATAGTTGTTGCAGAAACCATCTTATGGGAAATTAGTTAGCTTGTCAACTATTGCTTTGACAACGGTCTTCTGCGAAGATGGAGCCATGACCCCGCAGGCGACAGCGACTCCGGCCAAGCGCGCCGCCGCCGGCGCCCACGGCGAGGCCTGGGGCTCGCTCACCCGCACCCATGCGGCGATCGTCCAGCGCCTGCAGGAAGCGCTCGCCGCCGCCGACTTCCCGCCGCTGCCCTGGTACGAGGTGCTGGCGACGGTCGCCGAGGCTCCCGAGCAGCGGCTGAAGATGGGCGACCTGGCCGAGGCGCTGGTGATCACCCGCGGCGGCCTGACCAAGCTCGTCGACCGCCTCGTCAAGGCCGGCCTGCTGGAGCGGACCTTCTGCGAGACGGACCGCCGGATCAGCTACGCGACGCTGACGCCCGCCGGCGCCGAGCTGCTCGCCGGGATGCGCCCCGTCGTGATCGAGGAGCTCAAGGTCGCCTTCGCCTCCAAGCTCAGCGTCGCCCAGGCCAACGACCTGCGTGAGGCGCTCGACCGGGTCCGGGTCTCAGCCTGCGGCGGCGAGTGAGGCCGCGGCCCGCTCCTTCGCCGCCTCGATCAGCGCCAGCAGCTCGGCCTCGCGGTCCTCGCGGATCAGCGCCACCGGGTCGGGCTCGCCGTTGACGATGCCCTCGAAGAACTCCTTGCGGTCCTGGTAGGTCGGCAGCGTGCCCTTGGCCCAGCCGCGGGCGTCGTTGAGGATCACCGCCAGGCGCGCGTAGTCCTCGCCGAACAGCTCGGCGATCTCGCGCTTCATCCGCTTCGCCAGGGCGGGGGAGGCGCCGGCGGTGGAGATCGCGATCGCCAGCGGGCCGCTGCGCACGATCGCCGGCAGGATGAAGTTGCAGAGCGGCGGCACGTCGACGACGTTGACCAGCATCGCCCGCTGCTCGGCGTCGTCGAAGACCGCGATGTTGACCTCGCTGTCGTCGGTGGCGGCGATCGCCATGAAGGCGCCCTCGAGGTCGGCGGCCCCGGCGTAGGGCCGCTTCTCCCAGGCGATCGAGCCCTCCGCCGCGAGGCTCTCCAGCTCCGGGTGGGCGACCGGCGCGATCAGCGTCACGTCGGCGCCGCAGGCAAGCAGCCCCTCGACCTTCTCCAGCCCGACGTCGCCGCCGCCGATCACCAGGCAGCGCCGCCCGGTCAGCTTCAGGCAGGCGATGTAGAAGGGGGTCTCGAGCATGTCGCGCACGCACGACTGATCGCAGATCCCCTTGCGCAGCTGGCAGACGCACTCCTTGCCGGCATAGGCCTGGGCGGGCATGCCCACAGCCTAGTAGTAGCCCCCAATCCCCACCCGGGTGCACCCCGCTCAGATCGAGCCGAGCGTCAGCCGCAGGCCCTCGTCGAGGCCGGTCTGCGCCTCCCAGCCCAGCTCGCGCTTGGCGCGGGCCGGGTCGATCGAGATCCGCTGCACCTCGCCCGTGCGGGCCGGCGCGAGCTCGGGCTCGAAGCCGTCGGCGCCGCCCAGCTCGGCCAGCGCTCGGACCAGCTCGAGCACGTCGGTCTCGACCCCGGTGCCGACGTTGAAGGAACCGGTCGCATCGGAGTCCGCCGCGGCGAGCATCGCCGCCACCACGTCCCCCACATATATGTAGTCGCGGGTCTGCGTGCCGTCGCCGAAGACGGTCGGCCGCGCTCCCTCGCGCAGGCGGCCGCAGAAGATCGCGATCACGCCGGCCTCGCCGAGCGGGTCCTGGCGCGGCCCGTAGACGTTGCCGAGCCGCAGCGGCACGCCGGAGAGCCCGTAGAGGCGTTCGTAGAGCGCCAGGTAGCCCTCGCCGGCGAACTTGCTCTGGCCGTAGGGGGAGAGCGGCTCGACCGGGGAGTCCTCGCCGAGCGGCAGCGCCTTGCCCTCGCCCTCGCCGTAGATCGCCCCGCCGGTGGAGACGAAGACCACGCGTCGGGCCCCGGCCGCTCGCGCCGCCTCGAGCACGTTGGCGGTGCCGCCGACGTTGATCGAGGCGTCCCAGGCCGGGTCCTCGATCGACTTGCGCACGTCGATCTGCGCCGCCAGGTGGAAGACGACCTCGGGCCCGGCCTCGGCGGCGATGCGCGCGACCGCCTCGCGGTCGCGGATGTCGGCCTCGACCAGCGTCGCGCCCGCTGCCAGAGCCGGATCGAGGTTCTCGCGCCGCCCGGTCGAAAGGTCGTCCACGACCGTCACGGCGTCGCCCCGCGCCAGCAGCGCGTCGACCAGATTCGAGCCGATGAAGCCGGCGCCGCCGGTGACCAGGGTCCTCATCCGAGCGAGCGATCCTACATGGGCCGCCGAGCACCCCCTGCTACCCTCGCCGACCCATGCGCCTCATCGTCACCGAGAAGAACAACAGCGCCGAGAAGATCGCCGGCTTCCTCAGCAAGGGGACGGCGCAGGCGGACAAAACCTTCAAAGTCCCCTACTACACGTGGACCGACGAGTTCGGCGAGGCCCAGCGCACGATCGGCCTCAAGGGCCACGTGCTCGGCCCGGCCTTCCCCGAGGGCTACTCGAACTGGCAGAAGACCGACCTGCACGAGCTGATCGACGCCGAGCTGATCAAGGAGCCGACCGACAAGAACGTCGTCAAGGCGATCCGCAAGGTCGCCAAAGAGGCCGACGACCTGGTGATCGCGACCGACTTCGACCGCGAGGGCGAGCTGATCGGCCTCGAGGCGCTGGAGGAGATGCTCGACGCCAACCCGGAGCTGGGCTCGCGCGAGGAGAGCAAGGCCGGCACGCTGCAGATCAAGCGCGCCCGCTACTCGGCCCTGACCAAGGAGGAGATCGAGCGCGCCTTCGACGAGCTCGACGAGCTCTCCTACCCGCTCGCCAACGCCGGCGCCGCCCGCCAGGACATCGACCTGCTCTGGGGCGCGACGCTGACCCGCGCCGTCTCGCTCGCCACCCGCCGCTTCGGCTCCAACTTCCTCTCCGTCGGCCGCGTGCAGAGCCCGACCCTGGGCCTGATCGTCGAGCGCGAGATGGAGCGCCGCGCCCACGTCCCCAAGCCCTTCTGGGAACTGTTCGCCAAGTTCCAGCACCCCGACGGGACCTTCGAGGCCCAGCACGAGACCGACAAGTTCTGGGAGAAGGCCGAGGCCGACGCCGCGCTCGCCGGCACGACGAGCCCGGGCACGGTCAAGTCGGTGACCGCGCGCAAGAACACGCGCAAGCCGCCGACCCCCTACAACACGACCGCCTTCACCACCGACGCCTCGAGCCGCCTCGGCATCACCCCGGCCAGCGCGATGCGCCTCGCCGAGGACCTCTACATGGACGGCTTCATCTCCTACCCGCGCACCGACAACACGGTCTACCCGGCCTCGCTGCCGCTGCGCGAGCTGGTCACCTCGCTGGTGCGGGTCAAGGAGTTCTCGGCCGCCGCCGGCCTGCTCGACGGCGAGCTGCAGCCGACCCGCGGCAAGAAAGAGACGACCGACCACCCGCCGATCTACCCGACGCAGGCGATCCACCCGGGCGCCCTCGACGGCCCCAAGCGCCGCGTCTACGAACTCGTCGTGCGCCGCTTCCTCGCCACCTTCAGCCCGCCGATGATCACCGAGTCGACCCGGGCCGACATCGAGGCCGGCTCGCAGACCTACTTCGTGCGCGGCTCGGTCGTCGTCGACCCCGGCTACGCCGCGATCTACACCTACGCCCGCTCCTCCGACGAGGAGATCCCGGCCCTGCAGGAGGGCCAGACGCTGGCGCTCGACGGCGCGCCCTGGATCGTCGACAAGGAGACGCAGCCACCCTCGCGGATCTCGCAGGCGAAGCTGGTCGAGATGATGGAGGAGCGCGGCCTCGGCACGAAGGCGACCCGCGCCGACATCATCAAGAAGCTCTTCGACCGCGGCTACGTCTACAGCAACCCGCCGATCCCCTCCGAGACCGGGATCGCGATGTACGAGGCGTTCAAGAAATACGTGCCGCGGATGGCGACGCCGGAGATGACGGCCCAGCTCGAGCAGGAGATGGACCGGATCGCCGCCGGCGAGATGAGCAAGGACGAAGTCGTCGGCGACAGCCGCGAGCTGCTGCACGGCACCTGGTCGGAGATCGACGAGAGCCGCGAAGACCTGGCCAAAGTCGTCTGGGCGGGGATGGACCAGGACCGCATCCTCGGCCCCTGCAAGGTCTGCGAAGAAGCCGGCCGCAAGAAGGAGGACGGCTCGCCCCACATGCTGCGCGTGATCCGCGCCAAGAAGTCGGGCAAGCGCTTCGTCGGCTGCAGCGGCTGGGTCGCCGACGACCCCGACTCCTGCGACCAGACCTTCCCGCTGCCGCAGCGCGGCGACGTCTTCAAGCTCGAGGAGCGCTGCTCGATCTGCGGCGAGACGCCGCGGCTCAAAGTCCAGCCCTTCCGCGGCCGGCCCTGGAACCTCTGCCTCAACGACGACTGCGAGTCGATGCAGGAGATGAAGAGGAAACGCGCCGAACGCGAAGCGGCGAAAGCGGCGAAGGAAGCGATGGCCGACAAGCCGCTGCCCGAGGGCGACGAGGACAAGGCGGCGGCGAAGGCCGCGAGCAAAGCCGACACCGCCACGCGCGGCCGCAAACGCGCCAAGGCCGGCGCCAAATAGGGCTTCCGGTGCGCTTTATGCACCTATAGGGTCCAAAAAGCGCACCGGAAGGGGATCGACGTGTTCATTTCCTTGGAGGGGATCGACGGCTCAGGGAAGAGCACCCAGGCGAAGCTGCTGGCCGAGGCGCTCGGCTCCGAGACGCTGCTGATCCGCGAGCCGGGCGGGACCGAGGCGGCCGAGCGCGTCCGCGAGCTGCTCGCCGACCCGGCGCTCGAGCTCGACCCGCTGGCCGAGCTGCTGCTCTTCCTCGCCGCCCGCGCCGACCTGACGGCGCGGGCGATCCGCCCGGCGCTGGAGGCCGGCCGCGATGTCGTCTCCGACCGCTTCGCCGACTCCAGCGTCGCCTACCAGGGCGCGGCGCGCGGGCTCGGGGTCGGCGAGGTGATCTCGCTGACCGACGCGGCTACGGAGGGCCTCTGGCCCGACCTGACGGTCCTCCTGCGCGTCGACCCCGAGGTCGGCCTCGGCCGCGCCGACGGCGGCGACCGCTTCGAGTCCGAGGGGTTGGAGCTGCAGCGCGCCGTCGCCGAGGCCTACGAGGAGATCGCCAAGGTCGCCTCGGACCGCGTCGTCGTCGTCGACGGCGCCGGCAGCGTCGAGGAGGTCCACGCGCGGGTGATGGAGGCGGTGCGTGGCCGAGTTGGAGATTGAGCACCAGTCCCGGGCGCGGGTCGCGCTGAGCGCGGCGCTTGCGAGCGGTCCCTCTCACGCCTATCTCTTCCGCGGGCCGCGGGGAGCCGGGAAGGGAGCGGCGGCGCGGGCGTTTGCGGCGGAGCTTCTGGCGATCGGAGCTGCCGATCCGGACGACGCGCGGCGGCGGGCGATGCTCGACCCGTCGCCGCACCCGGACCTGGTCTGGCTCGTTCCCCGCGGCGCCCAGCACATGGTCGAGGAGGTGCGGGAGAAGGTCATCCGCGCCGCGTCGTACCGGCCCTTCGAAGCCGAGAAGCGCGTCTTCGTGATCGAGGCGGCGGAGCAGATGCGCGACGAGAGCCAGAACGCCCTGCTCAAGACCTTGGAGGAGCCCCCGGACTTCGTCCACCTGATCCTGCTCACCTCCGAGCCCGAACAGCTCTTGGAGACGATCTCTTCCCGCTGCCAGCCGATCGAGTTTGCTCCGCTGCCGCCCGACGCCGTCGAAGCTGAGCTCGAAGGCGCCGGCTCACCGGACGAGATTGCCGCTGCGGCTCGCCTCTCGGCGGGAGACGTCGACCGTGCGCGCTTTCTGCTCTCTGACTCCGGACGGTCGCTCCGGGCCGCGGCTCTTGAATGGGTTAGGGCCGTCGGGGCCGACTCACCGGACGCGCTTACGCGCAG
>JBLMYD010000023.1:0-7668 GCA_050258095.1 Chloroflexota bacterium
ATCCCGATGGGGGTGAAGCGTCTTGTACTTTTTCGCGGCCCTGCCCGGGGCGACAGCAATCCCCGCCCCTCGAAAAAGTTAAGCGGAACCCCCCTCGGGATCGCCGCCCCCACCCCCCCCGCAGGGGTGCTCGATCACCCGGTCGACGAGGTTGTACTCCTTCGCCTCCTCGGCGCTCATGAAGTAGTCGCGCTCGGTGTCTTTGGCGACCTTCTCGAAGGGCTGGCCGGTGTGCTTGGCGAGGATCTCGTCGAGGCGGCGGCGCACGTCGATGATCTCTTTGGCGTGGATCTCGATGTCGGTCGCCTGGCCCTGGAAGCTGGAGGAGACCTGGTGGATGAGGATCTTCGAGTTGGGCAGCGACATCCGCTTGCCCGCGGCGCCGCCGGCCAGCAGCAGCGCCCCCATGCTCATCGCGATGCCGACGCAGATCGTCTGCACTTCCGGCTTGATGAACTGCATCGTGTCGTAGATCGCCAGGCCGGCGTAGACCGAGCCGCCGGGCGAGTTGACGTAGAGGCTGATGTCCTTGTCCGGGTCCTCGGACTCGAGGTGGAGCAGCTGGGCGACGATCAGGTTGGCGATGTCCTCGGTCACCGGCGTGCCGAGGAAGACGATCCGCTCGTTGAGCAGGCGCGAGTAGATGTCGAAGGAGCGCTCGCCGCGCGAGGTCTGCTCGACCACCATCGGAACCAGGGGGCTCATCGGCCGGGACTCTATAGAAGGCCGTCGGTCGGTTAATCGGAGCCGGGGGTCCAGAGCTCGGAGGGCTTCTCCTCTTCCTTCTCCGGCGTCCAGATCTTCTCCCGCGCCTCGGCCTGGGCCAGCGGGATCGGCGTCGCCGACTCGGCGATCAGGTCGACCGCCTTGCGCACCTGGATGTCCTCGCGCACCATCGCGTCACGGCCGCTCTCGCGCAGCCGCGCCAGCAGCTTCTCCGGCGTCGTCCGTTCGTGCTCGGCCGTGTGGGCGAGCGCCTCGACCATCTCCTCCTCGCTCGCCTCGATCCCCTCGGCCTCGACCACCGCCGCCAGCACCGCCTCGCGGCGCAGGTCGCGCTCGGCGTCCGGCCGCGATTCCTCGATCAGCTCGTCGCGGGTCTTGCCCTGCATCTGCAGGAAGGACTCGGGGCTCATCCCCTGGCCGGCGAGCTGGCGTTCGACCCGCTCCCAGCGCTCGGTCGCGCGGGCGGCGACGAGCCGGGCGGGGAGCTCGACGGTCGCCGACTCGACGGCGGCGTCGACGGCGGCGACGCGGAAGTCCTGCTCGGCCCGCCCGTCGACGACCTCGCCGACGCGCTCGGCGATGTCGGCGCGCAGCTCGTCGAGCGTGTCGAACTCGGAAGCCTCGCCGGCGAAGTCATCGTCGAGCTCGGGCAGCGCCTTTTCGCGCACCTCCTTCACCTGGACGGTGAAGACCGCGTCCTGCCCTGCCAGCTCCTCGGTCTGGTAGTCGTCGGGGAAGGTGACCTCGACCTTGCGCTCCTCGTCGGCGCCGGCGCCGATCAGCTGCTCCTCGAAGCCCTCGATCAGCTGGCCGCCGCCCAGCTCCAGGAGGTAGTCGGACGCCTTGCCGCCCTCGAACGCCTTGCCCTCGAGCAGCCCCTCGAAGTCGACCAGGAGCACGTCGCCCTCCTCGGCGACGCGCTCGACCGGCTCCAGCCGGGCGAAGGCTTCGCGCATGCGCTCGAGCTCGCGGTCGACGATCTCGTCGCTCGGCTCCGGCTCGGCGCGGCCGACCTCGAGCCCCTTGTACTCGCCGAGCTTCGCCTTCGGCCTGACGCCGATCTCGAATTTGAAGCCGAACGCGTCGCCTTCGGCCTCCGGCGCGGCGACGATCTCGATGTCGGGGTCGCCGACCGCGCTGATCCCCGAGCCGAGCAGCGCCTCTTCGTACCAGCGCGGCAGCGACTCGCGGATCGCCTCCTGCAGCACGCTGCCGTAGCCCAGCCGCTGGACGACCAGCGACGGCGGCGCCTTGCCCTTGCGGAAGCCCGGCAGGCGCATCTCGCGCGCCAGGTCCCGCGCGGCGCGCTGGATGCCCGTCTGCACCGCCTCCGGCGGGACCTCGACCTCGACGCGCACGCGCGACTCGGGCAGCTCTGTGACGGTCGTCTTCACCGGGCGCCGCACCCTAGACGAATCCACCCGGGTGCAACGTTTTCTACGTCATATAGGCCCCCAAAGCGTTGCACCCGGAGGAGGTTACGAGCGGCGCTGGGCGAGCATGGTGCGCAGCGCGACGGCGAAGTCGATCGCGAAGGCGAGGCCGCGGCCGAGCGGGCCGGTGACCAGCCAGGCCCGCGCCCGAACGGACGTGCCGGACCCCAGGTGCCGAAAATGACCCCTAGTGAGCGGCACGTCCGGGTCCGTCGGCGAGGATGCGCTTCTCGAGCAGGGCGCCGTGGCCGGCGGCGACGGCGCGGCCGGCGCGGCGCTCGTCGAGCGCGTAGCCGCGGTCCTGGGCGAGGTCGAGCAGGCGCTGCTTCTCGGTGCCTTCGCGCGCCACCTCGAAGAAGACCCAGGCGAGGACGCCGAGGGCGAGGAACGTCCCCTCGACCATCATGATCACGCCGGCCGTGCTCTGATCGGCCACCGCTGAGATCCCCCAGTAGTGCTCGCCGCGCCCGTAGATCGGGTAGAGGACCGAGTCCGACCACATCAGCACGTTGCCGAGGATCGCGCCGACGAAGCGGACGCCGATCACGTAGCCGACCTTCCAGCCAGCGCTGAACCACTCCGGCTTCGGCAGCGGACCGAAGACCGGCATCCACATCAGGCAGCCGAAGAAGAGGAAGCTCGTGTGCTCGAGCGCGTGGACCGGCGCGGTGCCGTAGGCGGCGTCGTAGAGGGGCGGCAGGTGCCAGAGGTAGAAGTTGGCCGCCCAGAGCGGGAAGGCGACGAGCGGGTGGGTGAGGATCTGCAGGCGGTTGAAGAGCCGGACCGAGAGGATCGGCTGCAGGATCGCCTTGGTCAGGCCGAGCACGAGCAGCAGCGAGGCGACGTCGCCGATCAGCAGGTGCTCGACCATGTGACCGATCACCAGCTCCTCGGCGATGTGGCCGACCGGGCTGAAGAGCGCGATCGCGATCAGCAGCAGGCCGCCGCCGAAGCAGAGCTGGCGCCAGAGCGGCGTCGCGCGGCTCTCCCGGGAGAGCGACGCAACCCGCGCCCAGTAGGCGACGCCGCCGATCGTGATCGGGAAGACCTCGATCGGCGCGAACGCCCCGGCGACGTGCGCGATGAGAACGCTGCCCACGGTGGTAGCTTGGCACTTCCGTGAACGCAGCCGATCACCGCTTTCCGCCGATCGGCGGCTACGGATTCCTCTCCGACTGCCACACCAGCGCGCTCGTCTCCTACGACGGCGGGGTCGAGTGGCTCTGCCTGCCCCGCTTCGACTCGCCGAGCGTCTTCGCCGCCCTGCTCGACCGCGGCGCCGGCCATTTCAAGCTGGCGCCGCGCGGCGTGATCGTGCCGATCAGCCGCCGCTACGAGCCCGGCACGCTGGTGATCGAGACCACCTGGGTCACCGAGACCGGCTGGGTCGTCGTCCACGACCTGCTCTCGATCGGCGAGTGGGTGCCGTCGGGCGGCCCTGGCGGCCGGCCCGAGACAGCGCACGAGTCCGACCGCTCGCTGCTGCGCCTGATGACCTGCGTCGACGGCGAGGTCGAGATGGAGATGGAGTGCCTGCCCCGCTTCGCCTACGGCACCGAGGAGGCCGCCTGGAGCGACGGCGAGCTGGGCGAGGCGACCGCCCGCGCCGGCGACGTTGAGCTGCGGCTGACGAGCGACATGGAGCTGGCGACCGACGGCGGCGGCGTGCGGGGAACGCTGCGACTGCGCGAGGAGGAGACCGGCTTCTGCGCGCTGAGCTGGGGCGACGGGGATCCCGGCGGGCCGCGCAGCGCCCCGGAGGCGCTGGAGCGCCTCGACTCGACCGAGGAGTTCTGGCGCGAATGGCTGCGCGCGGGCGACTTCCCCGACCACCCCTGGCGCATCCACCTGCAGCGCTCGGCCCTCGTCCTCAAGGGCCTCACCTACGCGCCGACCGGGGCGATCGTCGCCGCGCCGACCACGTCGCTGCCGGAGACGCCCGGCGGCGAGCGCAACTGGGACTACCGCTACAGCTGGATCCGCGACTCGACCTTCAGCCTCTGGGCGCTGCACACGCTCGGCTTCGACCAGGAGGCGCGCGACTTCATGCGCTTCGTCCTCGACATCTGCAAGGACCACCCCGACCTGCAGATCATGTATGGGATCGGCGGCGAGCGCGACCTCACCGAGAGCACGCTCGACCACCTCGGCGGCTACGCCGGCTCGCGGCCCGTGCGGATCGGCAACGGCGCCTTCAGCCAGCGCCAGAACGACGTCTGGGGCGCCCTGCTCGACGCGATCTACCTGCACCAGAAGGCGCTGCGCGGGACCGGCACCAAAGCCGACCGGCAGCTGATCCGCCACCAGGTCGAGGCCGCGATCGCCGCCTGGGAGCACCCCGACCAGGGGATCTGGGAGTCGCGCGGCGAGCCGCAGCACTACGTCTCCTCGAAGCTGATGATCTGGGTCGCGGTCGACCGAGGTGCGCGCCTGGCCCGCAGCGTCGGCCTCGAGGAGATCGCCGACGAGTGGAGGGCGACCGCGGAGCGGATGCGCGAGGAGATCCTCGAGCGCGGCGTCCGCGACGGCGTCTTCCGCCAGCACTACGACACCGACGCGCTCGACGCCTCCACTCTGCTGATCCCCCTCGTGCGCTTCCTGCCGGCCGACGACGAGCGCGTGCGGGCCACGGTCGAGGCGATCGCCGACGAGCTGACCGAGCACGGCCTCGTCCTGCGCTACAAGGTCGCGGAGACCGACGACGGCCTCAGCGGCGAGGAGGGCACCTTCCTGATCTGCTCCTTCTGGCTCGTCGCCGCCCTCTCGGAGATCGGCGAGCAGGCGCGGGCCCGGGCCCTCTGCGCGCGATTGCTCGAGTCGTCCGGCTGGCTCGACCTCTATGCCGAGGAGCTCGACGCGCCCAGCGGCCAGCACCTGGGCAACTTCCCGCAGGCGTTCACCCACCTGGCGCTGATCAACGCCGTCTCCCACGTGATCGCCGACGAGCAGCGCGAAGACGGGGGGCCGACCGCCGTCTTCACCGAGATGGGTGGCGTTCGCGAGGACGCCTGAAGCTGCACGAGCGGTTGCGCAGACAACCCACCTACAGACAATAGATTTCGTTTGCTCTATATTGCGGCGAGATGTCGGCAGCAAGCGGCCCCGCCACCAACGACCTGTTCGTCGCCCTGGCGCATCCCACGCGTCGCCGCATCCTGCGCCATATGCTCGAGATCGACGGCGCGATCAGCCCGCGAGAGCTGGCCGGCGACCTGAGCCTGCGCCTGAGCGGCCTCAGCTACCACGTCAAGGTCCTGGCCTCATGCGGTGCGGCCGAGCTGGTGGGCACGAAACAGCTCTCCGGCTCCACCCAGCACTTCTACCGCGCGAAGGTCGAGGACGAGTGGGTGCGCATGGCCCTCGACGCCGACACCGAGCATCCGGACGAGCGAGGGCCGTAGGGGGAGAGTTTTCCCGGCGTCGCCCTTATGTAGGTCGACAGTGGACGAGAGCGAAGACATCCGCAGCCCCGCCGAGGAGGACGCGGCCCTCGAGTCGGCCCTCCTGCAGCAGGTGCTGGCGCTCCATCCGGCGGCACTCACCCTCGACGAGGTGGCCCGCGAGCTGGGCGACGAGGACGCCGAGGCGATCGAGCGGGCGGTCCGCGACCTCGCCGCCGCGGGCCTGCTCCAGCGCAGCGGAGTCCTCGTCCTGCCGACGCGGGCCGCGCTCCGCTTCGACGAGCTGCTCGGCGGTTGAGAGCGGGACTGGGCGCATGAGCCCGGCCGGTCTCGGCCAGAAAGCCGGGCTCATGCGCACCTGTGGCGGGCTCGGCCATGAGGAGCCCTGCGAAGGATCCGCCGCGCCGCGGTCCTTCGTTCCCGGCATCCCTACACCCGGGTTCTTTAATAGAGCATAGACCCTTTGCGGGACTCGTTTCGTCTCGCTTGGCGGCCATGCGAGATCCTTCAGTAGCATCGAAGCTGCATTGAATCCGGCCCCGTTCAAAGTGCACGGCGAACAGGATGCGGGCGTCTTCGTCATCGCCGTCGAGGGCGAGCTCGACATGAACACCGCCGCGCAACTCGAGCGCGAGCTGCAGGCGCCGCTGGCCGGCCCGGACGCCGGCCTCGTCATCGACCTGAGCGAGTGCGAGTTCATCGACTCGACCGGCATCGCGCTGATCGTCAAGGCCTGGCAGCAGCTCGACGGCGGCTTCGCCCTCTGCGGCATCGGCGACCAGGTCGCGCGGGTGCTCGAGATCACCGGCCTCGAGCAGGCAATCCCCACCCACGCGGGGCGCGCGGAAGCGATCGCCGAGGTCAGTCGTTAGCGCCTTGCGGGTGCTCGTCGTCGAGGACGAGGCTGCGATCGCCGACTTCCTCGCCCGGGGGCTGCGGGCGGAGGGGCACGACGTCCTACTCGCGGCCGACGGGATCGAGGGCGAGAGGATGGCGCTCGCCGGCGACCTCGACCTCGTCGTGCTCGACCGGATGCTTCCCGGACGCGACGGGATGGACGTGCTGGCGGCGATCCGGCGGGTCGAGCCGACGCTGCCCGTGATCGTGCTGACGGCGCTCGACGCAGTCGAGGACCGGGTCGCGGGCCTTGACCGGGGCGCGACCGACTACGTGACCAAGCCGTTCTCCTTCGAGGAGCTGGCGGCGAGGGTGCGAGCGCACCTGCGCCGGCCGGTGGCCGAGGTCGAGACCGAGCTCGAGGCGGGCGGCATCCGCCTCGACCTGCTGACGCGCGAGGCCCGGCGCGACGGTCACTCGGTGCGCCTCTCCGAGCGCGAAGCGGCGCTGCTCGCCCACCTGATGCGCCACGCGGGCCGGGTGTGCAGCCATGACGAGATCCTCGCCAGGGTCTGGGGCTACGAGCACGACCCCGGCACCAACATCGTCCAGGTCTACGTCGGCTACCTGCGCCGTCGCCTCGCCCTGCCCGACTCGCCGGCGCCGATCGAGACGGTGCGCTCGGTCGGCTACCGCCTCGCCGAGAGCCCGTGAGACGGGCCTGGGGCAAGGTCGGCCTGCGCGGCAGGATCGCGCTCTCGATCGTCGCGATCGTCCTCGCCGTCGTCGGCCTCGCGATCCTCGCCGTGCGCCGCGAGGTCGGCGAGGTGGTCGGCGCCGTGCTGCTCGGCGGCGCGATCGGCATCGCCGCCGCGCTCGTCGCCGGCCGCCTGCTCGACGAGGCGTACTCGCGCCAGCGGCAGTTCGTCTCCGACGCCTCGCACGAGCTGCGCACGCCGCTGACCACGATACGCGGCAACGCCGCGCTGCTGCGCCGCGTCGCGAATATGGACCCGGTCGATCGCGAGGAGGCGCTCCAGCAGATCAGCGGTGAGGCCGAGCGGATGAGCCGTCTGGTAACCGACCTGCTGACGCTGGCGAGAGCCGATGGTGGATTGCACATCGCGCGCCGGCCGGTCGCCGCCCGTCCCATTGTGGAGGAGGTCCACCGTCAGCTCCGGATGCTCAGCGACGGCCGGTCGGTCGAGCTTGGCGTGCTGGCCGATGGGCTAGTGCGTGCCGACCCCGACTACCTCAAGCAAGTGTTGCTT
>JBLMYD010000024.1:0-4389 GCA_050258095.1 Chloroflexota bacterium
CCGAGCGCCCGGTGGCACTGAGGGGCCGCCGGGGCGCCACGGTCGAGACGAAGGCCAGATTTCATCGCACCAAAGCCCGCGAGCAGCGCCTGGGCAACCGCATAGCGGCTCAGTGGGACGATGGCGCAGTGGATGGCGTTTTGGGGGCGGAGATGCAGGCGAGCCGGCGTTCGGAATCAGCAGCGGTTGGCGATACGCTTGGACCCATGACCGCAAAGGAAAGGCTGCTGCGAGAGGTTCTGGACCTCGACGAGGCGAGAGCCACGCGAGCGCAGATCGTTGTGGTGCCTGAGATCGAGCCGGAGTCCAAGGCGGTGCCGCTACCGGCGGGCTGGGGCGAGACGTTGACCGGCGAGCCGATGCCCGATGTGGCGGCCGCGGTACGGCGCTCGCGCGAGAGCCACTGAGCGACGTGCTCGTCACGGACGCGAGCTTCATCGTCGAGTTGTCGATTGACCGGGTCGGCGAGGAGGCCCGCCTGCGGCGGTCGACATCGAAGTCCTCACCGACCCCTCCCCCTTCTGTGATGGCGTCTATGCGCCTTGCGGTGCCCACACCCCAGCGCCCTGACCGCGGGCTTCAGGGTCGCCCTGCGCCCGTTGTGGGCGGCGAGCTTGGCCGTGGCGCGGTGCTTGCCGGCGCAGAGGTTGGTCGAGTTGACGAAGAGGCCCTTCTGGCCGCCCTGCTGGTCGACGATCACCTTGGTGACCGGGGTGTCGGGGGCGCCGGAGACAGTCACGCGCAGGCCGCCGTGGACGGAGTCGATGCGGGTCGGGACTTCGAGCTGGATCGGCAGGGAGGACGGGCCCTGGAGATGGATGGGACGATTGTGCCGAGACGCTGTCAAGGGTGGCGGAGCGGTGGTCGGAGAGCGGCTTGGTGCTCAATTTGCTATCAAAAGTTAGGCACAATGCTATATTAAAGGCGTGAGCACTGTCACCAAGCGCAAGACTTCGTTTGCGATCGATACCGCCAAGGTCGACGCCGCCAAGAAGATTCTGGGCACCAAGGGGCTGACCGACACGGTCGACGCGGCGCTGGACGAGATCGTCAAACGGCGAGGGCGCGAAAGGCTGCTGGAGTTGTTGTGCGATCCGAGCACGTCCGATCTCGCCGATCCGGAGATCATGGCGGGTGCCTGGCGCTGAGACGCTGTGGCGACCTTCCTCGCCGATAAGAGTGCGTTGGCGCGCCACCTGACCCGAGAGGAGGTGCGCAAAGCGCTCGACCCGCTGTTGGCGCAAGGCGAGGTCGCCGTTTGCGGAATCGTCGAGTTGGAGCTGCTCTACAGCGCCACGAGTCCCGCCAACTACCGCGCCTACGCCGAAGCGCTGAGCGGCATGCCACGCGCCGAGGTTTCCGAGGCCGCTGTGCGACGCGCCCTCGAGGTGCAGGGAATGCTCGCCGCGCGCTCCCAGCACCGCGGCAGCTCGCTGCCCGACCTGCTGACCGCAGCCTGCGCGGAGCACGCCGGACTCACGGTTCTGCATTACGACCGTGATTTCGAGCGGATCGCAAAGCTGACCGCACAGCCGACCCGTTGGATCGTGCCGCGCGGCAGCGTCTCCTGAGCGGGTGCGCCTTGCGGCACTGCACGGCGCGCACCAGCGGCTTGCTCAGCAAGCGCTTGCCGTTGTGGCCGACCATGCGCACGTTGGCGCGGTGCACCCCGGCGCAGAGGTTCGTGGAGTTGACGAAGATCCCCTTCTGCCCGCCCTGCATGTTGACCACCGCGCGGGAGACCGGGGCGTAGCGAGAGCCGTCACGAGCCGTCGCCTTCGGCCGTCTTCCGCTGTGCGTCGGCGAGCGCGATGTACTCCTCGACCATCAGCCTGTCCTTCGTGCGGCCGGCGGCGCGCTTCATCGCGATCAGGTGGTCGATCGAGGCGACCTTGACGACATGACCGAACACTTCGCGATCGACGGCCGCCGCCCTTAAATCCTCATAGCGAGGCATCCCAGCCGCATCGGCGAGTACATCGAAGTCGCCGTATGGCGTGACGAAGGTGAAGTTGGCCCCGTTTTCGATCGTCTTCGCGTCGAGGACGAAGGGAAGATCCTTGGGGGCGCCCCTCAACCGGACGCCGATCTCCTTCAGAGCGGCGACCAGGCGAACGACGTTGTCGCGGTTGCGGGCGTAGACCACGTCGAGGTCGTAGCTCGGGTAGCTCGAACCATGAGAGATGCCCGCTTGGCCGCCGATCAGGACGAAGTCGACGCCATGCGCAATCAGAGCGCCGAGCAAGCTGCCGGTGTCGGGCGCTTGGGCGGGGAGCGATCGCGCTTCGGTCACCACGCCTCCCTGCGAGGCAATGGGCTGCTGGCAATCACCTGATTGGCAAACGCCCTGCCATATTCGAGGCGCTCCGTGGGTGAGAGCCGCAGCCGCTCCGCGTTCAGCGTCCGGTCGATTCCGGAATCGCGTTCCTCGGCGCCGATGGTCAGATCCTCCCCCAAGAGGTACAGCAGCTCGCGCAGCGTCTCGACCGACGGCGAGACGCGGTCCCGCTCGATTCGCGAGATCGCCGATTGCGTGGTGCCGGCGCGCATCGCCAGCCGCGTCTGGCTCACACCATGCCTGGCGCGGGCCTCCTTCACCAGCTCTCCGGGCGTCTTCATCTACCAATGATAGCAGATATGAAATGAATGCAAATTTGCTATACCAGTCGGTAGAGCACCGACCACCGGAACCAGGCCGCGCTGCGGGCAGAGGGAGGCCTTCAGCGCCTCTTCTTGCCCTTGCCGCCCTTGTGCCTGTGGGAGGCGTGCCTCTTCTTGTGCCGCTTGCCGCATTCGAGGCGAGCGAGCTCAAGCGAGCTTAACCAAACATTGGATATTGATACTGTCCAGCTATGATCCGGCGCACGATTCAGGAGCACCTCGAGCGGGCGGCGGAGCGATATCCGGTGGTCACGATGACGGGACCACGGCAGTCGGGCAAGACCACGCTTGCCCGAACGGCGTTCCCCGGCCGCCCCTACGTCTCCCTCGAGACCCCTTCGGAACGGGAGTTCGCCGCCAACGACCCGCTCGGCTTCCTCGCTCGATTCGAGCGGGGAGGGATCCTCGACGAGGTCCAGCGGGCGCCGGAGCTGCTCTCCTACATGCAGGGCATGGTCGACGAAGACCCCTCCCCCGGTCGCTTCGTCCTCACGGGATCCCAGAACCTCCAGCTGCTCGAGGGGGTCAGTCAGTCCCTCGCCGGAAGGACGGCGCTGCTCGAGCTGCTGCCCCTCGAACTGGCGGAGATCCGTCGCTTCGGCGACTCCGACGACGGCCTCGATACCGTGCTCTGGCGCGGCGGCTACCCGCGCATCCTCGATCGCGGCCTCCCCGCCGCGGAGTGGCTGGCCGACTACACGGCGACCTATCTCGAGCGCGACGTGCGCAACCTGCTCGCCGTCGGCGACCTCGAGACCTTCCATACGTTCCTTCGGCTCTGCGCCGGACGGGTCGGGCAGCTCCTGAACCTCGCCTCGCTTGCCGCGGACTGCGGCGTCTCCCAGCCCACCGCCCGGCGCTGGCTCTCAACGCTGGAGGCGAGCTTCATCGTCTTCCGCCTGCCGCCGTTGCACGCCAACTTCGGCAAGCGCCTCGTCAAGCGCCCGAAGCTGTACTTCTATGACCCGGGGCTCGCGGTGAGCCTGCTCGGGGTGGAGACGCCCGAGCAGCTCGCGACCCATCCCCTGCGCGGGCCGATGTTCGAGGGCTGGCTGGTCTCCGAGGTGGTCAAGTGGCACCGGCACCGGGGGCGGCGTCCTCATATTTCCTTCTTCGGGGAGCGCGACCGGCTCGAGATCGACCTGGTGATCGAGCGGGGGGCCGAGCTGACGCTGATCGAGGCGAAAGCCGGGCGCACGCCGTCGAGCGAGCACTTCGCCGCGTTCGCGGCCTTCGCCGAGCGGATCGCCGCGCGCGGGGACGAACGCTGGCGGGTGGCGCGCCGCATGGTCGTCTACGGCGGCGGGGAGTCGCAGACCCGCAGCCAGGGAGAGCTCGTCAGCTGGACGGACCTGCCGAGCGTCGCGTTCGACCATTAGTGCGAGCGGACAGGCGAGGGGAACGGCGACGTCGCGAATCGTCGGCAGAGCGCCGTGGAGTGCGGTCGGCATCCCACACGCGAAGCGCCGGGATCAAGACTTCTTGCCCTTGCCGCCCTTGTGCCTGTGGGAGGCGTGCCTCTTCTTGTTGTGGTTGCGGCACTTCGTCGCCCGCAGGGCCGGGTGGAGCTTGGCGGCGCGCCCGTTGTGGGCGGCGAGCTCGGCGCTGGCGCGGTGCACCCCGGCGCAGAGGTCGGTGGAGTTGACGAAGAGGCCCTTCTGGCCGCCCTGCTGGTCGACGATCACCTTGGTGACCGGGGCGTCGGGGGCGCCGGAGGAGCTCACGCGC
>JBLMYD010000025.1:0-43384 GCA_050258095.1 Chloroflexota bacterium
TGGTCAACGCCAAGTCGGGCGGCTGCGCCGAGGACTGCGGCTTCTGCGCCCAGTCGCGCTACGCCGAGGCCGACACGCCGATGCACGCGATGATGGAGCCCGAGCAGATCCTCGAGCACGCGAAAGCGGCCGAGGCGGCCGGCGCCCACCGCTTCTGCATGGTCACGCAAGGTCAGGGCCTCTCCAAGCGCGACTTCGAGAAGATCCTCGCCGGTGCCCGCCTCGTCGCCGAGCAGACGAACCTGAAGCGCTGCGCCTCGATCGGCCACATGTCGGCGGAGCGGGCGAAGAAGCTGCGCGAGGCCGGCATCCAGCGCGTCCACCACAACGTCGAGTCGGCGCGCTCCTACTACCCGGAGGTCTCGACCACGGTCCGCTACGAGGGCCGGCTGCGTACGATCGAGGCGGTCAAGGAGGCCGGCCTGGAGACCTGCGTCGGCGGCATCCTCAACCTCGGCGAGTCGCCGCGCCAGCGGGTCGAGATGGCCTTCGAGCTGACCGAGCTGAACCCGACCTCGGTGCCGATCAACCTGCTCAACCCGCGTGTGGGCACCAAGTTCGGCGACCGGCCGCTGATGGACGCCTGGGAGGTCGTCAAGTGGGTGGCGATCTTCCGTCTGATCATCCCCGGCGCCCTCTTCCGCCTCTGCGGCGGGCGGGTCGAGAACCTCGGCGACCTGCAGCCCCTGGCGGTGAAGGCCGGGCTCAACGGGGTGATGATGGGCAACTTCCTGACGACGCTCGGCGCCGAGCCGGAGGACGACCGGGCGATGTTCGAAGAGCTCGGGCTCAACGTCGCGCGCCAGCCCGACAACGGCGCCAACCCGCGCCCCGACAACCGCGAGGGCTGGCTCGCAGGCCCAGCCCCGGCGACGCCGATGGACGAGCTGGTCGACCGCCAGGACGAAGCCGACTTCTGGGACCCCTCGACGCAGCTGCGCGTGATCAAGAAGACGAGGAAGCCTCCGCCGTACCCGGCCAAGAGCGCCGCATGACCGACATCGCAGAGCGGCTGGAGGAGCTTCGCGACAGCGGACTCCACCGGCGGCTGCGCCTGGTCGAAGGGCCGCAAGGGCCGCGGGTGACGCTCGACGGAGGACCGGTGCTGCTGCTCTGCAGCAACGACTACCTCGGTCTCGCCGGCCACCCGCGCGTGCGCGCCGCCACCGCCGAGGCGGCGATGCGCTGGGGCGCTGGCGCGGGCGCCTCGCGCTTGATCGCGGGCAACATGCAGCCGCACCGGGCGCTGGAGGAGCGCCTTGCCGCCTTCAAGGGCTACGAGGCAGCGCTGCTCTTTGGCTCCGGCTACCTGGCGAACGTGGGCACGATCTCGGCCCTCGCCGGTCGCGGCGAGGTCGTCTTCTCCGACGCGCTCAACCACGCCAGCATCATCGACGGCTGCCGGCTGAGCCGGGCCGAGACCTTCGTCTACCGCCACGGCGACGTCGAGCACCTCGCCTGGGGGCTGCGGGAGACCGGCGGGCGGGCGGCGCTGATCGTCAGCGACGGGCTCTTCTCGATGGACGGCGACGTCGCGCCGCTGCCCGAGCTGCTGGAGCTGGCGCGGCGCCACGGCTGCCGGCTGATGGTCGACGAGGCGCACGCCACCGGCGCGCTCGGACCCGGCGGGCGGGGCTCGGTCGCAGCGGCAGGCCTCAGCGGCGAGGTCGACGTGGTGATCGGGACGCTGGGCAAGGCGCTCGGCTCCTACGGCGCCTACGTCTGCGCCGGCCGCGAGCTGACCGACTACCTGCTCAACACCGCCCGCACCTTCGTCTTCTCGACCGCCCTGCCCCCGCCCACGGTGGCCGCCGCCCAGGCCGCGCTTGAGCTGCTCGAAGAGCGCCCGGACCGCGTCGAGCGCCTGGCCGGCAACGCGGCGACGCTGCGCCGGGCGCTTGCCGCCGAGGGGCTCCCGGTCGGCGACTCCGCGAACCAGATCGTCCCCGTCGCGGTCGGCGAGGCGACTCGCGCGATGAAGCTCTGCGAGCGGGCGCTGGAGCGCGGCGTCTTCGCCCAGGGCATCCGGCCGCCGACCGTGCCGCCCGGCTCCTCGCGCCTGCGCTTCACCGTGATGGCGACGCACCGCGCCGAGGAGCTGGAGCACGCCGCGAAGCAGGTCGGGACGGCCGCCCGCGAGCTCGGCGTCGCCTCGCCCACCCTCCTCGCAGCGTGACCCCGGACGTGCCTCCGGTTGAGGACCATATTTGGCCTCAAAGTGGAGGCACGTCCGGGGTGTTCGTGACGGGGACGGGGACCGAGGTGGGCAAGACGGTCGTCGCCGCGGTAATCGCCCGGACGCTGACCGCGCAGGGCGAGTCCGTCGCGGTCTTCAAGCCCGCGGTGACGGGACTGGACGAAGAGGGCGAGCCCGACCACGAGCTGCTGCGCCGCGCAGCCGGCTCCGAGCAGAGCGACGAGGAGATCGCGCCCTACCGCTACGGGCCGCCGGCCTCGCCGCACCTGGCGGCGGAGCTGGCCGGCGAGGAGATCGAGCCGCAGCGGTTGCGGGACGGGGCGAGCGCGGCGGCGGCCGGCGCCGACGTCCTCGTCTGCGAGGGGGTCGGCGGCCTGCTCGTCCCACTGCGCAGCGACTACCTCGTCCGCGACCTCGCCGTCGACCTCGGACTGCCGCTCGTCGTCGTCTCCCCCCCCCGCCTCGGTACGATCAACCACACGCTGCTGACCCTGGAAGCGGCTCGTGCCGCCGGGCTCGACGTCGGGCTAGTCGTCCTCACCCCCTGGCCCGACGAGCCGACCGCGATCGAGGAGTCCAACCGGGCGATGATCGCCGCCCTGGGCGCGGTCAAGGTCGAGACGTTGCCACGGCTGGATCTCGGCGATCCTCGCTCGTGGCCAGCGCTGCAAGCTCCTCGCCCCCCGGATTGACCGCCGCCTCGGCCACCTCGCCGCTCACCCGATCGCGCCGCCCGCGAATCGCCGCGGCGCCGATCGCGGCGCCGATCGCGGCAACGACGGCGCAGACGCTCATCGCGTACCCGAGGGCGTCGACGAACTGCTGCGGCGAGGCGTCGGCGAAGCTGGCCCCGACAGAGCCCTGGAAGATCGCGCCGGTCACCGCGACGCCGAGGCTGCCGCCGATCATGCGGAACATCGAGAGCACCCCCGAGGCGATCCCGGCCTTCTCGACCGGCACCGCGTTCATCGCGGCGCTCGTCATCGGCGACATCGTCAGCGCGATGCCGATGCCGAGCAGCATGAAGCCGGGCAGCAAGTCGAGATAGGCCGAGTCGACGGCGATGCCGCTGAAGTCGTAGAGGGAGGCGGCGATCACGAGCAGCCCGGCGACGATCAGCCAGCGCGGCCCGAAGCGGTCGGCGAGCCGGCCGGCGATCGGCGCCAGGCCGACGATCATCAGCGTCGAGGGCAGGAAGCGAACGCCGGCCTCCAGCGGCGAGTAGCGGAGGATGTCCTGCATGTAGAGGGCGAGGAAGAAGAAGACGCCCAGCATCGAGAAGGAGACGATCATCGCGACGACGACGGCGCCGACGAAGTTGCGGTCGGCGAAGAAGTGGAACTCGACCATCGGCACCTTCACGCGCAGCTCGACGAAGACGAAGGCGGCGAGCCCGATCGCGGCGCCGGCGAGCAGGGCGACGATCTCGGTCGACCCCCAGCCCCAGCTGTTGCCCTCGACCAGGGCGAGGATCAGCGCCGTCAGCGCCCCGGTCAGGACCGCGACGCCGGCGAAGTCGACCTCGCGTCCGACCGTCGTGTCGCGCGACTCGCGCACTGCGAAGAGCGAGGCGACGACGGCGCCGATCGCGACCGGGATGTTGAGGTAGAAGATCGCTCGCCAGCTGACGTGCTCGGTGAGCAGGCCGCCGACCACGGGACCGACCGCGAGCGCCAGTCCGGACACGCCCGCCCAGGTGCCCATCGCCTTGCCGCGCTCGCCCGGCGGGAAGGCGTCGGTGATGATCGAGAGCGTCGCCGGCATCATCAGCGCCGCGCCGACGCCCTGGACGACGCGGCTGGCGACGAGATCGACGGGCCGGACCGCGAACCCCGCGGTCGCCGAGGAGAGGGCGAAGATGACGACCCCGGCGAGGAACATGCGGCGGCGGCCGAAGACGTCGCCCAGCCGCCCGCCGGTCGCCAGCAGCACGGCGAAGGAGAGCGTGTAGCCGTTGACCGTCCACTCGAGGCCGGAGATCGAGGCGTGCAGGTCGCGCTGGATCGAGGGCAGCGCGACGTTGACGACCGTGTTGTCGAGCATGATCATGAACAGGGCGAAGCACATCGCGCCGAGCGTCCACCACTTGCGGTTGTCCTCGGTGATCAGGTGGCGATAGCGGGTCAAGCCGGCCCCACCCCCTTCAGGTGCTCGTAGGCCTCGGCGATGTCGGGGCGGTCCATCAGCGCCTCGACCGCGGCGTCGAGCTTGCGGCGCTGCGCCGCCGTCAGGCTGGCGGCGAAGGCCTCCATGCCGGCCTGGCGGACGACGACGAGCGTCTCGACGAGCTGCTTGCCCTTCTCGGTGATCCCGACGCGGCGCACGCGCCGGTCGTCGGGGTCCTCGACCCGGGTGGCGAGCCGCTTCTTGACCAGGCCGTCGACGGCCCGGCTCATCGAGGGCGCGGAGACGCCGAGCGCCTCGGCGAGATCGGTCACCTGGCGCGCCTCGGTCGCCTCGCCGAGGCCGCCCAGCTCGAGCAGCGCCTTCGACTGCGTCATCGAGAGGCCGCTCTCCTCGATCACCCGCAGCAGGTTGCCGCGGTCATAGAGGAAGAGGTGGCGAAGCAGGGCGCTGATACGCGCCGCCGTCTCCTTCGCCTCGGGACCCGCATCGGGCGCGGCGACCTCCTCGACGAGGGCGGCGATGTCCTGGGCCTGCATGGGTTAGATATTTGCACAAGCACAACTATTTCAACAAGTGAAAATTTGCTCTTGTGACCTAAATCACGCCAGCTGACTTCGTACTTATTCGCCTATAGGGCGAAGAAAGACGAAGTCAGCGGGGAATTGCCGCCGGGGGTGGGGCTAGGGTCGCCATGAATGGCGACCGACCACGCGCAGCTCGATCGCGACCACGTCTGGCACCCGTTCACGCAGCAGCAGGCCTGGGTGGAGGAGGAGCCGCTGATGATCGAGCGCGCCGAGGACTCCTACCTGATCGACGCCGAGGGGCGGCGCTACCTCGACGGCGTCTCCTCGCTCTGGTGCACGGTGCACGGGCACCGGCACGCCGGGATCGACGCGGCCGTCGGCGCCCAGCTCGAAAGGGTCGCCCACTCGACGATGCTCGGCCTCTCCCACCCGGGGGCCGCCAAGCTGGCGGCGCGCCTCGTCGCGGTCGCTCCGCCCGGCCTCGCGCGCGTCTTCTACTCGGAGTCCGGCTCGACCGCGGTCGAGATCGCGCTGAAGATGGCCTTCCAGTTCCAGCAGCAGCGTGGCGGCCAGCACGCCCGCCGCACCTCCTTCGTCCACCTGCGCGAGTCCTACCACGGCGACACGATCGGCTCGGTCTCGGTCGGCGGCATCGACCTCTTCCACTCCGCCTACCGTCCGCTCCTCTTCCACGCGCACGCAGCCGAGCCGGGCGACGCCGCCGACCTGGAGCGCGTCCTCTCGCTGCACGAGGAGGAGGTCGCGGCGGTGATCGTCGAGCCGCTGGTCCAGGGCGCGGCCGGGATGCTGCTCCACCCGCCCGGCTACCTGCGCGCGGTGCGCGAGCTCTGCGACCGCTTCGGCGTGCTGCTGATCTGCGACGAGGTCGCCACCGGCTTCGGCCGCACCGGCACGATGTTCGCCTGCGAGCAGGAGGGCGTCGCGCCCGACCTGCTCTGCCTCGCCAAGGGCCTGACGGGCGGCTACCTGCCGCTGGCGGCGACGCTGGCGACCGAGCGGATCTACGAGGGCTTCCTCGGCACCTACGAGGAGTGGCGCACCTTCTTCCACGGCCACACCTACACCGGCAACCCGCTGGCCTGCGCGGCGGCCCTCGCCAACCTCGACGCCTTCGCGCAGGAGCGGACGATCGAGCGCCTGCAGCCGAAGATGGCGCTGCTCGGCGAGCTGCTGGCCGGCGTCGAGGCGATGCCCGAAGTGGCCGAGGTGCGCCGGCGCGGCTTCATGGTCGGGATCGACCTCGGCGAGCACGACCCGGCACTGCGCCTCGGCCACCGGGTGACGCTCGCGGCGCGCGAGCGGGGCGCGATCGTCCGGCCGCTGGGCGACGTGGTCGTGCTGATGCCGCCGCTCTCGATCTCTGAGGACGAGCTGCGCGAGCTGGTGGAGATCGTCGGAGAGTCGATCGAGGCAGCGGTTGCTGGCGCACGGGTCCTGTCGGGGGAGGAGGGGGGCACTGCGGGCGGGCCGCGGTCCGTCCTCGACCCCCCTCCTCCCCCGCCACCCGCGCGAGATACGTTGGCTGCGTGACCGAATAGCCTGAACGCTTGTGACGAATCGGCGCCTCGCCCGTAGTGCGGGTGTGGAGCAAGTGCTCGCAGTCCCAGCCGCCGAGGCGCCAAACGAAGCGGAGCTGGCTTTTGAGGCTCTCTACAGGTCGAGCCGGGACGATGTGTATGGGTACGTGGCCGGGTTGCTGCGGGACCGGGCTGCGGCGGAGGAGGTGACCGCGACGGCGTTCGAGCGGGCCTATCGCAAGCGGGCGCGGTTCGACCCGGGGCGAGGGAGCGGGCGGGCGTGGCTGTTCGGGATCGCGCGGAATGCGGCGCTCGACGAGCTGCGGCGGCGCAAGCGGCACGCGGAGCTGACCGCCGACCCCGCGGACTTCGACGGGTTGGGCGCGCACGAGGACGCCGAGCGGCGCGAGGCGCGCCTGCTCCTCTCCGCCGCGCTGGCCGAGCTCTCGCCGCGCGAGCGCGAGCTGGTCGCGCTCAAGTTCTTCGCCGGGCTGTCCAACGGGGAGATCGGCGCCGTTGTCGGAATCTCCGAGTCAAACGCCGGCACCAGGCTGCACCGGGTAATCGAGAAATTGAGGGAGGCGTGCGATGGAGCGCTCTAGCGAACACGACGGACTGGCGGTCGCTCTGGCGGAGCTGCGTCCCACACCGGAGGCCGAATTCGCCGCCGAGCTGGACGCGTGGGTGGCGGCAGGGTGCCCGCCACGCTCACGGGTGCGGCGACTCCTCCCGGCTGCGCTGGGAAAGCGCCTGCGTGTTCCGAGGCCGAGGCAGATGGCCTTCGCGGGTGGCGTCGCAGCCCTGATCGCAATCGCGGTCGCGACGGCGCTGATCAGCACCGACTCCGGCAGCCCGGCGCGAACAGCGATCGATCGGAGCGGCAGGGGCGCCCTTCTCAACGCGTTCTCGAACCCAGTGTCGGAATCCGCACACCCCGAGGGAGCAAGCTCAGCCGAAGCACAGCTTGCAGCCCCCTCGTCCGCCCACCGCGACATCGAACGCTCCGCCCAGGTCACCCTCCTCGCCTCACCCGCCGACGTCGCCGGCGACTCCGCCGAAGTCTTCACCGCAGTTCACGACGCGCACGGGATCGTCCTGCGCTCGCACACGACCCAGGGGCCGGCCGGCAGGGCGGGCGCCAGCTTCTACCTGCTGATTCCCAGCGCTCGGCTCGGCGGCGCGCTGGCCGCGATCTCCGCCATCGACGAGGTCGGCTCGCGCAACGACGCGACCGCCGACATCACGGCGCCCACGGTCGCCGTCGGCAAGCGCCTGACGGAAACCCACGCGAGCATCGAAAGCCTGCTCTCGCAGATCGCCGCGGCGGAAACCGAAGCCGAGCGCGAAGTCCTCGAAGCCAAGCTTCGCGGCGAGCGGCGGCGCGCCACCGCCCTGCAGGCCCAGCTCGACCGCCTCCATAAGCGCACCCGCTACTCCCACCTCACGGTCCGGATCGAAGCCGGGCACTCGTCGAGCGCCAACGGCCCCTGGGGAATCGACAACGCCTTCCACGACGCCGGCCACGTCCTCGGCGTCGCCGCCGGCGTCACCCTTCTCGCCCTCGCCGTCCTCGCTCCCCTCGCCCTCATCGTCCTCCTCGCCTGGCTCGCCCACCGCGCCTGGCTGCGAATCCGCCGCGAGCGCGCCCTCTCGTGACGTGACGTGCCGTGCCAGAGGTGCCCAAATAGGCACCTGAGGACCGGCACGTCGGGGTAGGGTTGGGTGGTGGAACAGGAGAGGCGACACGGACCGGCGGAGGCGCCCAACCTGGGTGAGCCGGCGGTGCCGCGGCCGGCGGCCTCGGTCGTGCTCCTGCGGCGCGGCGGCAAGCACGGCGAGCGCGCGCTGGAGCTCCTGCTGCTGAAGCGGACGGAGAGCGCCAAATTCATGCCCGGCGTCTGGGTCTTCCCCGGCGGCTCGGTGGACGAAGGCGACGGGGAGGACGAAGCGCGCTTCAAGGCCTGCGCCGTGCGCGAGCTCGAGGAGGAGGCGGGGATCGCCCTGCCCTCAGGCGAGGAGCTGGTCCTCTTCTCGCGCTGGATCACGCCGGAGGTGGTCTCGCGGCGCTTCGACGCCTGGTTCTTCCTCGCCCTGGCGCCGGCCCACGCCCCTCCCCGCCCCGACGGAGTCGAGACGGTCGAGGCCGGCTGGTTCGAGCCGGCCACCGCGCTCGCGGCCCACGCCGCCGGCGAGATGGCGCTCGCCTTCCCCACCGTCAAGCAGCTGGAGCTCCTCTCGGAGTTCCCCAACGCCAACGACGCAATCGCCTTCCACCGCAACCGCCCCATCGAACCGACCCTCCCCAAAGTCATAGGAAGCTTCGAAGAGCACCGCGTAGTCCTCCCCGGCGACCCGGACTACCCCGCCTGAGGACCCCCGCCCGCCAGCTACCCCTCGGGAAACGGCTCGAGCCCGGCGTGCCACGGTCCCGGGGGGTACGTGTGGATGCCGCTCTCGTCCATCTCGCCCTGCAACCGCCCGAAGAGCCGGCCGGCGTTCTTCAGCATCGCCTTCAGCTCCTCCTCGCTGCGCTCGCGCAGCCGCCAGAGGAACCAGAGCTGGCGGTCGTTGACGCCGAAGTCGACCTCGCCGGTCATCGTCGTCGTCCAGGCGAGGAAGCCGGGACTGAACAGCTCGCGCAGGGCAACCGGGTCGTGCTCGCGCGGCACGGTGGCGAGGAAGCGCCTGTTGAACTCGATCGACTCGAACTCGACCTTGCGCGTGAAGCGCTGGGTGACGACCTCGTGACCCTCGATCGACTCGACGTTGAAGGCGGGAACGACCCGGGCGAGATCGGGCATGTGGGCCTTGGCGAGCAGCGCGGTCGGCAGCACCGCTTTGCCGAAGAGGCCGCCGACCTCCTTCTCGTCGGCATCGCAGCAGGAACCCCAGAAGCCCTCGACGAGCTGCCCGGTGAGGCGGTTGCTGCCGCCGACGCAGAGCGCCACCGGGCCGTCCTTGGGATTGATCCCGCCCACCGGCTCGTAGGTGAGGTCGTGCCGCTCGCCGTAGCGGCGCACGATCTCGGCCCACTCCGCGGCTTCCTGCTTGGCCCCCATCGACGGCCGATCCTACGCCCCCCGCGCGGTGCAACGCGTTGGGTGCGAAATAGGCATCCAACGCGTTGCACCCATTGATGGGGGAGGCGGACGGTAGGATGACGACAATGGTTTGGGTCATCATCGCCCTCGTCGCGATCGTCATCGTCGGCGGCTTCTACTACGTCGCCAAGCGCAACTCGATCATCGCCTCGCGCAACCGGGTCGACGAGTCCTGGAGCGGGATCGACGTGCAACTCAAGCGCCGGCACGACCTCGTCCCCAACCTGGTCGAGACGGTCAAGGGCTACGCCGAGCACGAGAAACAGGTCTTCGAGAAGGTGACGGCCGCACGCTCGGACGCGATGTCGGCCCAGGGCGTCGGCGAGACCGCCAAAGCGGAGGAGAAGCTGACCGGGGCGCTGACCGATCTGCGCGCGGTCGCCGAGAACTACCCGACGCTGCGGGCGACGGAGAACTTCCAGCAGCTGAGCCGCAACCTCTCCGAGCTGGAGGACGAAATCCAGGCCTCGCGCCGGATCTACAACTCCAACGTGCAGTCCTACAACACGATGATCCAGCAGTTCCCCGGCTCGATAATCGCCAACCAGGGTGGCTTCACCGCACGCGAGTACTTCGAGATCGAAGACGCGGCGCAGCGCGAACCGGTCGCGGTCGACTTCGGCAAAGCCTGAGCCCTAAGCTTCCCCCTATGACGACGGCGACCGAGGCGACCCTCTGGATCTGCGAAAGCTGCGGGTTCATCTACGACCCGGCGATCGGCGATCCCGACGGCGGCATCCCGCCCGGAACCTCCTTCGAGGACATCCCCGGCGACTGGTTCTGCCCCGTCTGCGGCGCGCGGACGAGCGACTTCCGCCCGCTCGAGCCGGGCGAGGCCTAGACCCGGATACAGGGCCGTGGCCTTCGACTACGACTGGCTTGTGGTGGGCTCCGGATTCGGAGGCTCTGTTTCAGCCCTGAGGCTGGCCGAGAAGGGCTACAGCGTCGGCATGCTCGAGTGCGGCAGCCGCTTCGAGGACGAGGACTTCGCCGAGTCGACGGTGCGCCACCCCCGGCGCTACTTCTGGATGCCGAAGCTGGGGATGCGCGGTGTGCTGCGGATGACCTTCTTCAAGGACGTCTTCGTCGTCTCCGGCTGCGGCGTCGGCGGCGGCAGCCTCGGCTACGCCAACACGCTCTACCGGGCGCGGCCGGCGTTCTTCCGCGACTCGCAGTGGGGCGAGCTGGGCGAGTGGGAAAGCGAGCTAGCGCCCCACTACGACACCGCCGAACGGATGCTCGGCGTGGTCGAGTACGAGGGAATCGGCCCGGCCGACAAGCTGCTGCGCGAATACGGCGAGGAGATCGGCGTCGGCGAGACCTTCACCAACACCCGCGTCGGCGTCTTCTTCGACAAGCCCGGCGTCGAGGTCGACGACCCGTTCTTCGAAGGCGAGGGACCGCGCCGCACCGGCTGCGAGCGCTGCGGCAGCTGCATGGTCGGTTGCCGGCACGGCGCCAAGAACACGCTGATGAAGAACTACATCTGGTTCGCCGAGAAGCTCGGCGTCGAGATCGAGCCCGAACGCCAGGTGACCGAGATCCGCCCGCTCGGCGCCGCCGACGGCTCCGAAGGCTACGAGGTGATCAGCCGGCGCTCGGGCGCTCTGCTGCGCAAGCGACGGCGCCGGCAGACCGCCCGTGGCGTGATCGTCGCCGCCGGCGCGCTCGGCACCAACACGCTGCTGGCCAACTGCCGCCACAGCGGTGCCCTGCCACGGCTCTCCTCGCGCCTCGGCGACCTCGTCCGCACCAACTCCGAGTCGATCCAGGCGGTCACCGCCCGCGACGACGCGCGCGACTTCACCCGCTCGGTGGCGATCACGTCGAGCATCTACCCCGACCCCGACACCCACATCGAGGTCGTCACCTACGGCGAGGGCGGCGACGCGATGGCCGGCACCTTCACCGCGATGACGGGACCCGGCACGAAACTTACGCGGCCCGTCAAGTGGGCGGCGGCGATGCTGCGCCACCCGCTGCGCACGCTGCGCATGCTCTTCCCCCACCGCTGGTCGCGCCGCACCGTGATCCTGCTGGTGATGCAGACGGTCGATGCGGCGATGCACTTCCGGCCGAAGCGCAAGCTCCTCGGCGGCGGCGTGCGGCTGACGACCGAACAGGACCCCGGCCGGCCGAACCCGACCTACATCCCGGCGGCCGAGCAGGTGGCGCGCTGGTTCGAGCAGCGGATGGGCGGCGTCGCCCAGAGCGCGATCACCGAGTCGCTCCGCAACGTCCCCTCGACCGCGCACATCCTCGGCGGCGCCGTGGTCGGCGCCAACCCGGACCGGGGCGTAGTCGACACGGCCAACCGCGTCTTCGGCTACGAGAACCTGCTCGTCTGCGACGGCGCCGCGATCCCGGCCAACCCGGGCGTCAATCCGAGCTTGACGATCACCGCGAAGGCTGAGCACGCCATGAGCCTGATCCCGGAGAAGGACGGGGCCGAGCCGCGTCACCTACCCGAGGCGGCGCGGCCGGCGGTTCCAGTCAGTCCCTAGTCACGGGCGCGAAAACCAAGCAGGTCGGGGGATGCAGGGAGACCGGCGAAGCGAGCGCACATTTGGTGCGTGAGCGAGACGGCCGACCGAAGACCCCGAGATGCGCCGGTTTGCAGCGTCCGCTACAGAGAGAATCTCTCCCCAACGTAGCTCCAGTTGACGACGTTCCAGAAGGCGTCGATGTAGTCGGGACGGCGGTTCTGGTACTTGAGGTAGTAGGCGTGCTCCCAGACGTCGCAGCCGAGCAGCGGCACGCTGCCGTCGGAGAGCGGCGAGTCCTGGTTCGGCGTCGAGACGACGGCGAGGCCGGAGCTGTCCTTGACCAGCCAGGCCCAGCCGGAGCCGAAGCGGGCGATGCCGGCGTTCTTGAACTCTTCCTTGAAGGCGTCGAAGGAACCGAACGTCTCGCCGATCGCCGAGCCGAGGTCGCCGCCGGGCTCGCCGCCGCCGTCGGGGCTCAGCATCTGCCAGAAGAGCGTGTGGTTGTAGTGGCCGCCGGCGTTGTTGCGGACCGGGCCCTGCTTGTCCCCAGGCAGGCTCGAGAGGCTGCGCAGCACGTCCTCGACGTCGCGGTCGGCCCACTCGGTCCCCTCCAGCGCCGCGTTCGCCTTGTCGACGTAGGCCTGGTGATGCTTGTCATGGTGCACGCGCATCGTCGCCTCGTCGATGTGGGGCTCGAGCGCGTCGTACGCGTAGGGAAGGTCGGGGACCGAAAAAGCCATCTGGCGTCTCCTCCGTATCGGACTGGGGTTGGGTGGTAAGTCTGTTCCGGAGCCTAGCGTGCCGGGTACCTAAGCTGACTGGATGGGGGACGAAGCTCGCCTCTGGGAGGAATTCGCCCGAACGCGCGACCAGTCGGTGCGCGATGAGCTGGTCGAACGCAACATGCCGCTCGCCAAGCGCCTGGCGCTGCGCTACCGGGGCGCCAGCGAGTCCTTCGACGACCTGCTCCAGGTCGCCAACCTCGGCCTGATCAACGCCGTCGACCGCTTCGATCCCGACCGGGAAATCCCCTTCGCCGCCTTCGCCTCGCCGACGATCCTCGGCGAGCTGAAGCGCCACTTCCGCGACCGGGTCTGGACCGTGCGGGTGCCGCGCGGCCTGCACGACCGCATGGCCGAAGTCGACAAGGCGATCTCGGAGCTGACCAAGAGGCTGCAGCGCTCGCCGTCGGTGGGCGAGATCGCCGAGCACCTGGAGCTCGAGCAGACCGACGTGCTCGAGGTGCTGGAGGCGAACTTCAACCGGCGGCCGCTCTCGCTCGACCGCCCCAGCTCAGGGGACGATGCCGACGAGGCGTCCTCGCCCGCCGACTGGATCGGCGAGGAGGACGAGCGCTTCGAGCTGGTCGAGGGGTGGGTCGCCCTCAGCGCCGCCCTCCCCTTCCTCGACGAGCGCGAGCGCACGGTGCTGCATCTGCGCTTCGTCGAGGACCTGACCCAGTCGCAGATCGCCGAGCGGATCGGACACTCGCAGATGCACGTGTCGCGCATCCTGCGCCGGGCGCTCGCTCGCATCCGCGAGCGGATCGAGGCGGAAGGCTGACGGACTACCTCCACCTGATCAAGAGGTACTCGCCGTCCTCGCCCTCCTCGACGCTGAGCTCGTCGGCCAGTTTCTCGACCGAGCCTACGCCGGGCAGCTCAAGCGCCTGGTGCATGCGATCGGCCCCACCCGCTTCCATCGGGCCGAGCCGCAGCTCCAGGCCCTCGTCGCTTTCGCCGAAGTCGAAGCGGATCCAGCCGTCGGTGAAGCAGCCGGGCGCGGCGACCGAGATCGAGTCGGTGAGCAGGACAGCGTCAGAGAGGCGCTCGACCGGCAGGTCCCGGCGCGCCGCCAGGGCGCCGACCAGCCGGGCCAGGACGGGCGCCAGCAGCTCCGCTTGGCCGACGGCGATCTCCGCGCCGTCGGCTTGCGCCGGCTTGAGGTCGCGAAGATCCTCGTCCTGCTCGCCGGCCTCGGGGCCGCGGATCGGCACCCGCATCATCACTTCCGTGCCGCGGCTCGAACCGCCCGAGATGCTGAAGCTGCTGCTCAGCGCGGCGATCAGCGAGAGGCCGAGTTTGAGGCTCTCGCGCTCGGAGTCGGCGCGGGGATTGATGCCCGAGCCGCTGTCCTTGACGATCACGGTGAGCCAGCTCTCGTCGGCCTCAGCCTCGACCGTCATCGGGCCGGTTCCCTCGTCGTAGGCGTGGACGACGACGTTCATGCAGGCCTCGGTGACGATCGTCTTCAGGTCGGCGACGCCGGTCTCGTCCATGCCGACCTGCTCCGCCAGGCCCGCCAGGGCGTGACGGACGACAGCCACGTTCTCCGCCATCGCAGGCAGCTTCATCCGAAGCCCTTTCGGCTTCTCGCTGGTGGTCGAGCCGTTTCTCATACCTGCGATCTCCGCCGAAGCCCATCTTCCGCGAGGCGCGAGCATAGCCGCTGGTAACAGGCCCTTCGACTACCCCTGACGCGGACGGGGCAAACGCCGGGACGGGCTATGGCCCGTCGAGCGATTCGACGGCCGAGCCGCGGGGAACGGCGCCGGCGTCGCCCCCGGTCCACTGGTTGAACGCGTACCAGGACGGCTTGGCCCGCCGCTCCAGCGTGAGCAGACCCGCCGAGTCGCAGAACTGGCAGGTCGAGGGCGCATCGGCCCACGAGAACCACCAGGCGCCGCCGATGTTCCAGCGCACCCGGTTCCGGGTCAGCATCGCGAAGGCGCGGTCGAGCTCGCGCGCCTGGCCTCGCCAGCCGCGCTCCCAGCGCGACTCGAAGCCGTCCGAGCCCCAGCCGAGCTCGGTCACGTACAGCGGCGTCGAGGCGTCGCCGTACCTGCGCATGACGCGGCGCAGGTTGCGAATCTGCCCCCCCATCGCCTTGGCCTGGGCGACGTACGGGTGCAGCGCCACGCCGTCGAAGAAGGGCTTCACGCCGCCGGCGCGGTAGAGGCGGGCGAGGAAGTCGCCGGAGCCGACGTTGGGCGGTATCTGCAGGGGACGGCCGAAGAACCCGCCGGCGATCACCCGCGAACCGGGGTCGAGGCGGTGGATCAGGCGGCCGGTGAAGCGGATCAGCCGCGCGAACCTCTCCGGGTCGGGGTTGTGCGAGAAGGTGACGATGTTCTCCTCGTTCCAGACCTCCCACTGGCGGATCGGCTCCTCCGGCAGGTCGGGGTTCAGGCGCCAGAACTGACCGCCGGGGCCGTAGCGGCGCACCGCGGCCCCGACGAACCGCAGCCAGGCGCGGCGCTGCCAGGCGCTTGCGACGGGCTCCTCGATTTTCGAGGGGGACACCCACGGCGGCGTGCCCCAAAGGAAGGGGAAGACCGTCATGTAGTGCTGCGCCGCGCCTTCGACGGCGGCGTCGAAGGAGGACCAGTCGGGGTGACGCGCAGCGGCCGCCGTCGGCTCGACCTGCGACCAGAAGAGCGGCATGCGCACGCTCTCGATCCCGGCGAGCTGCATCAACTCGAAGTCGGCGACGCCCAGCTGCCCCTGCGGCGAGATGCCGATAAATCCCCGCGGCGCAGGCCCCTGCGCCGCGGCGGGCACGGCAAGGATCAACGACGCGATCAAGCACGTCAGCGGCAGCAAGGCTCGGCGCATGGGTTCCACAGTCAACCCGATCGACGCCGAAAGTCGCGTCGAGGCTGTGCATCCGCGGCCTAACCGGGCTCCTCCGGCACCCTGAACCCGACCGTCCGCTTCGGCCGTGCGGTCCAGGGAGCCGGGTACCATCCCCGAGTGAGCGTCCGCCGCATGCTTCCCCACGAGCTTGAGGCTGCGGTCGGCGTGTGGCGCGCGGCGAACGTCGCCCGAGGCGCTCCCCATGGGGCGGAGCGCACCGCTCGCATCCGGGCGAAACTCGCGGCCTCAGATGCCCAGGCGTTCGTGGCGCTCGAATCAGAGATCGTCGGCATGGCGCTCGCCGAGCCTGGCCGCCTCGATGACGGCGCGGGCGGGCTCGATCCGACGCTCCTGCATATCTCGATGGTCTTCGTCCACCCCGCCGCTCAAGGGAAGGGGGTTGGCAGCGCGCTCGTCCTCCATATTCTCGACGCAGCCTGCGCGCTGGGCTACCAGCGTGTGGATGTCTGGACCTACCGCGATAACGCCCCTGCCCGCAGGCTCTACGAGGGTGCCGGGATGGCTGCGACGGGCAAAAGCGCGCGTGTACTCACTCGCACCCAAATCCAATACGGATGCCTGCTCAGCGGCAAGGACACGCTGTAGCTGAACCCCATTTCTGTTCTGTCTGGCTTCACCGCGGCGGGCGATGGCCCGGCCATCGTTTGAGGTCACATTTTGTGACCTCAAAAGGAGGTCGCTACTCGGGGCGTGAGAGGATCTCGTGCCCGCCGACGCGCAGCCATTCGACGTGAGTCTCACCCGGCTTGACTTCGACGCCGTAGCGGAAGGTTGCGCGACCGTCGCCCGAGTAGGACATCCCCCATACGTCCTTGGTGCCTTGCACGCGCTTGATGCGAAGCGAGCGAGGTGGCTCGCGTCGCTCGCGAAGGGCATCGATCAATTTCTTGACCGCCACCTGGAACTCACGACGCTGCTCGCGCGACATCCGCGCGAGCTCCCGAGCGAAGCTCGGAGACAGCCCGTAGGTGGGGCTCATCAATCGGCCTGCTGGGAAGATGCCGCGCTAAGACGATCCAAGGCGTCGAGGAACTCATCGCTGCTTAGCGGCCGATCCGCGGTCTCGGCAATGACCTCCTCGACGGTCTCGGGAACGAGCACCAGAGATCCGTCCTGGCGCCGCTCGGAGACCTTGTAGCGACCGAGCCTCGCTCCGGCTGTGTCGGCCGCCGTGATGTCAACAACGAGCATCTTCATCCCTTCAGTGTCCCAGGCGGTCGGCATGACCGCAAGGTTGAGAGTCGACCGACGGATTCAGAAATTCCTGCCGCCGCCAATGCCTTCTAGAGGATGCCAGACAGGCAGGATTCTTTTGTCTGCGGTATAGGCCTAAACTGCTGCCATCGACCGAATCGGCGAGACCCACATGAGCTCAGCCGATGACGACCCGCGCCGGAAGCTGAACTCCGGTGACTCCCTCCTCGGGAACCCTTGCCTCAAGCCCGTCGGCAACCTGCTGAATGAACTCCCGCTCACCGGGATCGTCGCCGAGGTCGAGCCCGTACAGGGCCTTGCTAGCGCCTTTTCCTTTGAATCCGACCTTTCCTGCTGCACAGCCCAGCAGGGCAGCCGTTGCGTTGACGCTGCCCCAGTGGATCTGTTCGAAGTCATCACGACTCACAAGCCCCAGCAATACGGGCTCGACCACTTGATCGCCCCCGTGCCGGGTCGGTCGTTGCCCGGACAACGGCGAGCCCAACTTTCTCGATCTTCGGTGCCACCGCGAATGCCTCCTTGGCGGTAGCAAGCGCGTGGCTGCATAGGGCCTCGAGGTAAAGCTCGTAACGTTCGGATTTGCTCCGCTTCTTGATCGTCGGTTTCCCGGTAGGCGTCACATCGGCCTTTCGTTCGGAGACCACGTCGTCGAGCTGAGACCAGCGCATCACCACATCAACGCGTTCATCTCTGCAGGACACCGCGGCAGCGGGCGCCTCGTTATCTTCAAAGGCCTGCTCAAGCGCTGGCAACACCGCCTCCGGGTTGTTCGCTTGCAGCTTGTCCCAGAACTCATCCCACGCCTGCTGAGTCGCCTCGCAAACCGCCGCCTCTTCCGGCGGTGGTTCAAATGAAGGCCTTCTTATCGGGGCGCCCGGATTTGAACCGGGGACCTCACCGACCCGAACGGTGCGCGCTACCAGGCTGCGCCACGCCCCGAGAGGGGGCGATTATCCCAGACCGGGGCGGCTGACTACCGGACCGCTTCGATCGCGGCTTCGATCGCGGCGAGGCTGGGGCCGTCCTGCAGCGTGCGGGTGCCGCGCGGGCCGCTGACGATCGCCGCCTGGCGGGTGCGAATGCCGAGCTCGGTGCCGAGTCGTTCGTAGCCTTCGAGCTTGCGGTCGATCGGGCCGCCGGGCCGGCCTTCGTCTTCCAGGTAGCTGAGCCATTCGGGCTCGTTCAGTTCCTCGACTCCCCCGGCCACCGAGTCGAGGAAGCGCTGGTCGATGCCGAAGCGCTTCGCCTCGTCCTGGTTGCGGAAGAAGAGGTAGGTGTACTGCCAGCCGTAGCCTTGCGCCGCCGCCGCCTCGGCGCCGTAGAAGCCGAGCTCCTGCGGGCTTTCGCTGACTGAGTAGTGGCGGTAGAGGAGCTTCACGTCGCCGGGCCGTGCATATTCGGTGACGAGCGCCGGGATCGTCGAGAGGAAGTCCTCGCGGCAGCTCGAGCACTGCAGGTCGTTGAAGACCTGGATCGTCACCGGGGCGTCGGAGGAGCCCAGCCGGTCGCCTTCCTGGGGAACCCCGCCGAAGATTTCCTGCGCTTCGCCGATGCCGGCGATGCGGATCGCGGCCGGCCCGGGCTTCTGCGTCGCGATGTTGACCACGGCGTAGGCGAGCGCGACCAGCCCGAGGCCGAGAACGAGGATCACCCAGACCCGGCCGCGGCGCGGGATCGGCACCTGGACGGGCTCGGCGTCTGGGCTCTCCACGGCTGCGGGCACCGGCGCATTATCGCGGTTCGCCGGCCCCGCCACTGCACTCGCAAAATGCGGGTAAACGTGGTTGACACGTCGGCCCTTGCGGGTACATTCTCTCTACCCGATTTCAACGAGCAAGGGAGGTCCGCCGTGGCCAATCACCTCACCCCGTCAGAGCTTGCCGAGGAGCTTCACATGAAGCGCCAGGAGGTTATCGGCAGATGCATGCAGATGGGCATACCGATCTTCCACGGCCGCATCGACAAGACCCTCTTCCAGTCGTCGCTGCGCAGCCTCGCGGGCGGCTCGCCGGGCCAGCCGCGACCCAGCGGCACCTGAGCGACGACGCCCGTCTCCGTCGCTTAACTAGACTCCTCCCCGCATGGAGCGGGGAACGAATTCGTCCACCCTTGCCGATCTGCTGCCGCTTTCGGCCAGGCTCTACGGCAGCGCGCCGGCCGTCTGCTTCAAGCAGGACGGGGAGTGGACCAGGCGCAGCTTCGAGCAGGTCGAGGAGACCGTTCGCGGCCTCTCGCTCGGCCTGATCGACCTCGGCGTCGAGAAGGGCGACAAGGTCTCGATCCTGGCCAACACGCGGCCGGAGTGGACCTACGCCGACTTCGCCGCCCTCTCTGCCGGCGCGATCGTCGTGCCGATCTACCAGACCAACTCGCCCGAGGAGTGCCAGTACGTGCTGGAGAACTCCGACGCCAAGGTCGTCGTCGTCGAGGACGAGGAGCAGATGGAGAAGATCCGCGCCGTCCGCGACCGGCTGCCGCTGCTCGAGCACGTCGTGCGGATGACCGGGTCCAGCGAGGACGCGATCTCGCTGGAGGACCTCGCCGCCCGCGGCGCCGGCCGCTCGGCCGACGAGTGGGAGGCGCGCTGGCGGTCGGTGAGCAAGGAGGACGTTTGCACCTTCATCTACACGTCCGGCACGACCGGGCCGCCCAAGGGCTGCATCATCACCCACGGCAACTACCGAGCGATGCTCGACATGGTCCAGGAGAACAGCGTCATCGAGAGCGAAGACCTCACCTACCTCTACCTCCCCCTCGCCCACTCCTTCGCCCTGCTGATCCAGCTCGGCAGCTTCGACCTCGGCGCGACGCTCGCCTACTGGGAGTGCGATCCGCTCAAGATCCTGCCCAACCTGGCAGAGCTGAAACCGACCTACTTCCCCTCCGTGCCGCGCATCTTCGAGAAGATCTACGCCGCCGCGACCAGCGCCCTGGAGAAAGAGGGCGGCCTGAAGAAGGCGATCTTCGAGTGGGCGATCCGGGTCGGCGGGCGGATGCGCGAGGCCGAACGCTCGGGCCGCGCGCCCGGCTTCCTGCTGCGCAGGCAGTACGCCTTCGCCGACAAGCGGGTGCTCTCCAAGATCCGCGCCCTCTTCGGCGGCAACCTGCGCCTCGCAGTCTCCGGCGCAGCGCCGATCAACCCCGACATCCTGCGCTTCTTCGACGCGGCGGGCGTGCTCATCCTCGAGGGCTGGGGGATGACCGAGACCTCGACGGCGGCGACGATCTCGACGCCCGAGGACTTCAAGATCGGCACGATCGGCAAGCCGTTCCCCGGCTGCGACGTGCGGATCGCCGAGGACGGCGAGATCCTGGTCAAGGGACCGAACGTCTTCCAGGGCTACTACAAGAACGAGGAGGCGACCCGCGAGACGATCGTCGACGGCTGGCTGCACACCGGCGACATCGGCGAGGTCGACGACGACGGCTTCATCAAGATCACCGGCCGCAAGAAGGACATCATCATCACCGCGGGTGGCAAGAACATCACGCCGGCCAACCTCGAGAACGAGATCAAGCAGCACCCGCTTGTCTCGCAATGCGTGGTCGTCGGCGACCGCAAGCCGTACCTGGTCGCCCTGGTCACCCTCGACCCCGAAGACGCGGCCGCCTACGCCGAGGAGCACGGCCTGCCCGAGGACCCGGCGAAGCTGGCCGCCGACCCGCAGGTCCGGGCGGCGATCGAAGCCCATGTCGACAAGGTCAACGAGAAGTTCGCCCGCGTCGAGCAGGTGAAGAAGATCGCCATCCTCCCCCGCGACCTCTCACAGGAGAGCGGCGAGCTGACGCCGACCCTCAAGGTCAAGCGCGCCGTCGTCGCGCAAAAGCACGAGAACGAGATCGAGCAGCTCTACGCGAGCTGAGGGGCGGAGGGAGCCGGTGCCCCTCCTCGTCAGCTCTCGATCGCCAAGCCCGCTGACGGCGGGGCAGCGGGACACCTCCGCCGGAATGTGGCCGAAGGCCGCGATATGCAATCTGCTTCTTGCGCGGCGAAGCCGCGCTCACTGATTGGCGCTAAGGCCGAAGGCCGTGCGCCTCAATTCCGCCGGAGGTGTCCCGCCGCCCCGCCGTCCACGCAAGCGGCTACGACGCCTCGCCGGACTGGCGGAGGAGGACGGAGGTTGTCTGGCCGAGGACGCGGCGCCAGGCAGAGGACTGCTCGGGCTCCTCCTCGGACGCGCGCTCGACCACGCGCTGCACCCGTCGCTCGGAGATCTCGAGGCCGTGACGTTCGGCGATCTCCCTGTAGCGGTCGTAGTCCTTGGCGAGCGTGGCGGTCACCGATTCGAAGCCGTGGCGGCCGATCTGCAGGCGGCGCGAGTAGTCCATGATCGGCGTGCCGAACATCAGCTCGTCGTTGGGCTCGGGCTCGATGAGGATGATGTCGACGCCGGGGTACTTCTCCTCCCAGTGGCTGACGGCCTCGTGCAGGCGAGCGTGGGCGATGAGGCGGAAGGTCTGGTTGGCGATCGCCGGCAGGCCCATGTCGGAGACGCGCCGCACCCGGTTGCCGAAGACGGTCGTCATCGTCTTCTCGAAGTCGTTTACGTAGGGGACGAGCGGGTTGACGACGATGATGAACTTGGCGCCCTGCTCGACCGCGATGTCGACGTTGGTGGTCGAGCGGATGCCGCCGTCGATCAGCTGGCGACCCTTGAGGTCGACCGGCTTGTAGACGACCGGCAGCGTCGTCGAGCACTGGACCGCCTTCGAGATCGGCACGTCCGACCACGAGTCTTCGCCGAAGACGATCCGCTCGCAGGTGTCGAGGTCGGTGGCGGCGATGTAGAGCTCGCTGTCGAGCACGCGGAAGTCGTTGGTGCGACCGTCATCGGTGAGGACTTCTTCGACGTAGTCGGCAATGCCCGAACCCGAGTAGAGGCCGGTCGGCAGGTTCTCCGCCAGGCCGACACCGACGTCGATCGCCGAGAAGTCGCCCATCCGGGCCAGGTTGAGGAGGAGCTCCGCGCTCCGCAGGGGCAGCACGGCCAGCTTCTGCAGGAAGCCGAGGTAGTTCGGCCTCAGAACCCGGTTCAGGTCGAGGTCTTCCAGCCCGGACGGGTCCTGCTCGTTGAGCACCTGCATCATCTCGTCGGGCGTGACGCCGTTGGCCAGCATCGCGGCGACGAAGGAGCCGGCGCTCGTGCCGACGTAGACGTCGAAGTTGTTGACGGTGCTGTTGACGGCGAGCAGGTCGAGGGCGCGAAGGGCGCCGATCTCGTAGACGCCGCCGGTGAAGCCTCCCCCGCCGAGGACGAGCGCGGTCTTCGACGGGCGCTTGCGACCGCGGCCTCGGCGGCGAGGCTGGGACTCGATGTCCACAACTTTGCCCATAAACATGCATTATCTCACTCAGTGAGGCGAGTTCCGGCAATCTTTGCCGCGATTTGCGCGCTACTTGCCCTCGGTTTGGCGGCGCCGGCCGGGGCGGCGGCGAGCAAGGGCTTCTGCGAAGGCCTGCGCGCGCGGCTGGTGCGCGGCGGCGGCGCGGCGAGCGGCCTGTTCGCGATCGACGCCGAAACGGGCGCGACGGTCTGCGGCCGGGCGGCGCGGCGCCGGCGCACCCTCGCCTCGAACACGAAGCTGTTCACGACCGCGACGGCCCTGGCTCGCCTCGGCCCCAGGTCGAGGATCCCGACGCGGGTGATGAGCACCGGCGAGCTCGACGAAGAAGGCGTCCTGCACGGGAATCTCTACCTGGTCGGCGGCGGCGATCCCGCGCTCGGCACCCCCTCTTTCTACGACCGCTACCAGGCCGGGGTCGGAACCCCCCTGCCGGCGCTCGTGACGAGGATCCGCGCGGCGGGCATCAAGGCGGTGACCGGCCGCCTCTACGCCGACGACACGATCTTCGATCGCGTGCGCGGCGTCGCCGACTCCGGCTACGCGACCAGCCCCTACATCGGGCCGCTCTCGGGGCTCGCCTTCGACGCCGGCTACCGCGGACCGGGGCTGAACGGGTTCGCCGCCGACCCGGCCAAGCGGGCCGCCTCTGTGCTTGCCGCCCGCCTGCGCAAACGGGGCGTGCGGCTCAAGGCTCGCGTCGCGCTCGGTAAGACGCCTGGCGACGCAACGCAGGTCGCGGTGATCCGCTCACCGCTGCTCACCCGGCTCGTCGACCTCACCGATGTCTACTCGGACAACTTCTTCGCCGAGACGCTGCTCAAGCTGCTCGGCGCCCGCTTCGGCGGAGGCGGGACGACGGCCGACGGCACCAAGGTCGTCGCCGCCTTCGCGCGGGGTCATGGCTCGGGAATCCACGCCGTCGACGGCTCCGGACTGACCCGCTCGAACCGGGCCTCGCCGATGGAGGTGGTGCGTCTCCTGCAGTCGGTGCGTGACACGTTCGCGGGCGAAGAACTGATCCAGGACCTGGCCCTGGCGGGCAAGGAAGGCACGGTCGCCGACCGGATGCACGGCACCGCAGCCTACGGCCGCTGCCGCACCAAGACCGGGACGCTGACCGGCGTCAGCGCCCTCTCCGGCTACTGCTTCAACCGCGACGGCAAGACGATGATCTTCTCGATCCTGATGAACGGCGTCCGCGACCTCTCCCTCGCCCACCGCGAACAGGACCGCATCGCGGGCGCGATCGCGGCTTACTGACGCTGTGTGCGCTCGCCTTTCCGGCGTTTGTCCCGCTCGTCGAGGAAGTGGTAGACGCCGAAGGCCGTGAAAAACGTGGCCAGGGAGACAAGACCCAGGGCATCCGAATTTCTGAGGATCACGACCCCGCCCACGAGGACGACCATCGAAACGGCAAGGCCGATATTGGCGTAACGCAAACCACCCAAGGCGTCTCCTCCCTATTGCAGACAATAAATCTCATGCAAGATAACGCAGGACGATGTCGATCACCGCAACGCCAGCACCAACTACGCCTCCGAGATAGCCATCGGTAACTGCGCGGTCTCCGATGCTGCGGCGGGACCACCCAAGTGCAAGACCGAGGCCCCGACCCCGACACTGCCGAGAACCACGCCGGCGGCAACCGCCGTCGCGAATGCCTCCAGCACGTTCGTCAGCGGTCCGATCTGCGCGAGCACCATGCACCGACCCTGACAGCCATCGACGCACACGTGGCGCGCACAACGCCCCGAATCACAAGCTTCTTCGAGCAGAAATTCCGACTCGCAGCGGCGGGGCGGGCACCCTCCCGAACTGACGGATACTCAAAATCGCGCCCTCATCAGGGCGCGATTTGTCAGGGCGGGAGGGTGCCCGCCCCGCCGCCTAGAATCGACTCAATGCGAGTCCTGCTCACAAACGACGACGGCATCACCGCTCCCGGCCTGCAGGCGGCCCGCCGCGCCCTGCGCGAGATCGACGGCGTCGAGGTCGACGTGATCGCGCCCGACTCGAACCGCAGCGCGACGGCGCGCAGCATCACGACCCGCTCGCCGCTCATGGTCGAGGAGGTCGCGTTCGGCGACGGCGACGTCGGCTACGCCACCGACGGCACCCCCGTCGACTGCGTGCGCTTCGCCGAGCTGGGCCTGGTCGGCAACCGACCCGACCTGATCTTCTCCGGGATCAACCACGGCGCCAACCTCGGCGACGACATCACCTACTCGGGCACCGTCGCCGCCGCCTTCGAGGGCATCGTCCTCGGCATCCCGGCGCTGGCCGTCTCCCAGCAGTCCTCGGGCGGCGGCATGGGCTACGTCAGCGGCCGCTTCGACTTCGCCGCCGCCGCTCCCTTCGCAGCTCAGCTGGTCCGGCGCCTGATGCACGAGCCGATGCCGGAGGCGACGCTGATCAACGTCAACTGCCCCGCCGCCGAACCGCGCGGGGTCGAGGTGACGCGGCTCGGCAAGCGGATCTACAACGACGAGCTGAAGCTGGTCGGCGAGGAGGGCGAGCGCCGGCACTACGAGATCTACGGCTGGCAGCCCGGCTATGAGGAGATCGAGGGAACCGACCTCAACGCCGTCGCCCGGGGGCGTATCTCGGTGACGCCGATCCACTTCGACCTCACCGACCACGGCGGACTCGAGACGCTGCGCGGCTGGGGCTTCGACGAGATGCTGGCCGCGAGCGCCCCGACATCGGTGTGAGCACGCGAGCCGTCGAGCAGCGCGCCGCGGAGCTGCGCGAGGAGCTGAGGGAGCACAACCGCCGCTACTACGTCCTCGACGACCCGATTATCGACGACGACGAATACGACGCCCTGCTCGACGAGCTGCGCGCGATCGAGGCCGACCATCCCGAGCTGCGCACGCCGGACTCGCCGACGCAGCGGGTCGGGGCTCCACCCCTGGAGCGCTTCGAGCGGGTCGAGCACGCCGAGCCGATGCTCTCGCTCGCCAACGCCCGCAACGAGGAGGAGCTGCGCGCCTGGGAGACCCGCATCCGCAACCACCTCAAGCGACTCGACATCAGCGCCGCCGAGTTCAGCTACACGAGCGAGCCGAAGATCGACGGCCTGGCGATCGCCCTCACCTACGAGGACGGGCTGCTCGTCCGCGGCGCCACCCGCGGCGACGGCCGCATCGGCGAGGACGTGACCCAGAACCTGCGCACGATCGGCGCGATCCCGCTGCGGATCGAGGACGCGCCGCCGCTGGTCGAAGTGCGCGGCGAGGTCTACCTGCCGATCGCCGAGTTCAAGGCGCTGAACGAACGGCGCGCCGAGGCGGGCGAGCCGGCCTTCGCCAACCCGCGCAACTCGGCGGCGGGATCGATCCGCCAGCTTGACCCGTCGCTCGCCGCCGAACGGCCGCTCTCGATCTGGACCTACGGGCTCGGCGCCGTCCGCGGTCTCGACCTCGCGACCCACAGCGAGGAGATCGAGTGGCTGCGCGAGCGCGGTTTCAAGGTCAACCCCGACACCGCCCACCACCCCTCGATCGACTCGGTGGTCGAGCGCTGCCGCTGGTGGGAGGAACGCCGCGACGAGCTCGACTACGAGATCGACGGCGTCGTCGTCAAGGTCGACGAGCGGGCGCTCTGGCGCGAGCTGGGGGTCGTCGGCCGCGAGCCGCGCTGGGCGATCGCCTGGAAGTTCGCCCCGACGACGGCGACGACGAAGCTGCGCAAGGTGGTCTGGAACGTCGGCCGCACCGGCCACCTCGTCCCCTTCGCGATGCTCGAGCCGGTGCACGTCGGCGGCGTCACCGTCTCCACCGCCACGCTGCACAACGAGGAGGACCTGGCGCGCAAGGACGTGCGGCCTGGCGACGAGGTCGTGGTGATGCGCGCCGGCGACGTCATCCCCCAGGTCGTCGCGCCGCTGATCCAGCGGCAGGAGAAGGGCAAGCGCCGCGGCGCCAAGCCGAAGCCTCCGGCCAAATGCCCGGCCTGCGGCACGCCGACGGTCAAGCCGGAGGACTCCGTCTTCACCTTCTGCCCGAACAAGTCGGGCTGTCCCGGCCAGTCCTTCCAGCACGTCAAGCACTTCGTCAGCAAAGGGGCGATGGACATCGACGGGCTGGGTGAAGAGCTGGCATTGAACTTCCTCAAACAGGAACTGATCTCCGATGTAGCTGACATCTACGAGCTCAGTGAGGACGATCTCATTGGACGCAAAATCGGCGGCAAGGCCTTCAAGGAGAAATCCGCCCAGAATCTGGTCGCAGCGATCGACGCCTCCCGCCAGCGCCCCTTCAAACGCGTCCTCTACGCGCTCGGCCTGCCCGGCGTCGGCTACGTCACCGCCGAAGCGCTGGCCGATCACTTCGGCTCGATCGACGCCCTGCACGATGCCGACCCGGAGCGCATCGAGGAGGTCGAGGGCGTGGGCCCGATCATGGCCGTGCAGATCGCCGAGTCGCTCGCCGACGAGCCGACCTGGGCCCTGATCGAGAAGCTGCGCGAAAAGGGGCTGCGGCTGGAGCAGGACGAGTCCGAACGCCGCCCGGAGGGTGGTCCCCTGGAAGGCAAGACGCTGGTCCTAACCGGCACGTTGCCGGAGCTAACCCGTGACGAGGCAGGCAATCTGATCAAGGCCGCGGGCGGCAAGGTGACGAGCTCAGTGTCGAAGAAGACCGACTACGTAGTCGCGGGCGACGATCCTGGTTCAAAGCTGGAAAAGGCCCAGACCCTCGATGTCGAGGTGCTGGACGAAAGCGGCCTGCTGAAGCTGCTCGGGAAGGGGTAGGGGCGGTGGGATGGGCACCCTCCCGCCCTGACAAATCGCGCCCTAATGAGGGCGCGATTTTGAGTATCCGCCAGTTCGGGAGGGTGCCCATCCCACCGCCCCGATCGCCATACCTTGCCCGCCAATGACCACAGTTCGGCTAGATCTCGAATACGACGGAAGCGGGTTCCGGGGCTGGGCGAAGCAGCCTGGGCTGCGGACGGTGCAGGGAGAGTTGGAGACGGCGTTGGTGACGGTCCTGCGGCAACCAGTTGAGCTGACGGTGGCGGGACGGACCGATACGGGAGTCCATGCGCTCGGGCAGGTGGCCAGCTTCGAAACGGATGCCGAGATACCCCCAGACCTCGCACGAAGCCTGAACGGCGTGGGTCCAGACGACATCGCGGTAACCGCGACAGAGGTGGTGACCAATGGCTTCGACGCCCGCCGCGACGCCAAGTCCCGCACCTACCGCTACCGCGTCCTCGCCCGCAAATCACCCAGCCCCTTCGAGCAGGGCTGGGCGCTCTGGTGGCCCCGCCGCATCGACCGCGACGCTCTCGCGGCCTGCGCGGAGGCGCTTGTCGGCACGCACGACTTCACCGCCTTCACCCCGACCCAGACCGACCACGTCCGCTTCGACCGCGACATCCTCGCCGCGAGCTGGAGCTTCGATGGAACCCTCGCCTCCTTCCACATCACCGCCGACGCCTTCATGCGCAACATGGTCCGCGTCCTCGTCGGCACCCAGCTCGAAGTAGCCGGCGGCCGTCGATCCATAGAAAGCTTCAAGCAACTCCTACGCGGCGCGCCCCGATCAGAGGCCGGCGACACCGCCCCACCCCACGGCCTCTACCTCGAGTCAGTCAGCTACTGACGTGCCGTCCCTGCGGTGCCGAAAAAGGCACTCCAGAACCGGCACGTCCAGCGAGCTCGTGAGGAGAGCTGGTCCCGCCGGGACCGGGGGCGGGGTGCCCCTCGGACTGGCGGATACTCAAAGTCGCAGACCTAATTAGGTCTGCGACTTGTCAGGACGAGGGGCACCCCGCCCCCGGTCCCATCCCTACACCAGCTCCAGATAGACCATCTCGGTCGAGTCCGACTTCCTCGGACCCAACTTGACGATCCTGGTGTAGCCACCCGGCCGCTCGACGTAGCGCGGCGCGACCTCCTCGAACAGCTTGTGCACGATGAACTTGTCGTTGTGCAGCGACGCCAGCGCCTGGCGCCGCGCGTGCAGGTCGCCGCGCTTGGCCAGCGTGATCAGCTGCTCGACCTCGGGCTTGACCGCCTTGGCCTTCGCCTGGCTGGTCTTGATCCGCTCGTGGTCGATCAGCTGCTTGCAGAGGTTGGCGAGAAGGGCCCCGCGATGCGCCGCGTCGCGGCTCAGCTTGTTGCGCTTCTTGCGGTGGCGCATCGCCGGCTCAGCCCCTCAGTCTCCCTGCAGGTCGAGGCCCCGGGCGTGCAGGGTCTCGATCACTTCCTCGATCGATTTCTGGCCGAAGTTGGGGATCGCGTTCAGCTCCGAGCGCGTCTTGCGCACCAGGTCGCCGACCGTCTGCACTCCCGCCCGCTTCAGGCAGTTGTAGGAGCGCACGCCTAGCTCGAGCTCCTCGATCAGGATCTCGTCGAGTCCGTTGTTGGCGGCAGCGCCGTCGCCGGCAGCGGCCCCCGCCGCTTCGGCGGCGAGAGCTCCGGTCGGTTCGCGCGCCGTCAGTTCCTCGACGCGATCGGCGTCGGTGAAGATCGCCAGGCTCTTGATCAGGATCTCGGAGGCCTCGCGCAATGCCGCCCCCGGCTCGATCGAGCCGTCGGTCTCAAGCTCCAGCGTCAGTTTGTCGAAGTCGGTGCGCTGCCCGACCCGTGCGGTCGCCACCGAGTAGGAGGCGCGGCGGATCGGCGAGAAGATCGAGTCGATCGGAATCACGCCGATCGGCTGCTCCTCGGACTTGTTGTCTTCTGCCGCCGAGTAGCCACGACCCCGGCCGATCGTCAGGTAGACCTCGAGCTTCGTTTTCTTCTCGAGGGTCGCGATCGGCGCGTTCGGGTTGAGGATCTCGACGCCGGAGGGGAGATCGATGTCCTTGGCTTTGATCTCGCCTGGGCCGGTGGCGACCAGCGGCGCCTCGACCTCGTCGGCATCGGTGTGCATGCGAACGACGAGATCCTTGAGGTTGAGGACGATGTCGGTGACGTCCTCCTTGACGCCCGGCACGGTCGAGAACTCGTGCGGTACCCCCTCGATGCGAACGCTGGTGATCGCGGCGCCGCCGAGGGAGGACAGCAGCACGCGGCGCAGGCTGTTGCCGAAGGTGTAGCCGAAGCCCTTGTCCAAGGGCTCAATCGTGAACGTGCCGTGGCGGTCGTCCACATTCTCTGAGCTGATTCGAGGGACCTGAAAGTCGGTGGTCATGAGTTCCTTGCGTATGCGTGTTCAGAAACGGTTTCCGGTTACTTGGAGTACAGCTCGACGATCAGCTGCTCCTGCACCGGGGCCGAGATCTCGGCGCGCTCGGGATAGCGCAGGACCTTGGCTGTCAGCGAATCGTGATCGGCCTGCAGCCAGGCCGGAACGGTCGAGACCAGCTCGGTCGCCCGACGGATCGTGTCGGTGGCGGCCGAGCTCGCCTTGATCGAGATCACGTCCTCGGGACGTACTTGGTAAGAGGGGATGTCGACGCGACGCCCGTTGATCAGCCAGTGCCCGTGGCGGATCAGCTGGCGCGCCTGGCGCCGCGAGGCGGCGAAGCCGAGGCGCACGAGGACGTTGTCGAAGCGCGACTCGAGCAGGCGCAGCAGGTTCTCGCCCGTCACGCCCTCCTGCCGGGAAGCCTTGTCGTAGTAGGCGCGGAACTGCTTCTCCAGCACCTGGTAGTAGCGGCGCGTCTTCTGCTTCTCGCGCAGCTGCACCCTGTACTCGGACTGGCGCATGCGCCCGCGGCCGTGCTCGCCGGGCGGATAGGAGCGACGCTCGACCCCGCACTTGTCGGTGAAGCAGCGCTCCCCCTTGAGGAAGAGCTTCTGCCCCTCGCGACGGCACTGCTTGCACTGCGGCGCGGTGTCGCGGGCCATCAGCGATGCCTCCTTCCGCGGGAGTGCCCGTCAGCCACCGAAAACCAAGCCAGACAAGGACGCAAGGAGCGTGGCGCACTTGCAAAGTGCGCGAGCGACTGAGGACACCGGCTGGCGCCGGTTTGCAGGTGGGTGACGGGTGCTGTCGTGGAAGGAGTCATCGCCTACACGCGCCTCCGCTTCTTCGGGCGGCAGCCGTTGTGCGCCTGCGGCGAGACGTCCTTGACCGTGGTCACGTCGAGCCCCGCCGCCTGCAGCGAGCGGATCGCCGTCTCGCGGCCGGAGCCCGCCCCCTTGGCGAAGACCTCGACCCGCTCGAGCCCGTGTTCCATGCCCTTCTTGGCGGCCGCGTCGGCGGTCACCTGGGCGGCGAACGGCGTCGACTTGCGCGAGCCTTTGAAGCCCGCCGAGCCCGCCGACTCCCAGGCGATGACGTTGCCTTCGGTGTCGGTCAGGGTGACGATCGTGTTGTTGAAGGAAGTCTTGATGTGCGCCTGCCCGTAGGTGACGTTCTTCTTGACGCGGCGCCGGGAGCGCCCTTTTGCGGGTTTTGCTGCAGCCACTGACCAGCTCCTATTTCGGCGACGGTGCCTTCTTCTTGCCGGCGACGCTCATCCGGCGCGGGCCCTTGCGGCCGCGCGCGTTGGTCTTCGTCCGCTGTCCGCGGACGGGCAGGCCGCGACGATGCCGCAGCCCGCGGTAGGAGCCGATCTCCATCAGCCGTTTGACGTTCTGCGAGCGCTCGCGGCGCAGGTCGCCCTCGACCTCGAGCTGGTCGACCGCGTCGCGCAGCTTGATCACCTCGTCCTCGGTCAGGTCCTTGACCATCGTGTCGGGATCGACTTTGGTCTGGGCGAGGATCTTCTGCGCCGTCGAGCGGCCGATGCCGAAGATGTAGGTGAGCCCGATTTCGGCCCGCTTGTTGACGGGCAGGTTGACCCCCGAGATGCGCGCCATCCCCTAGCCCTGCCTCTGCTTGTGCCGGGGGTTCTGGCAGATCACCAAGACCGCGCCGTTGCGGCGGATGATCTTGCACTTTTCGCACATCGGCTTTACGGAAGCTCTGACCTTCATCGCTCCGGTCTTCGTATCGACAACAGGACTCCTGCGCGTCCCAGGAGTTGGACGGCAGGCACCAATACCCGGCCCACTGGGCCGACGCAGAAAGATAGCAGGGGCGCGGCTTCGGGGCAGTTGGCTTTGAGGGAGAGAGGGCACCCGCTCTCGTTATCGCGGCAAGGTTGCCAGGCGACCGCCGACGTCCAGCGTCACAGCCCGATCGGGCGCGGACAGGGCCGCTTTCGCCGCCGCGATCAATGCTTCGGCATCGAGGCGATATCTGTCTGCCACAGCCTTGAGCGGCTGCTCGACCCCACATCGACGCGCGCTCAAGACATCGATGCACACCGGCCTACCGTCGTAGATACCGACGATCGCGCCGCCACCAGCCACGCGCTCCCCGTGCTCAAGCTGGCGGACGGTCTCCAACTCGATCTGGATGGTGTCCCCTTCAGTGTCGTAGTCGGCCCGCATCATGTCTCCAAATCGTAGACCGTGATCACGGTGTCCATGTCGTCATGCGCCAGCACGGCGCCCATTTGCATGTCGCCCACTTCCCCTCGTAGACCAGATTGCCCTTCTCTTCAAAGCCCCGCCAGTTATCGGGAGCGATCAAACCCCTCACATCTGACGGCGTAATGCCATAGAGGCGCATTCGATTCTTCGCGTGTCGGCTGAGCCGCACATGGGCTTAAGGGTCCAAGGGGACAAATCTCTCCCCCGGAATGAGAAAGCTTCGAAGCGGAGTGCCGGCTCCGGCCCCGACGAGAGCTGCGGCGCGCTCCGGCACCCGACTCGTGCCGGCAGCCGGCTCGAACTCAGCCGGACGCGCCTCGGTTGCGAAGCTGACCCGAGACGAGCGCCTGTGTAGGCGGCAGCAATGCCGGTCCCCAAAACACTCAAGCGAGGCTCCCGCCGAGCGTTTTGGGGACCGGCATTGCTGCCGCCCCACCAACCCCCTACCGAGGCAGCCTCTGTTCCACCGTCACCACCTGCTGGAAGGTCGGCCGGTTCTGGAACGGGAAGGGCGGGAGCTCTACCCCGGAGGTCACGATCGGCCGGTTCTGGTCGAAGCAGGACGGCTGTGGGTCGGCGGCACAGGCCCCGTCCCCGCCCCCGTACAGCGCCGCCGGCTTCACCTTCAGCGCCTGGGCGAGGCTGCGCTGCAGCGCCTTGCGGCAGCGCTTCTTCGACCCTTTGCCGCAGTAGACGCGGCTGTAGGGGGCCTTCGGCCGCGGGCCGAAGAGCTCGCGCAGGTCCTTGGAGACGTAGCCCCACCAGCCGTCGTAGAAGTCCGGTTCGGTCGGCGAGCCGCCGGCGAAGTCGCCGATCTTCAGCATCGTCTGCAGCTGCGCGAAGGCCTTCTTGCCCAGGGCGGGCTTGAACTCGGCGGCGGCCAGCTTCGGCCACCAGGCGTCCATCAGCTCGATCGCCGGCGTTTCCTCGTCCACCCCGTCGCGGTTGAGGTCGCGCCGGTGCGCCCCGGCCTTGTGCCAGGCGCGCAGCTTGGCCAGCGCCCGCCGCAGGGCGGGCTGCCTCGGCTTGCCGACGGCCTTGAAGATCGTCGGCAGCAGGCGGTAGCCGCGCAGGTCCTGGGTGGCCGGTTCCTCCATCGCCTTGACCAGCTGCGCGATCGTCATTCGCCGCTTGCCCTTGGTCCCCGCTCGCACCTTGTCGGCGATCATCTGCGAGCGGAACAGCGGGCCGTAGGCGTAGTTGTCGTCGGCCGCCGCCCAGCCCGGTGCCTGCTTGTTGTTCCAGGAGACCATGTAGGACGGGTCGACCGCCTGCGGGTGCTTCTTGAAGGGCAGGTAGTCGGCGGTGCGCGTGGCCGGCTTGAAGCCCTTCCAGTCGAACTTGCCGGTGCCGAGGACTGGGAAGTCAGGCGAGGTCCCACGGGCGCGCTGCGGCATCGCCCCCGAGAGCGCGTAGGCGATGTGCTTGGCGTCGACGTAGGCCCAGTTGAAGGTGAAGCCGATGTTGGAGACCGCCTTCTTGAACGCCCCGACGCCGGTGAGGAACGTCGGGTCGTTCAACTGATCGAGGCCGATCACCGAGTCCGCCTCGTGGAAGTAGGTGCTGCGGTCGTGGACAAAAGCGACCTTGCGACCGTGCACCTTGCCGCGGGCGAAAACGATCCCGTGCACCGTGCGGTAGGCGGTCAGGGTCTGCGAGCCGGCTTCGGTCGAGTCGATCGCGTTCGGCGTCCAGCTCTCGGTCTTCTGCAGCTTTTCCATCGCCCTGCACTTGCCGCGGTAGCGGTAGTGGAACCTGTCCTTGCAGAGGACCTCGGCGAAGGTGTCGACGTTGTCCGAGCTGGCGCTGGTCGGGCTCCACGCGTAGTCAGTGCCGTGGCCGAAGGCGACGATCAGGTTGACCCCCGGGAAGGTAGCTCCGCGGGCGTCGATCCCGGGGCCGTGCAGGTCCTCCTCCATCACGATCTGCGGCACGAGGTAGCCCACCTGGGGCCCCATCACCGCGAGCGGGTGGCCGGTCGCCGAGTGCTTGGCCGAGACCAGCTCCCAGTTCGAGGCGTGGGCGCCTTCGCGCAGCGAGCGCTGGATCGCGACCCCGAAGCCGCCGCTGCCGCCGGCGCCACTCGAAGCGGTGGCCGTCGCGACCGAGTGCACGGACCTCGGGTCGGGCAGCGCCAGGCCCCGCTTGGCGAAGGCGCTGCGCGTCTCGTAGGGGAAGCGCTTCGAGATCGTCGTCGGCGCTTCCGGGTCGTTCTTCGAGCGGAAGCCGAGCCAGGCCTTGCGCCCGGCCTTGCGCCCGAAGCGGGCTTCGAAGGCCTGCATCGTCTGCGCCGAGGCGAGCTCGTTGCCACCGCCCGCCCCGAAGAGCGCCCCGATCAGGGAAGCGACGGCGACGACGTCTGTCGGCTTCCACGCTTCCATCGGCTTGCCCAGAAGCGCGTATTCGCCGGGCTTCAGAGCCGGATCGGAGTTGGCGGCGGCGATGTAGGCGTTGATCCCTTCGACATAGCTCTGCACGTCTTCCAACGCCTGCTGCCCCGCCTGCCCGTAGAGCTGCGGGAACGCCGCGAGCTGGCGTTCGAGGTCGGCTTCGGTGTAGGGGGCGAAGCTCCACTGGGCGGCATCCGACCCCGCGTTGGAGCCGCCAAGGAACGAGGCCAGCTCGCCGCGACCCTTGTGGCGTAGCACGTCCATCAGGAAGAGACGGTCGGCGGCGCCCGCATAGCCGGCGCCGAACATCGTGTCGGCCCGCGTCTCGCCGTAGATGTGCGGGATGCCGTAGGCGGAGTCGCGAACGATCGTCACCCCCGGTTTCGGTTCGATCGTCGACTCGACTTCCGGGGCGGGGACGCCGAAGGTGGCGTCCTTGAAGTAGTTGGGCACCTGGGCGTCGGTGAGGCCCGGAGCCGCATAGACGAGATCTTCGTAGAGCGCCTGCTGATCGGCGAAATGCGGGGGGATCGCGCCCGTCCCGCGGAAGTCGAAGATCTGGGAGAGCGTGGCGAGCCCGTTCTCCCCGGGCGGCAGCACGCTGCGGAAGCCACCCGCGTCATTCGTCCCGTAAGGCTGCGACGCGGCCTGCGCGAGGGGTGCCGCAAGCGCAGCAATGAGAAGCGCTGCTATCAGAAGCTTGACGCTGCGATACACGGCCACTCTCCTTCCGGGTCGTGGCACCTCTCCGCCGATAGCCAGGATAGCTATCTGTGGAAAGCGGTTGGGCGGGTCTCGGGGGAATGTCGCGAAGCGGCGGCAATGCAATCCGGTTCTCGCGCGGCGTCAGCCGCGCACCAGGTTCCACCGCGCCCGCAGGGCGCGGTGGTCAATTCCCCCGAGACCCGCCCAACCGCTCCCTAATCAGCTTCGTGCCAGGGCGTGAGGATGCGCGGGCCGCGGGCCGTCACCGCAACCGTAAACTCGAAGTGGGCCGCGAGCGAGCCGTCCTCCGAATAGACGGCCCAGCCGTCGTCCCCCATCCGCACCAGGGGCCCGCCGGCGTTGACCATCGGCTCGATCGCCAGCACGGTTCCCTCCTCGAGCAGTGGCCCCTTGCCGGGTGTGCCGAAGTTGGGCACCTGCGGGTCCTCGTGCATCTGGCGGCCGATCCCGTGGCCGACCAGCGTGCGGATGATCGAGAGGCCCTCGATCTCGACCGCCCGCTGGATCGCCGCCGAGACGTCGCCGAGCCGGTTGCCGGGCTGCATCTGCTCGACGCCGGCGAAGAGCGCCCCCTTGGTCACGTCGAGGAGCTTGCGCGCCCCGGGGTCGACCGGGCCGATCGGCAGCGTCATCGCCGCGTCGGCGACCCAGCCGTCCTTGACCACGCCGACGTCGACGGAGAGCACGTCGCCCCGCTTCAGCTCGTAGGGGCCGGGGATCCCGTGCACGACCATCGAGTTGGGAGAGGCGCAGATCGAGGCCGGGAAGCCCCGGTAGCCCTTGAAGGCGGGCTTCGCGCCGCGCGAGCGGATCAGCTTCTCCGCCGCCTCGTCGAGCTCCCGCGTGGTGACGCCGGCCCTCGCCTTCGCCTCGAGCATCTTCAGGCAGCGGACGAGGATCTCCCCGGCGGCGGCCATCTTCTCGATCTGGCCGGGCGTCTTCTTGACGATCATCCGGTACACGCTACGCGCCGGCTAGATCGCCTCATCCGCTTCGAGGCGAAGGGTCGCCAGCGTCCTGCGGATCTCGTCGGCGACGGCGTCCGGCGATGCGGCGCCGTCGACGCGGCGCAGCAGGCTGTGCCCGTCGTAGTGCTCGACCAGCGGCGCCGTCTTGGCGTGGTACTGCTCGAGCCGGTGGCGGATCACGTCGGGCTTGTCGTCGTCGCGGACGATCAGCTCCGAGCCGTCGACGTCGCAGACGCCCTCCTTCTCCGGCGGGTTGAGCTCGACGTGGAAGACGTGACCGTTCTCGGCGCAGGTGCGCCGCCCGCCGAGCCGGCGAACGACCTCGTCGTCGTCGACGTCGATCAGCAGCACTGCCGTCAGCTCGCGCCCCAGCTCCTCCAGCTTCGCCGCCAGCGCCTCGGCCTGCGGCGCGGTGCGCGGGAAGCCATCGAGGATGAAGCCGTCGGCCGCCTCCTCGGAGGCGATCCGCTCGCCGATCATGGCGACGATCACCTCGTCGGGGACGAGGTCGCCGCGGTCCATGTACTCCTTGGCCGCGTGGCCCAGCTCGGTTCCCTCGCGGACCGCCGCGCGCAGGATGTCGCCGGTCGCCCAGTAGGGCAGCTCCAGGTCCTCCTGCAACCGCTCCCCCTGCGTCCCCTTCCCGCTCCCGGGAGGTCCCAAAAGAACGAGATTGAGTTCAGTGCTCATCTGATCTGACTTGAAATTGATTTGAGAGCCCGAAAATCAAGCAGATCGGGGGATGCAGGGAGGGCGACGAGGGGAGCGCACTTTTAAGTGCGTGACCCGAGGAGCCCGACCGAAGACCCCGATATGCGCCGATTTGCAGGGCTCTCAATCTATTTCAGAAAGCCCTCGTAATTTCGCATCATCAATTGAGCCTCCAATTGCTTGACGGTTTCCAGCGCGACTCCAATCACGATCAGGATCGAGGTGCCGCCGAATGCGAAGTTGGCCGAGGTCTGGCTGAGCAGGATCGTCGGCAGCGCCGCCACCGCGCCCAGGTAGAGGGCGCCGGGGAAGGTCAGGCGCGAGAGGATGCGGTCGAGGTACTCGGCGGTCGGCCGCCCGGGACGCACGCCGGGGATGAAGCCGCCGTACTTCTTCAGGTTGTCGGCCTGGTCGACCGGGTTGAAGGTGACCGCCGTGTAGAAGTAGGTGAAGATGACGATGAAGAAGACCTCGCCGACCACGTAAGCCCAACCGCTGGGGCTGAAGAAGGCGGCGAAGTTGAGGGCGGCCGGCGTGTTGAGGAGCTGGCCGATGGTCGGCGGGAAGGCCATGATCGAGGCGGCGAAGATGACCGGGATGACGCCCGCCATGTTGACCCGCAGCGGCAGGTAGGTCGAGCCCCCCGAGGTCATCCGACGGCCGACGAGCCGTTTCGCGTACTGGACCGGGATGCGGCGCTGGCCCTCCTGCACGAAGACGATCGCGACGATCACGGCCAGGGCAAGGAAGGGCATCATCACGACGAAGACCTGGTCGGGGTTGTTCCACCAGCTCGATAGCCCGGTAGGTAGGCCGGAGACGATCGAGGCGAAGATCATCAGCGAGATGCCGTTGCCGATCCCCCTCTGCGTGATCAGCTCGCCGAGCCACATCAGCAGCGTGCAGCCCGCGGTCAGCGAGATCACGATCAGCAGGATCTTGGGGCCGCCAAGGTTGCCGAGGAAGTTGTTGCCGGTCGACGAGCCGAAGGAGCGGAAGAGGAAGACATAGCCGAACGACTGGGCGAAGGCCAGGCCGACGGTCAGGTAGCGCGTGTACTGCGTGATCTTCTGCTGGCCGACCTCGCCTTCTTTCTGCAGCTTCTCCAGCGAGGGCACGACGACGGTCATCAGCTGCAGGATGATCGAGGCGGTGATGTAGGGCATGATCCCCAGGGCGAAGAGCGAGAGCCGCGAGAGGCTGCCGCCGGAGAAGTTGTTGAGCAGGCTGAGGATGCCGCCGCCGCCGAAGTTGCTCTGCAGTTCCTTGACCGCGTTGATGTCGACGCCGGGCGCCGGGATGTAGGCGCCCAGCCGGTAGAGCAGGAGCATCGCCGCGGTGAAGGCGATCTTCTTGCGAATATCGGCAACGCTGAATGCGTTCGCAATAGTTCGGAGCATTAGAGCTCCAGAGTGTGGCAGGAACCGCCGGCCGCTTCTATCTTCGTCTTCGCCGCCGCGCTGAAAGCGTGCGCCTTGACGGTCAGCTTCTTGGAGATCTCGCCGCGGGCGAGGATCTTGACCGGGTCCGAGCGCTTGGCCAGGCCCTTCTCCTTGAGCGCCTCCGGCGTCACCTCGGCCCCCTCGTCGAAACGCTGCTCGAGGTCGCTGAGGTTGACCGGCTGCGATTTCGTCCGGAAGCTCTCGAACGGCATCGACTGCTTTTTGTGCGGCCCACGAAGCTTTCGCATCCGCATGTGGATCGGGTTCTGCCCCCCCTCGTAGCCGGCCTTCCGTTTCGAGCCGGAACGCGACCCCGCGCCCTTATGACCCCGCCCGGAAGTCTTGCCCAGGCCCGAGCCCTCGCCCCGACCAAGCCGCTTGCGCGCCTTCCGGGACTTGGGCTTCGGCTTCAAGCTATGCAGCCCGACCTCCTCGGACCTCGGCGTCTCAGCCATCAGGAGCTCACCTCAACCAAATGAGAGACAACCGCAAGCTGCCCCTTCAACTGAGGACTGTCCTTCCGCTCCACGGACTTCCCAATCCGCCCGAGCCCTAGCGCCCGCAAGGTCGCTTTCTGCTTCGGGTTAGACCCGTTAACCGACCGTACCTGCTTGATCGTCATCGGGCTTCACCTCCTCCGCCTCGGGCTCCTCAGCTTTCGCCTCAACCGCCTCTCCGGCGGGTGGCGTCGCAGGGGGGACCACCCCCGAGGACGCTTCAGCGACCGCAGGGGGTGGTGGGTCCCCTGCGGCGACAGGACCCGCCGGCTCAGGCTCGCGTGGGCCCAACCCAAGCACCTCGGCGACCGTGAGCCCCCTTAGCTCGGCAACCTGCTCGGGCCGTCTCAGGTTGACCAGCCCGTCCATCGTCGCCTTGACGAGGTTGATCGGGTTCTGCGTCCCGATGCTCTTCGTCAGCACGTCCTTGACCCCACCCAGCTCGAGCACGGCGCGAACGCCGCCGCCGGCTATCACCCCGGTACCGGGGCTGGCCGGGCGCAGGACGACGTGGCCGGCGCCGTAGCGACCGATGATCTTGTGGGTGATCGTCTGGCCGTATTTGGGGATGCGGATCATGTTCTTGCGGGCGTTCTCGACGCCCTTCTGGATCGCCAGCGGCACCTCGCGCGCCTTGCCGTAGCCGATCCCGACGACGCCCTCTTCGTCGCCGACGGCGACCAGGGCCGTGAAGGAGAAGCGGCGGCCGCCCTTGACGACCTTGGCGACGCGGTTGATCTCGATCACGCGCTCCTGCAGGTCGAGCCCGCGCGGGCTCACCGTCTCGACGTTGTCTGTGTTCATTCCCTTCATCGGCGGCGGTCCAAGGTACTAGAAGACCAGTCCTCCCTCGCGCGCGCCTTCGGCCAGCGCCTTGACGCGGCCATGGTACTGGTAGCCGCCGCGATCGAAGACGCAAGACTCGATGCCGGCGGCCTTGGCCCGCTCGGCGAGCAGCTCGCCGGCGCGCTTGGCCTGGGCGGATGCCGAGAGCTTGCGCAGCTCGGGCTCGATCCAGTTGACGGCGGCGACGGTATGGCCCTCGCGGTCGTCGATCAGCTGGGCGAAGACGCCGCGGTTGGAGCGGTAGACCGAGAGGCGCGGCCGCTCGGCCGTGCCGATCACGCGCGCTCGCACGCGACGGCGGCGGCGCAGGCGCTGCTCCCGCTTCGTCAGAACGGTCATGCGCGCTTGCCCACCTTGCGGGCGACGTACTCGCCCCGGTAGCGGATTCCCTTGCCCTTGTACGGCTCCGGCGGGCGCCGCTTGCGGATGTCGGCGGCGACCTGGCCGACGAGCTGCTTGTCGATGCCGCGCACGATGATCTCCGTCGGCTGCGGCACCTCGAAGTCGATCCCCTCGGGAGCTTCGACCGCAACCGGGTGGGAGTAGCCCAGCGCCAGCTCCAGGTTCTTGCCCTTGAGCTGGGCCCTGTAGCCGACGCCCTGGATCTCGAGGCGCTTCTCGAAGCCGTTGGTGACGCCCTCGACCATGTTCGCGATCAGGCTGCGGGTGAGGCCGTGCAGGGCGCGGTGCTCGCCGCGATCGGTCGGACGCGCGACGGTGACGACGCCCTCGGACTGCTCGACCTTCATCTCGGTCGAAAGCGTCTGGTCGAGCTCGCCCTTCGGGCCCTTGACCGAGACGCGACCGGGGCCGACCTCGACGGTGACGCCGTCGGGCACGGAGATGGGCTTTCTTCCGATCCGGCTCATCGCGGCTCCCTCACCAGACGTAGGCGACGACCTCGCCGCCGACGCCCTTCGCCTTCGCTTCGTGTCCGGTCATCACCCCGACCGAGGTGCTGACGATCGCGGTGCCGGTGCCGCCGTAGACGCGCGGCACTTCCCTGTGGTCGACGTAGCGTCGCCGCCCCGGCCGGGAGACGCGCTCCAGGCCGGAGATCACCGGGCGCCGGTCCTCCGTGTACTTGAGCCGGATCGCGATCGCCTCGCCGACGGTCGCCGGCTTCTTGGCGAAGTCGAGGATGTAGCCCTGCTCCTTGAGGATGCGCGACATCTCCAGCTTCAGCCGCGAGGCGGGGATCTCCACCTCGTCGTGGCCAGAGCCGAGCGCGTTGCGGATCCGGGTCAGGTAGTCGGCTATCGGGTCGGTAAGCATCGTCTTGTCTTCGGTCTCTCTGCTACCAGCTGGACTTGGTCATGCCGGGGATGTACCCCTCGTGCGCCGCCTCCCGCAGGCAGATCCGGCAGAGGCCGAACTTGCGGTAGTAGGCGCGCGGCCGGCCACAGCGGCGGCAGCGGTTGTACTCCCTGCTCTTGAACTTGGGCTTCCTGCCCTGCTTAACCTTAAGTGAAGTCTTAGCCATTCTCTGAGCTCTCCTTCTCGGCGTCTTCGCCCGCGGGTCCTGTCGCCGCAGGGGACCCACCGCCCCCTGCGGTCGCTGAAGCGTCCTCGGGGGCGGTCCCCCCTGCATCGCCACCCGCGGGAGAGGCGGACTCCTCGGACTCGGGCTCAGGCTCGGCCGGCTTCTCATAGGCCCCAGGGTTCTCCTCCTTGAGCTGTTCGAGGGCCGCTTGCTCAGCCTCAGCTCGTTGCCGGGCCTCCTCCTTGTGCTTCTCCTCCTCCGCAGCAGCTTCAGCGTCGCTGCGGCTGCCCGGGCGGCCCGACTTGGCGAAGGGCATCCCGAGGCCGAGCAGCAGCTCGAAGGCCTCCTCGTCGGTCTCGGCCGAGGTGGTGATCGTCACGTCGAGACCGCGGACCTCGTCGATCGAGTCGTAGTCGATTTCGGGGAAGATCAGCTGCTCGCGGACGCCCATCGAGTAGTTGCCGCGCCCGTCGAAGGAACGCGGGTTGAGGCCGCGGAAATCGCGAATGCGGGGCACTGCGATCGAGCAGAGGCGGTCGAGGAACTCCCACATGCGGGCCCGGCGCAGTGTCACCGAGACGCCGACCGGCATGCCCTCGCGCACCTTGAAGGAGGCGATCGACTTGCGTGCGCGCCGCACGTTGGGCTGCTGGCCGGCGATCGTCGCCAGCTGCTCCTGCGCGGCTTCCAGCATCTTGTTGTTCTGCTTCGCCTCGCCTAGACCCATGTTGAGCGTGATCTTGAGCAGGCGCGGCGCCTGCATCGGCGTCGTGTAGCCGAACTTGCGGGTCAGCGCCGGCAGCACGTCCTGCTCGTAGCGCTCGCGCAGGCGCGGCGGCGGCGCGGCCTGGGACTGCGGAGCGGCGGTCGCCTCCATCAGAGCGAAGCTCCCGTCCGCTTCGCGTAGCGCTCGCGCTTGCCGCCTTTGTCGCGGCGCACGCCAATGCGGGTCGGCTTGTTGTCTTTGGGGTCGAGCACCATCACGTTGGAGATGTGGATCGGCCCCTCCTTCTCGACGATGCCGCCGATCTGCCCGCCTTTCGTGCTGTCCTGCGACGGACGGGGGCGTTCGTGCCGCTTGACCATGTTGATGTGCTCGACGTAGACCCGTTCCTTCTTCGGCTCCGTCCGCACGACGCGACCGGTCTTGCCGGCGTCCTTGCCGCCGATCACCATCACCTGGTCGTCTTTGCGAACCCGCATCCGCTTGGCCATCAGAGGACCTCCGGAGCGAGCGAGACGATTTTCATGAAGTTGCGATCGCGCAGCTCGCGCGCCACCGGCCCGAAGATGCGCGTGCCGCGCGGGTTGTTGCTGGCGGGGTCGATCAGCACGGCGGCATTTTCGTCGAAGGCGATGTAGGTGCCGTCGGCGCGGCCGAGCTGCTTCTTGGTGCGCACGACAACGGCCTGCACGACCTCGCCTTTGCGCACTCCCCCCTGCGGGCTCGCCTGCTTGACCGTCGCCGTGATCACGTCGCCGACGCCGGCGTAGCGGCGGTGCGATCCGCCCTTGACGCGGATGCAAAGGATTTCGCGGGCGCCGGAGTTGTCGGCGACTTTGAGTCGAGACTCCTGCTGGATCACTTCGCTCGCTCCAAGATCTCGACCAGGCGCCAGCGCTTGGTCTTCGAGAGTGGCCTGGTCTCGACGATGCGGACCACGTCGCCCTCGCCGGCCTCGTTCTTCTCGTCGTGCGCGTGCAACGTCCTCGACCTGCGAACCACCTTCTCGTAGGTCGGGTGCCGCCTGGCGATGTCGATCCGCACCGTGATCGACTTCTCGCCCTTGTTCGAGACCACGACCCCCTGCCGCGTCTTCGCGGCCACGGACTCCTTCGTGGCCGGGGGCGTCCCGGTGCCGGGCGTCCTGCCGGCTTTCTCAGCGGCCCTTTCTTTCCGCCGCATCCCGGCCTTCGACTTGCGCCGCGCAGCGCGCTCACCAGCTCTCTCCTCGGCCGTGCGAGCAGGACGCGCCTTGTGAGGCTTGCGAGACCGTTCGAGCCGCCGCTTCTCCTTCCAAGGAAGCTGATCCTCCTCAGAAGCCTCAGCTTCAGCTCCGCCCTCGCCGGAGGACGGCTCAGCCTCAGCTTCAGCGGCCGGAGCCTCCTCAGCTCCCTCGGCATCGGCTTCACCGGCGGGTGGCGTGGAGGACGGCTCCTCGCCCGCAGCTTGCGAGGACGAGGAGTCGTCCTCCGCGACAGGACCCGCCGGCGTGGGCTCGCCCGAGCCCTCCGCGACAGGACCCGCGGCCTCAGCCGCCTCGTCCTGGGTCGTCTCGTCTTTCTGCGTCTCGTCGTCCGTCATCTCTTCAACTCTCTCTCAACGTCAATCTTCCGCTCCCGGGCAACGGTCAGCAGCCGCGCCACGTCCCGTTTGGCCTGCCCGACCCGGGCCGTGTTCTCGAGCTCGCCCGTCGCCTGCCGGAAGCGCAGGTTGAAGGCCTCTTCCTTGGCGTCGATCAGCTTCGCGATCAGCTCGTCGTCTTTGAGGTTGTGCACCTCGGCGGCCTTCACTATGCCTCGACCCCCTCGCGGGCGACGAATTTGGTCTTCACCGGGAGCTTGTGACCGGCCAGGCGCAGCGCCTCGCGGGCGAGGTCCTCGGGGACGCCGGCCAGCTCGAACATCACCTTGCCCGGCTTGACCACGGCGACCCAGCCCTCCGGGTTGCCCTTGCCCGAGCCCATCCGCGTCTCGGCGGGCTTCTTCGTGTAGGGCTTGTCGGGGAAGACGTTGATCCAGACCTTGC
>JBLMYD010000026.1:0-3219 GCA_050258095.1 Chloroflexota bacterium
AGCGGCGATCAGTACGGACTAGGCGGGTGATCGATGTGCTCGGTTGACGCTCTCCCGGTGCTCAGCGAGAGCCGAAGTGGCAATCGCCAGTCCCAGCGATCCCACGATCACGCCGAGGGACATGGCGAGCGGTGGGTGCCAAACGTCCTCGAGCAGCATCTTCGCGGCGACGTAGCCGAGGATCCCGGCCAGGGCCAGATTGAGGTGGCGAAAGCGGGCGAGAAGGCTGTCGAGAAGGAAGTACAGGCTGACCATGCCCAGCAGGCTGAAGGCGTTTGCTGCGAAGACCACGAAGGTGTCCCGGGTGACGGCGAAGATGGCGGGGATCGAATCGATCGCGAACATCAGGTCGAACGCCGCCACCATGACCAGCGCGCCGAGCAGCGGCGTGGCCATCCGACGTCCATCGGCGTTGGTGATCAATGCAGGCCCCTCGTATCCCCTCGACATCGGGATCAGACGGCGGAGCAGCCGCATCGCGGTTGTGGATTCGGGATCGATCTCCTCCCCGTCGCCGTGTCGAGCGATCTTGACCGCGGTGAAGGCGAGCAGTGCCCCCAGTGCATAGGTCGCCGCTTCGAACGCGTTCAGCGCGGCCGCCCCGGCGACGATGAAGGCACCCCGGAGCACGATTGCGAGGCCGATTCCCCACAGCAGCACTAGGCGGCGCTGCCCTTCGGGGACCCCAAAAAAGGAGAGCAGCACCGCGAAGACGAAGAGGTTGTCGAGCGACAGGGACTTCTCGATCAGAAAGCCGGCCAGGTACTCGCCCGCCGCGGGTCCATCGCCCACGAACGCCAGCGGGACGGCGAAGGCCAGGCCGGCGAGGGTCCAGGCGAGGGTCCAAATGAGCGCGGAGCGCAGGGACGGAACGCCGCGTTCGCCGTTTCTCAGATCGACGGCGAGGGCGAGGGCGACGAATGCGCTGAGCGCGATCCAGGCGAGCATCGAAGGCTCCTTCGAGTCGGTTGTCTCGAAGGTTTCGCCCACCCGGTTTCCGGGCCGACGCGCCGGGTCCCGAAGCGACCGTGCTGACGAACGCGCCGTCTTGCAGGGCTAGTTCCCTTGCGTGTGGCGAGGTTAGCGGGTCACGCGACCGCGGCCGAATCGGCTACCCGGAACCGGAAGCGTCGATCAAGCCGACGAGACCGGCAGCAGGATCTCTTGTTCGGAGCGGGGGTGCTCGGCTCGCCGGGGCGGAGGAGGATGACTCACTCCGTACCCACCCGATCGCCTACTTCGAGAGCCCGGCGGCTTTGAGGGCCTGTCTCCTGGCCCAGAAGAGCTTGCCCTTCGCGACCTTGCCGTCCACGAGCCAGAAGACGTACCAGGCGCGGGCATCGAATTCGGTCTGAACGCCGCTGGACCCGCCGCGGAATCTGCCGAACACGCAGAGCAGGACTCGACCATCGCTCCCCTCCACGAGCTCCTCGACCTCGGCGCTGGCGATTTCGCCGACGCTCATGAACGCGTCCCACCACTTGCGCACCCCCGCCCGGCCGTGATAGCTCGCTCGAACCCCAGGCCACCCCTCGCGATCGTCCCATTCGACGTCGGGGGTCAAGCGGGCCACGAACCCATCCTGGTCGCGGCGGATTACGGCATCGAGCATCTGCCGCACGGTCTCGATGTTCTCCTGCGACATCGTCCGCGCAGTATCTCGCGTCCTATGTGCTCGGACTACGCTGTCGCCCGTGAAGTACGTCCTCCTCTACGAGACTGGTGATATCAGCAAGGCCGGGGAGAACTTCCCCGCCCACGAGAAGCGCTTCAAGCGGTACCACACCGATGGGACCCTGCTGATGCTCGGACCGTACGCCGATCCCGAGGACGGCGCGATGTCGATCTTGACGACGCGGGAGGCGGCGGAGGAGTTCGCTCGCGGCGACCCCTTCGTAGTCAACGGCGTCGTCTCGCGGTGGGAGGTCCGCGAATGGAACGAGGCGCTGGTGCCCTAGGCGCCCTTGGGCGCGTGCCGCCCGCCGCGGCGCTCCTTGAGCTCCTCGCTCTTCTCCTTCGCCTGCTCATAGGAGCTCGCCACCAGCTGCTTGCCGCCGGACCAGCCGAAGACCCACGAGACCAGCAGCGTCGCGAAGACGACGTTCCAGGCCGAGACGATCAGCTGCTGGGACGCCGAGTAGGCGGTCGCGTTGCCTGCGCTGGTCTGATTCTTCAACGCCGCGCTGTTCATGGCCTGGGTCACTCCGACGCCGCCCGGGGTGAGGGAGACGCTGTTGGAGATCGAGTTCGAGGCGGTCACCGTCGCCACGTTGTGGAAGGTGACCGGGATGCTGTAGGCGCCCAGGAACACCCCGATGATCGCCAGCTTCGCCAGATAGCTCCCGAGCTCCGGCAGGACCACGCCTGTGAGCATCTTCCGCGGGGATCCCAGAATCGCCCCGCCGGCGACCAGCTGCTCGCGCAGTTTGGCCCACTGCTCCCGGAAGACTCTCGTCGTCAGCACCACCAGGAAGATCACCCCGGCGGCGATCGCGATCGCGATCACCTTGTGGTTCGAGAGCAGGCCGAGCTTGATCGAGAAGGACCCGGCGACGGAGAGGAACAGGTAGAGGTAGACCGCGATGTTGAAGATCGAGAAGGGGATCTTCTGGACCGCGAAGCCGGAGAGGATCGAGGCGAAGGTGGCGCCGACGATCACGGTCGTGAACATGATCAGCATCACGATCGTGCCGATGTTGGCGGGCAGGAAGTTGTTCATCGCCACGGCGGTGGCATAGGAGGCGAGGACGAGCCGGAAGGTGACCTGCGCCCGGGGATAGGCCGCGCGCAGGATCGACAGCCAGGCGACCGCCGCGAGCGTCGTCTGCAGGCTCTGCAGCACGATCCCTCCGACCACCGCCCAGGCCGGCACCTCCGTGATCTTCCTGAACAGCTCGCGGATCCAGTCCGAGACCGGGATCCCGAGAAGGTCGAGGGCGAAGATCAGGAGCGCCACGCCGCCGACCCAGATCGCGATGCGGATCAGCCTTGCGACCAGGGACTCGTCTTGCGACAGTGCGGCGAGCCGGCTCCTCACCGGCCAAAACTAAACCGTGACCACGAATGGAGGCAGACGTGACAGGAAAGGCCGATTTCACCGAAGACGAATGGAAGCTCGTGCTCGAGGCGCCTCCCAGCGCCGGGCTGATCGTCATCGCCTCCGACCGCGGCGGCTCCATCCGCGAGAGCTTCTCGATGGCGAAGGCGTACACCGAGGCC
>JBLMYD010000027.1:0-11420 GCA_050258095.1 Chloroflexota bacterium
GGGGTCGGAACGTCTTGTACTTTTTCGTCGTGAGGCTGATGGACAGCGGCCTCCGCCACTTCGAAAAAGTTAAGTGGAGACCCCTGCCCGCCCCCCGTCTGGGCCTCACCGAAAAAGTTAAGTGGAGACCCCTGCCCGATCCCCGCGCCCCACGAGACCAGCGCTATCGTGACCCCGATGGCCGACCGCACTTTCGCCAAGTTCACGTTTTTCAAGATCGATCCCGCCTGGCGCCGCCGCGACGCCGACCTGCGCGCGGCCGACAAGCAGGAGTTCCTCGCCGCCTGCGAGGACTTCGCCCTCGACCGCTCGCTGCGCGCCTACTCAACCATAGGAACGCGGGGCGACGTCGACCTGGTGCTGCTCAGCCAGAGCCCCAACCTCGACGACCTGCACACCTTCCACGTCGTCCTCGGCCAGAGCGGGCTGGCGAAGTGGGCGGAGACGCCCTACTCGCTCCTCTCGATGACCAAGCGCTCGCCCTACTCCGAGGAGCAGGCGCGGCCGGAGATCTGCGTCAGCGAGCGCAAGTACCTCTTCCTCTACCCGATGGTCAAGCAACGGCGCTGGTACGGCCTGCCGCCGGAGGAGCGCCGGCGGATCATGCAGAGCCACATCGAGATCGGCCGCCGCTACCCGGAGATCACGATCAACACGTCCTACTCGTTCGGGCTCGACGACCAGGAGTTCGTCGTCGCCTTCGAGGCCGACGACCCGGGCATGTTCCTCGACCTCGTGCAGGAGCTGCGCCCGACCGAGTCGAGCGAGTACACCGAGCTGGAGACGCCGATCTTCACCTGCGTGGCGCTCTCGCCGCGCAAGGCGCTCGACGCGCTCGACGGCACGCCCAGCGCGGTCGCGGCCGGGGCATGAGCACGCGCTCGCTCAGCTACGCGATCGACGAGCACGACCACCTGGTCAAGGTCGACGAGGGCTACTACCGCTTCGCCGAGGAGAACGGCTGGGCCGACGCCGGCACCAGCCTCGGCCGCTCGCTCTGGGACTACGTCGCCGGCGAGGACATGAAGAAGGTCCAGCGGCTGCTGCTGCGGCGAATACGCGACGAGGCCGGCGAGGTCGAGCTTCCCTTCCGCTGCGACGGACCGGACGTGCGGCGCGAGATGGAGATCCGGATCAAGGCCGGCCGCGACGGGCGGGCGGTGCTCTTCGCGGCGAGAGTGCGCGCCGAGGAGGGGCGCGAGCCTTCGCAGTCGCTGCTCGACCCGGCCGCCCCGCGCGGGCCCGAGACGCTCGCCATGTGCGGCTGGTGCGACCGCTTCGAGGTCGAGGGCGAGTGGGTCGAGGTCGAGGAGGCGGCGCGCCGCCTGGGCTTGTTCGAGCGATCGGAGCTGCCGATGCTCGACCACCGCATCTGCCCGGACTGCAACGACCTGCTCCTCGCCGCGTAGGTCGCGGCAACCCGGGTCCCCTATCCTTCCCCGCTCCCATGAGCAAGATCGGAACCCCAGAGGCGCCGCTGCGCGTCGCCATCGTCGGCGCCGGGCCCTCCGGCTTCTACGCCGCCGAGCACATCCTCAAGGACGACGACCTGCACGCCCAGGTCGACCTCTTCGACCGCCTCCCCACTCCCTTCGGCCTCGTCCGCGGCGGCGTCGCGCCGGACCACCCGAAGATCAAGTCGGTGATCCGCGTCTACGAGAAGACCGCCGCTCGCGAGGGCTTCCGCTTCTTCGGCAACGTCAAGGTCGGCCACGACGTCGAGGTCGAGGACCTCGAACGCCTTTACCACGCGATCGTCTTCACGGTCGGCTGCGAGACCGACCGCCAGCTCGGCATCCCGGGCGAAGACCTGCCCGGCAGCCACGCGGCCACCGCCTTCGTCGGTTGGTACAACGCCCACCCCGACTACGCCGACGACGAGTTCGACCTCTCCTGCGAGCGGGCGGTCGTGATCGGCAACGGCAACGTGGCGATGGACGTGGCGCGGATGCTGGCGCTGACCGACGGCGAGCTGCGCCAGACCGACACGGCAGACCACGCGATCGAGATGCTCGACCGCAGCCAGGTCCGCGAGATCGTCGTCCTCGGCCGCCGCGGGCCGGCCCAGGCGGCCTTCACCAACCCGGAGATCAAGGAGCTGGGCGAGATGGAGGACGCCGACGTCGTCGTCGACCCGGCCGAGGTCGAGCTCGACGCGGCGAGCGCCGCCTACCTCGAGTCCGAGGAGGCCGACAAGACGACTCGGGTCAACGTCGAGACGCTGCGCGAGCTCTCCCAGCGCACACCGGCGGGCAAGCGCAGGCGGATCGTGCTGCGCTTCCTCGCCTCGCCGGTCGAGATCAAGGGCGAGGGCAGGGTCGAGAGCATCGTGATCGGGCGCAACGAGCTGGCCGACGAGGGCGGCACGCTGCGCGCCCGCGACACGGGCGAGCGCGAAGAGCTCGAGTGCGGCCTCGTCCTGCGCTCGGTCGGCTACACCGGCGTGCCGATCGAGGGCGTCCCCTTCGACGAGAGGCGCGGCCTGATCCTCAACGAGGGCGGCCGCGTGCTCGACTCGCACGACGCCGGCCACAGGGTCGGCCACTACACGGCGGGCTGGATCAAGCGCGGCCCCTCGGGCGTGATCGGCACCAACAAGAAGGACGCGCTGGAGACGGTCCAGCACCTGCTTGCCGATGTCGCCGACGGCAACCTGCTCAGCCCCGAGAACCCCGACCCGAGCGCGGTCGAGGCGCTGCTCGGCGAGCGCGGCATCCGCTACGTCAGCTTCGAGGACTGGCAGGCGATCGACCAGGCCGAGATCGGCCGCGGCGAGCCGCACGGCCGCCCGCGGGTCAAGTTCGTCCGCGTCGGGGAGATGCTCGACGCGCTCGGCGAGCGGGTCTCGGGCTAGACGATCAGCCGTAAGGCGGCCATTTGATCCCAAGCAGGTCGACCACGTAGAGGATCGCCCCCTGCCCGTATGCCAGCCTCGAGGGCACCCGCAGTTCGCGGCGGCCGCCCACTTTCATGCCGACGAGCCCCTTTTCCCACCCTTTGACCTCTAGCCCCGGGCCGAAGGAGATCCGGAAGGCACCACGCGGCGCCCACTTGACCCCTAGAGGCTTGCCGGTCTTGTAGCTCAGCGATATGTAGTTCACATGGATGCCGACCTCGCCTTTCCCGGGGATCGCCGCCCCAGAGCCGGGCCTGATGTCGTTGACGATCAAGTGCGTCGGCGGCGGCCCCGGCGGAACCACGACCTTCGGCGGCTTCGCCGAGTCGGTGAGGAGCATATTGCCGTGCCCGGTGGTAGTCGTCGAAGGCTCCCCGGGCGAAGCCCCGCCACAGGCGGAGAGCACCGCCGCACTTGCGTAAATGCCGACCAGCGCAAAGAACTTCATGGACTAGCTTCGCTTCCCGAACGGCCAGTTCCTGTATTCGATCCGACGGTCGCGTGGCGGTTCCATGCCGACCAGGTCGATCACGTAGATGCTGACGTAAGGCGCGTAACCCCAGCTCGGTTCCCAGTTCGGGTACGCCAGCTTCGGCGGGATGATCAACTCGCGGCGCCCCCCCACCTTCATTCCCGTCAGTCCCTGCCTTAGACCTTTGGCCCTGCCTTCGAGTAGAACCTCGCTGATTGCGATGCGACCGAACAGGCGGCCTACCTTGGCCCCGGTGTAGCTGGCTTGGAGGATCCTGATGTACACCTCCTCTTTGTTGGTCACCCAATCGTGCTTTGGCACCCCCGGGCCGGACCCCTTGCGCAGGTCGATGACCTTGAGCTCGTGGGGCGGCGGGCCGCTCGGTTTCGGCATGGTTAGCGGAGGGAGCCGCTTGATTTCCGCCTTGGTCATCTTGACCGTCGGGCCGCGCGGCGGGAGAGGCGGCTTCCGCGTCGTCGTCACCGACTCAGTCGTGCGAGCCGAGCCGGCGGTGCCGCAGGCGCAGACCGCGGCGGTCAACGCCAGGCAGCTGCCAAGCACCAGGAGAGCCTTCATTCAGCGACTCCGTGGACGGCGCCGCGTTCGACGCCCAGCAGGTCGATCAGGTAGATGTCGACGAAGGGCTTGTAGCCCCAGCTCGGCTTCCAATGCCGATAGACGTATTGCGGCGGCAGAACCAGCTCCCGCCGGCCCCCCACCTTCATGCCGGGCAGGCCGACTTCCCAGCCTTTGTTCACTTCGTCCATGCCGAAGCCGCGTATCCCAGAGAGGCCCGTCAAGCTTCGCTCCTGCGCTTCGGGGTAGCGGACGGTGTAGTAGCGGACGTATGCCCCGTCGTTCTTCGTCAGCTTGGTTCCCCAACCCTTGCGGAGATCGATGACTTCGAGGTGGTGCGGCGGCGGACCGCTCCGCTTGGCGATCGTCAGCTTGGGGAGCTTGGCGATTTCGCGCTTCGACAGCTCGTCGTTGGGGCCCGGCACCGGCACGCGCCTGCCGCTATGGCCGATGTACGTCTTCGGCTTGGTCGCGGTCTTGTCCACCGTCGAGAACGTCGGCAACGTAGTCGAGCTGTCCGAACCGCTGCCGCAGGCGGAGAGCAGCAGTGGGGTTAGACATACGCTGATTAGCGTAAATAATTTCATGCATCCCGATCTTAGGGAAGATCGGGATGCCTTGCGCCGCTCAGCCGAGCACGGCTTTGCTGACGCTGCCGACGCCGATCAGGCCGGGCCCCACGTGGGCGCCGATCACCGGCCCGATCTCGGAGATGTAGACCGGCTCGCAGTCGAAGATCTCGCGGCAGTCGTCGGCGAGGGCATTGGCGGTCTCGAGGTCCTGGATGTGCTGGATCACCCAGGCATCGAGGCCGACCTCCTGGCGCTGGCGGGCATAGTCGCGCAGCCGCTCAAGCGAGCGGGCGCGGGTGCGGACGCGCTCGACCGGCGTGATCTCCTCCTCCAAGGTGAGGATCGGCTTGATCTTCAGCGCCGAGCCGATCCAGGCGCGGGCGCCGCCGATCCGGCCGCCGCGGCGAAGGTACTCGAGGGTGTCGATCGCGAACCACATCTTCAGCTCCTCGCGTGCCTGCCTGGCACGGGCGAGGGCAGCCTCGCCGTCGGCCCCGGCCCGCGCGGCGGCGGCGGCGGCGAGCGCCGAGAAGCCCATCCCGCCGCAGGCCGAGCGCGAGTCGAAGAGGTGGATCCGCTCGCCCCCCTTGCCCTCGGCGACGAGCCGCTCGCGCGCCTGCCCGGCCGCCTCGAAGGTGCCCGAGATTCCCGAGGAGATGTGGACCGAGACGACCTCGCGACCTTCGGCGAGCAACGGCTCGTAGACGGCGACGAAGTCGCCGATCGAGGGCTGAGAGGTCGTTGCGCCCCCCTCCGAGGCGCGCAGGCGCTCGTAGAAGGCGCCGTAGTCGGCGATCTCCGCCTCGGGTTCCTGCTCCCCGCCGACGGCAACGTAGAGGCTGATCGTATGGATGCCATACGAAGCGGCCAGCTCGCCCGGCAGGTAGGCGGTCGTGTCGCAGACGACGGCGGTTTTCGCATCCGGGCTCAAGGCCCCGCGATTCTCCCACCAAACCTCTCGCTACACTTTGTGAAGTGACCGATCAGGCGAGCGACACCCCCCAGGCGGCGATCTCCCTCACCGAGAAGGCGGCGGGCAAGATCGCCGAGCTGCTCTCCGGGCAGGAGGCTTCCGAGGGCCAGGCGCTGCGCGTCGCCGTGCGCGGTGGCGGCTGCTCGGGCTTCCAGTACGCGCTCGCCTTCGACCGTGCCAAGGAGGACGACCACGTCTTCGAGGTCGGCGACGTCTCGGTGATCGTCGACAAGGTCAGCATGCAGTTCGTCTTCGGCTCCGAGGTCGACTACGTCGAAGGCCTGCAGGGCGCGGGCTTCCAGGTCAACAACCCCAACGTCGTCGCCGCCTGTGGCTGCGGCTCCTCCTTCCAGGTCAAGGAGGACGCGGGCGAGCACGCCGCGGTCTAGCGGATTTATCTCAGAAGAATCTGACTAAAATCGTGGGCGCCTTGCCCATGACGCGGGAGGACTTGAAGAGACGGGGATGGACGGCCCTGGCGGGGGCGATCACTGTGGCGCTCGCCTTGATGCTCGCAAGCTGTGGGGGTGGAGGCAACTCGCCGGTCACCTCCGTAATCGACCTGGAAAGCCCCGGGGTCAACGTCGACGGAACGACCCGAGCGAACGTGCACTGCGGCTGGGGGGCCATCTGGGTGCCGCTGGAATGGACGGGGGTGCCGGAAGGAACGAGGGAATTGGCGATCTACATCGGGCGGTTCAAGCACGTCGAGGACGGCGGCACCCGAAAACTGGCCGTGCCCTACGCCGTTCTCTACAGCCAGATCGAACCCTCGCTGCGCAAGCTGGCAGCCAACACCGAACCGGAAGGCTCAGGTTGGTCCAGAATCGGGCAGGTCAGCTGCCCACCCGTCGCCAAAGGGCAACGAGTCCTCGTCGAGGTATTCGCCCTCGATCGCGTGCAGGCCCGCCGGGAGATGAAACGACGCCTGGCTACCCGGCTCACCGAAGAAGCGCTGGCCGATCCCCGCCCGAGCGATGGCCCGAGATCACCCGGCAAGCTCACAGCGGATGCAGATGCAATCGGCAGACTGATTCTTGACTACCCCGGGCCGCACTGACGTTTCTCCTTCCTGCGCCCGGTTCTTACTTGATCTGCTCGACGCCGAGCGCCTCGGCCAGCTCGCCCGAGTCGAACATCTCCTCGACGATGTCGGCGCCGCCGAGCAGCTCGCCGTTGACGTAGAGCTGGGGGAACGTCTGCCAGTCGGAGATCTCGGCGGTCACTTCGCGTAGCGGCTGCAGGGCCGGCAGCACGTCGACCGCGCCGTACTCGACGTCCATCGCCTCGAGCGCCTGAACGACCCGCATCGAGAAACCGCAGCGCGGCATCTCCGGCGTGCCCTTCATGAAGAGCAGCACCGGGTTGGCGGCGATCAGCTCCTCGACCTTCCGCTTCAGCTCGGCATCGGCCACGGACACAGGTTAGCCGGCCGGGACCGCGGTCTTCAGCGAGAGGGCGTGGATCGTCCCGTCGTCGAAGCGCTCCTTGACGGCGGCCTTGACCAATCGGTGCTGGTCGATGCGCGAGAGTCCCCCGAACTGGGCGGCCGTCACGGTCGCTCGCAGGTGGTCGCCGCCGCCGGTCTCGTCGACGACCTCGACGGCGGCGCCGGGAAGCGCCGCCTCGATCATCGCCTTGATCTCCGCCAGGTCGGCCATTAGTTAGGACGATTCTAGGCGCCGGGCGCGAGCAGGGACAGGGCTTCCTCGTCGGCCGCTGACAGAGGTACCGTCTCCGTACTCATGTGCGTGCGCTCGAAGCGCACCGCCGCCAGCAGCGGGCCCGTGCCCTCCCGTCCCCAGGGGTCGATCCGGAAGGGCCTGCCCACCGCGGACGGGACGGGCTCGACCAGGCCGGCGGAGCGCAGGGCGGCGAGCCTTCGCTCGAACACCGGGTAGTTGAACCCGTCGATCGCACGATCGAGCCCGGTGAGTGACTGCGGACCCGCAGCGAGGGCGTGCAGCACCGTCGACTCCCAGCCGCCGACGAGGGCCTTGACGGCGGCCTTGGCCGCCGCGCCTCCGATTGGGATCGCCCCCTTGGGCGCCCGAGAGAGCCACTCGTCGACCGCGTCGACGACCCGCAGGAGGTCGCGGCCGACGCCGGTCAGCTCGTTGCGCACCGCGTAGGGCATGCCGCCGCCGCTTTTCGCCACAGCACCGAGGGCGACGAGGTCGTCGAGGCGGACGCGCACCGTCCCCGCCGACGGGCCGTCCAACTCCGCTGTCAGCTCCTTGAGGCGCAGCGGCCGGCGCGCCAGCGCCCGGACCGTTGGGCAGGCGGCGGGCCGTACGAGCCGGATCAGGATCGTGCTCCCCGCCCGTCGTCGCCTGCCCGCCGCTTTGCCGCGACCGGTCAATCGCTAGCGGCGGCGGCGCAGCATCGTCAGCCCGCCGAGCGCGAAGCCGGCGACGGCGGCACCGACGATCAGCTGCGAGCGGTGCTCGCGCACCTGGCGACGCCAGTCGGTCAGCTCGGCGACGCGGCCGCGGAGCAGCTCGACGGAGGTGCCGAGGTCGCGTCGCTGCGCGTCGATGTCGCGGCGGATCTCGGCCGCGTTGCGGCCGGGCATGCCAACGGTCGAGGGTCGGCGCGGCTCGGGATGGGCGCTCATTCGCTCCCCGCCTTCGTGCCGGACTCGAGCGTCGCCTTGGTCAGCTTCGCCTCCTCGATCGCCTGCTCGGGCACCGGCGGCGAGCCCGCCTGCACCGAGCGGTAGGCGAAGAGGCCGGCGCCCGCCGCGATCAGCAGGAAGACCGCGGCCTCGACGAAGAAGCCGGGCCAGGCATTGCCGTCGAAGACCTCTTCGGCGAGCAGCCAGGCGACGCCCTCCATGACGAGGATCAGGGCGAGGAAGGCGAAGGTGCCGGCGGCGACGCCGACGACCGAGCCGCGCAGGATCTTGCCGACCTTCTCGGAGATCTCGGTCTTGGCCAGCTCGATCTCCTCGCGCACCAGCGAGGAGCTCTTCTCGGCGACGTCGAAGACGAGCTCGCTGACCGAGCGCTCGTCGCGCGGCGGGGGTGTCGCAGCGCCGTCGGCCACGCTACTCGGGCGGCTCCTCTTCGAAGATGCGGCGGTAGGCGAAGGCGGCGATCCGCGCGGCGACCACGCTGGCGAGGGCGCTCGTCGCGGCCAGCATGCCGCTCCAGACGAGGCGCCTGACGATCTCGTTTTCCATCGGCGCCGACCTTACCTATCGCGGCTCGAGACCGTCGCAGATCGTCGCCACTACAAGCGACCTTGCCTGGTCGAAGTCGGCGTCGGAGGCGGGGATCAGCTCGAAGATCCAGCCCGAGAGCAGCTGCTCGATCGCGCCGTAGAAGGACATCGAGGCGAAGGTCGGGTCGACGTCGCGGCGGAAGGCGCCCGCCTCCTGGCCCTCGGCGACGATCTTGGCGATCGACTCGTAGGCGCTGCGGATCTCCGGCAGGTGCGTGCGGCCGAAGGAGTTGGCGGCGCGGGTGACCTCGACGATGATCACCTTCATCAGCTCGGGGTCGTGACGGTAGGAGTCGACGATGAAGCCGGCGACGGCCTCGAGCTTGGCGCGCGGCGTGCCCCCTTCGCGGTCGGCCTCCTCGATCGCCGCCAGCAGCAGCGACCAGCGCTCGCTGAACAGCTCGTTCAGCACCTCGTCCTTCGACTTGAAGTAGTGATAGACGAGTCCGTAGGCGACGCCGGCCTCGTCGGCGATGTCCGAGACGCGGGTCGAGTGGAAGCCCTGGCGGGCGAAGACGCGGATCGCCGCGTCGAGGATCTGGCGGCGCTTGTCGACCGCCGGAGCGGGCGCCTTGGCCATCAGGCTTGGGCCTCCGTCAGCTGCGGCCACGCATAGGCCCGCGGGCGGCGGTTGGCGAGGGAAGGCAGGCTCTCGCGGATACGCTCCTGCGCGGCGAGGTCGAGGTCGGCGGCGGCGAAGCGCTCCTCGTCGGGGGCGGTGGCGAGGACGACGCCCCAGGGATCGACGATCGAGGAGCGACCGCAGGAGCGGAAGTGCGGCGCGGCCTCGCCGACCTGGTTGGGCGCGAGGACGAAGACCTGGTCCTCGATCGCCCGCGCGCGCAGCAGGACCTGCCAGTGGTCGCGGCCGGTGGCGAAGGTGAAGGCGGAGGGGACGGCGACGATGCGGGCGCCGCGCACGGCGAGGATCCGGTACAGCTCGGGGAAGCGCAGGTCGTAGCAGACGCTGAGGCCGAGGTCGACCTGTGGCAGGTGGGCGACGACGATCTCCTCGCCCGGCTCCTCGTAGTCGGACTCGCGGTAGGCGACGCCGTCGACGTCGACGTCGAACATGTGGACCTTGCGATAGGCGGCCAGGTCTGCGCCGTCAGGCCCGATCAGCACCGAGGTGTTGAAGGCCTTGTCATCGGGTCCCTGCTCGGAGACGCTGCCGGCGAGCAGGTGGATGCCGAGCTCGCGGGCCCAGGCGCGGGCCGCCGTCAGACTCGGCCCGTCGAGCGGCTCGGCGCCGGCGAGCAGCTCCGGTCCGGCGGCCAGCAGGTTCCACTTCTCGGGCAGGGCGACGAGGTCGGCGCCGTCGGCCGCGGCGGCGCGCACCAGCCGCTCGGCGCTGGCGAGGTTGCGCCCCTTGTCGGCGGTTGAGTTGAGCTGTACGACGGCGGCGCGCAAGTGCGACGTCTCCTGGTTGACTGACCAGTCAATCAAGGAGCCAGTATAGGCGCGCCCGCCGCTGAGTTTGTACTTATTCGCCATATGGGCGAATAAAGTCGAAGTCAGCGGATCAAAGGCGCATGATGCGGCGGACGGCGGCGTCGAGGGCGCGATCGGGCAGGAACCGCGCGGCGAGCGCCTGGCCGCGGGCGTCGGCGCCGACGACGTAACGGGTGCGCGGTCGCCGCGCGGTGAGGGCGCGGGCGATGGCCGCGGCGACCTTCTCGGGCGAGATGCCGCGCTCGGCCGTGCGCCGCACCGCGGCGCGGAAGCGCTCGATCGTCGCTCCGTAGAGCTCCTCCTGCGTGGCGGGCGCGCGGCTCGATATCTCGTCCGCGAACCGCTCTCCCCGCTCCCAGATCGGCGTGTCGATCGAGCCCGGCTCGATCGCCGAGACGTGGATCCCCCACGGGCGCAGCTCCTGACGCAGGCAGTCGGTCGCGGCCTCGAGGCCGAACTTGGCCGCGTGGTAGGGACCGCCGAAGGGCAGCGCCATGCGACCGCCGATCGAGCTGACGAAGACGACCCGACCGCGGGCGCGCCGGATCGCCGGCAGCAGCGCTTGACTCACGGCGACTTGGGCGGTGAGGTTGACCTCGAGCTGGCGGCGGAAGTCGTCGAGTGGGATCGTCTCCAACGGACCGAGGATCGCGACGCCGGCGTTGTTGACGAGCCCGTCGAGCCCGCTCCCCCCCACCGTCTCTTCGACCGCCTCGGCCGCCGCCGCGATCTGCCCCGAATCGGTGACGTCGAGCGTCACCGGAACCAGCCGCTCGCTCGCCTCGGTCCGCAGCGATTCGGCATCCTCCTCGCGACGAACACCGGCGAACACACGCCAGCCCTCGCGGTCCAGCCGCAGCGCCGTCGCCCGACCGATGCCGGTGGAGGAACCCGTGACGAGCGCAGACCGCATGCCCGCGAGGCTATACGGCAACCGGCTTCAGAGAACCAAATACGCCGGAACCGGTTCGGCGAGCGTGTAGGTGGCGTCGAGTTTGGCGACTTCCGGGCAAAGGCCGCTTATTCTGGTCAGTTCGAGTTCTTCGGCGCCGAGGCTGGCCGGTTCGCCGCCTTTGGCCTGCAGGGTCGGCGCTTTGTAGGTGCAGTTGATCAGCAGGCCGCAGTGGAAGTTCACTTCGCCGCCCGTGAGGACAAGGGTGCCGTTGCCTTCGCCGCCGGCTTCGAGGTAGGGGGAGGTGGGCAGCGAGACGGTCGTCGCAGTGCATGCTTTTTCTTCGCGTTCGCATTCGCCGA
>JBLMYD010000028.1:0-35815 GCA_050258095.1 Chloroflexota bacterium
ATCGTCGGCGCCATCGTGTAGAGCCGGTTCATCAGGTCCGATGCAGAGGGGGTCTCGAACTTGCCGAGCCCGGCGACGGTATTCGGGCTCGGACGATCGACCTCGGTCTCGATGCGAAACCCGGGCCCGGGGTGCAGCGCGGCGGACTGGGGTTTGTCGGCCATGGAATCCTCCAGCTCTCTTGCTCGCGGTTTTCAGGTGAAGCCGGCCCTGAAGCGGGTCGCACGGCTGGCGAGCCGCAGGCCAAGGGTAGAGGACCGGCGCCGGGTCGCCTGAACGATGCCGCCCGCCGATATCCTTCGGCTCCCCAGAACCCGACCGGATCAGGAGCCATGGCCGTAGATACCGCCGCCTTCAGCGAGCAGACCGACATCCAGCGCGACATCACCGAGATGGTGCGCCAGTTCGTCGACGAGCAGATCATCCCCAACGCCGAGAGATACGACCACGAGGACTCCTTCCCGGAGCCGATCGTCGAGCAGATGAAGGAGCTCGGCCTCTTCGGGGTGACGATCCCCGAGGAGTACGGCGGCATGGGCCTCGACCTGACCACCTACGCGATGATCGTCGAAGAGCTCTCGCGCGGCTGGATCTCGATTTCGGGCGTCGTCAACACCCACTTCATCGGCTCCTACCTCTTGATGAAGTTCGGCACCGACGAGCAGAAGGACCACTTCCTGCCGAAGATGGCGACGGGCGAGATCCGCGCCGCCTTCTCGCTCTCCGAGCCCGAGGTCGGCTCCGACGTGCAGGGGATCAAGGCGACGGCGAAGAAGGGCGAGGACGGCAGTTGGGAGCTGAACGGGCAGAAGATGTGGGTGACGAACGGGCTCGGCTCGGGCGTCGTCTTCGTGCTGATGAAGACCGACCCGAAGGCCGACCCGCCCTACAAGGGCATGACCTGCTTCATCACCGAGAAGGAGCCCTGGAAGGAAGTCAACGAGGGCGAGTACGCGGGCCTGACGATCCCGCCCAAGATCAAGAAGATGGGCTACAAGGGCGTCGAGTCGACCGAGCTCGTCTACGACGGCTACCGCTGCCCGCCCGAGCGCGTGCTCGGCGGCGAGGAGGCAGGCGTCGGCCAGGGCTTCGTGCAGATGATGGATGCGCTCGAGGTCGGCCGCGTCAACGTCGCCGCCCGCGGCGTCGGCATCGCCCAGCGGGCGCTGGAGCTGGCCCTGCGCTACAGCCAGGAGCGCAAGACCTTCGGCAAGCCGATCGCGCAGCACCAGGCGATCCAGTTCAAGCTCGCCGACATGGCGACCAAGATCGAAGCGGCCCGCCTCCTCACCCGCAAGGCGGCGCGGATGAAGGACGCCGGCGAGCGCTCCGACCTCGAGGCCGGGATGGCGAAGCTGCTCGCCTCGGAGACCGGCAAGGAGTGCGTCGAGGAGGCCTTCCGCATCCACGGCGGCTACGGCTACTCGAAGGAGTACGAGGTCGAGCGCCTCTACCGCGACGCGCCGCTGCTGCTGATCGGCGAGGGCACCTCCGAGATCCAGCGCATGGTGATCGGCAAGAAGCTCCTGCAAAGGCACAAGATCTAGATGGAGCGCCGCTAGCGCCGTGGCGTCGACCGCCGACCTGATCAAGACCGCCGTCGAGCGGTTCCAGGCGGAGGTGCCGGCGCTGGCGAAGCTGAAACTGGTCTTCGGCCTGGAACTGAAGGCCAAACACGACATCCAGCTCTACCGGGTCGAGCTGCCGGGCCCGAAGATCAGCAAGGACCTGGCGCAGGACGAGCGGGTGCTGGTGCAGATCGACCGGCCGCAGTTCAACCAGCTCGCCGAGCAGGGGACGCTGAAGGGCTACCGCAAGGCCTATGAGACCGGCCACGTCAAGGCGACCGGCGACTCGAACGTGAAGAAGCTGATCGCCCAGGTCGTCGAACGCCAGGAGGAACGGGCGCGGCTGAAAAAGGCCCACTGAGGGCCGGTCAGAGGCGGATCAGGTTCTTCGCGTCGATGCCCCGCGTGACGCCGCGGAAGTCGACGACGAGCGGCGCCCGGGCGGCGACGTCCGCGTAGTCGACGCTGGGGTGGGCGGTGACGATCGCCGCCGCGTCGCAGGAGGAGAGCGCCTCGTCGAGGTCGACGGAGGCGAGGCCGAGGTCGGTCAGCTCGGGCACGTGCGGGTCGTGATAGGCGACGTCCCCGCCGAGCTCGCGCAGTAGGTGGGCGATCTTCAGCGCCGGGGACTCGCGGATGTCGCCGACGCCCGCCTTGTAGCTGACTCCGAGGATCAGGATCTTCGAGTCCTTGACCGGCTTGCCGGCCTCGTTGAGGGCGCGCTCGATGCGCTCGACGCAGAAGCCCGGCTGGGCCTGGTTCATCTTTCCGGCCAGCTCGATGAACTCGGGGTAGAAGTCGTGTTCGCGCGCCTTGAAGGCGAGGTAGAAGGGGTCGATCGGCAGGCAGTGGCCGCCCATGCCGGGACCGGGGTCGAAGCGCATGAAGCCGAAGGGCTTGGTCGCCGCCGCGTCGATCACCTCCCAGACGTCGATCCCGAGCCGGTCGCAGAGCTGCGCCAGCTCGTTGACGAAGGCGATGTTGACCGAGCGGAAGATGTTCTCGAGGAGCTTCGCCAGCTCCGCCGCCTCCGGCCGGGAGAGGACGACGACCTCGTCGCAGATCAGCTCGTACAGCTCGCGGGCGCGCTGCGAGCAGGCCTCGGTCAGCCCGCCGACGAGCTTGGGCGTGGTGCGCACGGTGTAGTCGGTGCGGCCGGGGTCGATCCGCTCGGGCGAGAAGGCGAGGTGGAAGTCGGTGCCGGCGGAGAGGCCGGACTCCTCGAGGATCGGCGCCAGGCGCTCGCGGGTCGTGCCGGGGTAGGTGGTCGACTCGAGCACGACCAGCTGCCCCGCCTGCAGGACTCCGGCCAGCGCCGTCGCCGCGTCGATCAGGTAGGTCAGGTCCGGCTCGCGCGAGCCGGTCAGCGGCGTCGGCACGCAGACGATCACCGCCTCGCACGAGGTGAGGTCGGCGTGGCGCTGGGTCGGGCGCAGGCGCTCGCCGAGCGGGGCGAGCGCCGCGCTCGGGATGTCCTCGATGTAGCTCTCGCCGCGCTCGAGGCTTTCGACCTTGCGCGAGTCGGCGTCCAGCCCCACCACGTCGTGCCCCGCCTCGGCGAAGGCGACGGCGAGCGGCAGGCCGACGTAACCCAGGCCCACGATCCCGATCCTCATCCGCGGAATTCTAGTCTTGTAAAGCGGCCGGGACGCGGCGGTCTATAGGATGCCGCGCCGCACCTCGAGAGGAGACCGAGCAACCGATGAGCGACGAGAAGTACGAGCTGACCACCGACCAGGCCGAGCGCGAGGCGTCCGGCGCCCACAGCTACGGCCGCTACCTGGAGGAGTTCGAGGTCGGCGCCGTCTACAAGCACTGGCCGGCGAAGACCGTGACCGAGGCCGACGACCACCTCTTCTGCCTGATCACGATGAACCACCATCCGCTGCACATCAACGACGTCTACGCCGCCGGGTCGCAGCAGGGCCGCAACGTCGTCGTCGGGCCGCTCGTCTACTCGCTCGCCCTCGGCATGTCGGTGAGCGACATCTCGGGCAAGGCGATCGCCAACCTCGCCACCGAAGACCTCAGCCACCCCAACCCGGTCTTCCACGGCGACACGCTCTTCTGCGAGACCGAGGTGCTCGAGGTCAAGCCCTCGAAATCGAAGCCCGACCGCGGCGTCGTCAAGGTCCACACCCGCGTCCTCAACCAGGATGGCGTCCTCGTCGCCGAGTTCAAGCGCCTCGTGCTCGTGCCGCGCAAGGAACCGGGGGAGCCTGCGTAGCAACCGCGACTACAAGACGTTTGTTCGGTTTAGAAAGTCTGTGATTCTTGCTAGCTTGAGCCGATGCTCATGCGGATGAGCGTGCCGCGCCCCCTTGTCGTCCCCCTCGTCTGCGGATTTCTATTCGCAGCGATTAGCTCGACACCGGCCCACGCGAGTTTGGCCAAACCCCATTTCACGGTGCCGTCGTTCTACACGACGCAGACCACCTTTGGCTTCGCTCAGCCGATCGGGATGGCTGTGGCCCCGGACGGCCGCATGTTCATCACCGACAACGCCGGCATTGTCTGGACTTCGAAAGGCGGCGGGGCGAAAGCGAAGCCTCTCTTCGACCTCAGCGACCACGTCAACGAAACCCAGGATCGCGGCCTGGTCAGCGTCGCGGTCGATAAGGAATACAGCCTCAACAGGAAGATCTACCTCGCCTACACGTTCGAGGACAGGAGCAAAGCCGAACTCGAATCCAACTCCTCGCTCGCGAATCTCCCGAAGACACAGCGGTTGGTGTGGCTGAAAGTTCCGTCCGAGCTTGAATTGGAAGGGCTGACCGAACCGATAAAGATCGAGCCGGGAGAAGAGCACGTCGTGCTCGGCAGCTACAGCAGCGACCCCGAACATCCGGGAGTGCCGTTCTCGACCGAACACGCATGTCCGCAACCGAGCGATCTGGTCAAAGGCGACTGGAGCACGGCTAACAAATCCGATTGCATCCCTGACGACTCGATCGAGCACACGATCGACAGCGTCAGGGTCGACCCCAACGACGGCACTCTCTGGGTCTCGGTCGGGGATGGTTCCGACGGCGGGGCGGCCCTGGACCCCGACTCGTGGCGCTCGCAGCGGGTCGAGAGCTACTCCGGGAAGCTCCTGCACATATCGACCACCGGCGAAGGCCTGCCCGGACACCCCTTCTGCCCATCCGACGAAAACCTGAAAGACGTCTGCACGAAGGTCTACGCGAAGGGCTTCCGCAACCCGTTCCGTTTCTTCTTCCGCCCGAGCCCGGACGGACGGCCGACCGTCTCCGATGCCGGTTGGTCGACCCGCGAGGAGCTTGACTTGGCCGAAAAAGGCAAGAACTACGGCTGGCCGTGCCGGGAGGGGAAAATTCCCACTCCGACCTGGAGCGAAGAAGGCCAGTGCAAAGAACTGGTCAAAGAAATGTCAGAAAAAGGCGAATCGTTTACCGAACCCGTATACGACTACCACCCGGAAGCCGGCGGCGCAATCGTCGGCGGCATCACGTACACCGGAAGCGGGGGGGCAAACGACTATCCCGCTGAGTTCGAAGGCGCAATCTTCATCACCGATTTCGTCACCAGCAAGCTGTCGTACCTGCGCCTGAACAAAGCCGGAACGGAAGTGGAACCGGGCTACCCGAAGGTCCTATCTGAAGAATTCATGGCGGTGGATTGGGCACCCGCAGCCAACGGCGATCTCATGTTCGTCGACATCGGCTTCGGCGAAGGCAACTTTGCCCAGATAAGGCAGATTTCGTTCGACGCCGCAAACGCTCCTCCCGAAGCAGCCGCATCTGCGAGCAAAACGTACGGCGCGCTTCCGCTGCACGTCAAATTCAACGCATCCGAATCAAGCGATCCCAACGGGGAAAAATTGTCCTACGCGTGGGACTTCAACGAAGACGGCAAAACGGACAGCACGGCGAAGGAACCGGAATGGACCTTCGAAGAATCCGTAAATACCAATGTCAAGCTCACGGTCGAAGACGGCAAAGGCGGTGAAGACAGCAAGGCCATGGAGATCTACGCCGGTGACGAACACGAACCCGAACCTTCCTTCGACAGCGGGCCGACCACATATACCGACGGCGAAGAAATCACCATCGCGGGCAGCGCGAAAGATGAAGACGAGGGCTCGCTTGGGGTGGGTTCGCTCTTCTGGAACGTCAGGCTCAATCACGCGGGGACCCACGTGCATCCAATCACCGAAAAAAGCGGGGTCGGGTCGGTTACGTTTCCAACCGACATCGCCCACGACTCCCCTTCCTCCTATGAAGTCGAATTGACCGCGACCGACGGTCGGGGCCTTAAAAAGACGATCCTTCGGAAACTGACCCCGGTCACGAAACTGGTGCGGATCGACAGTTCCCCCGAGGGGGCGCCGATCAGCTATGGCGGCGTCAACGAGACGACGCCTTTCGAAAAGCAGTCGACGATCGGCCTGCATACGACTGTCTCCGCCGCCGCCAGCTTCAGCCAAGGGGGTTCCGAATACGAATTCGAAAGCTGGTCGGACGGGGGCGAACGCATCCACGACCTTGAAATCCCCAGCGAAGACATCTCGCTGAATGCCAATTACCGGAAGGTGAGCGGTCCCGAAGAACCTCCGCCTCCCACGGGCGACACCACGCCCGCCAGCCTCGTCTTCAACCCCAAGCACGGCCTCAAGAACAAGAGCAAGGCGGTGCTGCGCGGGACGGCCAGCGACGCGAGCGGACTGCGCAAGGTGCAGGTCGCCTTGCGCCAGGCGCACAAGGTGGGGAAGCGCTGTCGCTGGTGGGCACAGGGCAAGGGCGGCTTCCCGCGGGGCACGAGGAGCTGCGGGCACCCCGTCTACATGAGGGCGAAGCTGAAGGGCAGCGGCGAAAAGGTGACCTGGGTCCTGCCGCTGGGCGGGCACCTGCCCAGGGGTCGCTACCTGCTCCTCTTCCGCACCGTCGACGGCGCCGGCAACGTCGGCTTCGGCCCGGGCGGCAAGCATCAAGTTCCGCTGCGAGCCAAGTGACCTGAAGGGACTTCGGGGCTCGAGCCCGACCCAGCGCGCCACAATGGTTGCTCTATCGCAATAGTTATTGAAACGATATCGGTGCCGATATAGTTTCGTCGATGACCGATCCTGTCTCCGTTTCGGAAGCGGCCGGCATCCTGGGCCTGAGCCCGGCGCGCGTTCGGGTGTTGGCTGCCCACGGCCGGTTGCCGGCTGCCAAGATCGGTGGCCACTGGCTCATCGACCGCGCGGTGGTCGAGGCGCGCCGTCGCCGGAAGGGCGCGGGCGGTCGCCCATTCTCCCCGCGTAATGCCTGGGCTTTGCTCGCTCTCGCCTCGGGCAGAGATGTCGAGGGAATCGATCCCAGCGTTCGGTCGAGGCTGCGCCGCGCCCTTGCGCTGGAGGGGCTGGATGAGCTCGGTCCGCGGCTTGCCCGGCGTGCCGAGGCGCGTCCTTTCGTCGCGCACCTGGGCGAGATCCCTCACCTCCTCGAAGATCCAGGGCTGATCAGGTCGGGGATCAGCGCCGCGGGAGAGCACGGCCTCGATTTGGTCGCGGGTCAAGAGGCCGACGGCTATCTGTGCGCGGGCAAGCTGAGGAAATTCGTCGCCGCCCACGCTCTCTCGCCGGTGGGCTCGGCGGGCAACGTCACCCTTCGGCTCGTGCCGGATGAGAGCTGGAGCTTCCTGGTCGGTGAGCCGATCGCGCCGCTTGCCGCGGTTGCCCTCGACTTGACCGAAGACCCGGACCCGCGCTTGGCGCGGGTCGGTTGCGAAGCGCTTCGCGACCTCGATGGACGCCACCGCCGCGACCGACGAACCGGGCGCCAGCCGATACAGGCATGAGCTGAGGGAGAGGTTGCTTCTCATCGGCCACAATCATTGACTGAGATGGGAAAAGATCCCTGGACAGACGCCGATCCGCAGCCCGGCGATTTCGACTCCGAGCTGGACCGTGCCCGCGCCGATCAGATCGAGATGCACGAGGGCAATCCCGACGCGAAGCTGTCGATTCTCATCAGCGTCGAGGGCGATGACGCCAAGCGGCTTGAGCGAATCGCCATGGAGCGAGGCCAGCAGCCCGGCGAGGTCGTCTCTCAGCTTCTACGCAGCGCCTGAGCTCACCAGCGGGCGAAGACCTGGGGCAGGGCGAGGGTCGCGGCGATGATCTGGGGGTCCATGCCGCCGGTGACGCGGGGGACGTCGAGGCGGTCGAGCGGCTGGTTGCCGTGGGCGTAGCCGCCGTGGTAGCCGAAGGCGAGGCGGACGTTCTCGTCGCGCAGGGCGGCCTGGGTATCCGCGTCGAAGCTGTCGGGCAGGCCGACCGGGTAGGCGAACATCCGCATCGGCCGGTCGAGCTCGGCTTCGATCCGGCGGGCGCAGGCCGAGATCTGGTCCCGTTGCGCCGCGGCCGGCAGGCGGGAGAGGACGGGATGGTCGACCGTGTGGCCGCCGATCTCCATGCCGGCGTCGCGCAGCTCGCGGACCATGTCCCAGCCGAGCCAGTCGTCGCGCCCGGCGCGCGGGTCGCAGCGCCCGCTGCCGCCCGCCTCGGCGACCCAGGCGAGGAACTCCTCGCAGCGCTCGCCGGGCAGCGCCTTGTAGGCGTCGAGCAGGGCTTCGGCGGCGCCATCGCGGTCGTCGCCGAGGGGCAGCGGCTCGCGCAGCCACTCCCCGGCGGGCAGCGCCTCGACCCGGCTCTGCCGCGCCATCCAGGGCAGCTCGTACCACCACGGCGCCCGCGGCTCGTCGATGAACCCGGTGGCGAGGAAGAAGGCCGCGGTCATTCCGTGGGAGCGCAGCAGCGGCAGCACCTCCGTCGCCCACTCGCGGTAGCCGTCGTCGAAGGTGAGCAGGACGTGCGGCCCGCGCGGCGCCGCCTCGAGGCCGAGCATCTCCGCGGGCGAGATCACCTCGGCGTGGCGGCGGAGGAAGCGCAGGCGGCGGTCGAGCTCCTCCAGCGTCGTGTCCCACAGCGTCCGCTCCCAGGCCGAGCCCTCGCCGTCGCCGATCCGGTGGAAGCAGAGCGTCAGCACCCCGTCCCAGGTCGGCAGGCGCCGCAGCGCCATCCCGGCGCCGCTGCGCGAGAGCGCCCACGCCGCCCGCTCGATCTTGTTCATCTCCCGTTTCAACGCTCCGCACGGCCGAAGGCGCGGCGCATCCCGTTGCCGGCGACCCGGCGCAGGGTGCGCGCGTTGACGACGACGCTGGGCCAGGGGTCGTCGGCGGCGAACACGGTGAAGCGCTGGCGGTGCGCGAGGCTGCGCAGCCAGCCGCCCGTCGTCAGCTCGCCCTCCTCGCGCAGGACGCGGTAGGCGCGGAAGTCGGGCAGCGGGTGCCAGAGCCGCAGGCCGTGGCGCCGCTGCACCGGTCGCTCGGGCGACTCGCCGCAGACCCGCCGGTAGGCGTAGAGCGGCACGTCGAGCCCGCAGGCGATCGCCAGCTCGATCGTCAGGTGGAAGCGCGGGTTGCACTCGAGTAGCTTGAGCTCGCCGTCGCCGGGGTCGCGCTTGTATTCGAGCTGGGCGATGCCGCGCACGCCCGCCTCGGCGAGGAAGCGCTGCCCCAGCTCGACCAGCTCCGGCAGCTGCTCCTCGATCACGTAGCAGCCGACGCCGAAGTGGGGCGGGTCGGAGCGGAGCTTGCGGTTGGTGAAGGAGACGAGCGGCTCGCCGTCCTCGCCGATGTAGAAGAAGGCCGAGTAGAGGAGGTCGTCGGGGCCGGCGACGATCTCGGTCGCCATCAGGCCGAGGCCTTCGCCGAGCCACCGCCCGGCCAGCTCCCTGAATTCATTCGGGTCGGCGATCGGGATCACCTTGTCGAGCAGCCCGGTGCGCTCGCGGAAGACGTGGCCTTCCAGCGGCTTGATCCCGAACGGCAGCGGCACCCGCGCCAGCGCCGGCTCGATGTCGCCCGGCTCGTGCAGGAGGGCGAAGCCGGGGATCGGCACCCCGGCCCGCTCGGCCGCTTCGTAGGTGCGTCCCTTGTCGAGCATCGCCAGCGAGGCCTCGTCGCAGCCGAAGAGCGGCACGTGGCCGCGCTTCAGCAGCGCCTCGCGGTTGTGGGCGATCAGCTCCACCCACTTGTCCGAGCAGGGCACGAGCACCCCCGGCTCGGGCTCGGCGAGCAGCAGCTCGATCCACTCGCGCTCGGCCTCCTCACCCTGGCCCCGGGTCTCGACCCAGCGCCGGCACCAGCGCGAGTGCCGCGCCGGGTCCTCGGCGCCGCCGTAGACGACGACCGGCACGCCGCCGCGGCCGAGGCTGCGGCAGACCGGGACGGGCGTCTCGGCCGCGCCGAGGACGAGCGCCGGCTTGCACCCCGCCGTCCCCATCAGCCTTCCGGCCCCACCGGCTGCGGCTCGACCGGGCTCGGGCGCATCTTGCGCAGCTGGTCGACCAGCTCGCGCAGCGCGTCGAAGGCGAAGGCCCGCGCCGCCAGCAGCCCGACGGCGCCGCCTGCGGCGGCGCCGAGCAGGAGTTCGGCGAGGTCGGAGCCGTCGAAGGCGAGGGCGATCGCGCCGGCGCCGATCACCACCCCGGCGGCCGTCACCAGGGCGGGACGCAGGGCGTCGATCAGCGTGCGCACGTCGCTGTCGAGGGCGCGCAGGACGAAGCCGATCTGGATCGTGCCGAGGACGACGGTGAAGCCGGCGCGTGCCCAGGCGACGGCGACGATCCCGGCCGGGGCGACGGCGACGATCGTCGCGATCAGGATCGGCAGCTGGATCGCGCTGAGCGCGACCAGCACCCGCTGGCGGCCGAGCGCCTTGAACACGTCGCCGAGCGGGAAGACGACGGCGGTGATCCCGGCCTTGACCGCGATCGCGGCGGCGACGCCCCCGGCCGAGCTCCACTTCGAGGAGAAGAGGACGACGATCAGCGGCGTGGCGACCATCGCGATGCCGGCGGCGACGGGCAGCGCGTAGAGGGCCTGGAAGCGCAGCAGGCGCATCGTCGAGCGCGCCAGGTCGCCGCGGTCGATCTCCCGCTTGCGGGCCAGGGCGGGGAAGGCGACCTCGGACGTGTTCCAGGCCACGGTTTCGATCGCCAGTTCGGGGACGCGAAAGGCGATCGTGTAGAGGCCGAGGGCGCGCTCGCCGAGCACCCGGCCGACGACGGCGGCGTCGGCGCGGTAGCTGACCAGCGCCAGGACCTCGAGCACGGCGGCGGCGCTGCCGTAGGAGGCCATCCCGCGCACGATCCCGAGGTCGAGGTCGAGGGTCGGGCGCAGTGGGGAGAGGATCCACTGCACCAGGGTCCAGGCGGCCGAGCCGACCAGCATCCCGAGCACCAGCGACCAGGCGCCGAACCCGGCGATCGCGAGGCCGATCGAGACCGCGGCGCGGACGGCGGCCTGCACGATCTGGGGCACCGTGCGGCGCTTGAAGTCCATCTCGCGGACGAGCAGCGCGTCGTGGATGTTGCCGAGGCCGACGAAGAGCAGGCAGAGCGCGCCGACGCGGAAGAGGTTCTCCTGGCCCTCGACGCCGAAGAACTGGGCGACCAGCGGCGCGCAGAGGACCCCGATCGCGGTCAGCGCGAAGGCGATGATCAGGTTGAGGGTGAAGGCCGACTGGACCCGCGCCGTCACCCCCTGCTCCTGCTCGTAGACGACCGTCGCCTTCATCCCCAGGTCGCTGCCCAGTTCGATGAAGCTGAGGAAGATGACGACGGCGGCGACGACCCCGAACTCTCCAGGCGTCAGCAGCCGGGCGAGGACCATCACCGAGACGAAGTTGACCGCCTTGTTGCCGAGCAGGCTGGCGCCCGCCCAGAGCAGGCCGTGACGGGTCGACTGTCCCCAGCTGGGGGTGCTCACGGGCGTGGAACCGGTTCGCTCATCGCTCAAGTGTCGGCATCGTCAAGCCGAACTCAACCCTACGGTGGCGACGCGATTTAGACGAGCTATCTTGGGGCACTTGATGCCAAACAATCCGAGGGCGCAGGCCGAGGCGGGAACGACCGCGGCCAAGGCGGCCACCGACGCCCTGCACCCCGACGCCGGCCCAGCCTACTGGTTCTGCAAGCGTCTCTTCGACATCGCCTTCTCCGCCACCGCGCTGCTCGTCGCCGGCCTGCCGATGCTCGTCATCGCGATCTGGGTCAAGCTCGACGACAGCTCCGGCCCCGTTTTCTTCAGGCAATCTCGCACCGGCCTGGCAGGACGTAGATTCAATCTGTTGAAGTACCGCACGATGGTTTCCAACGCCGAGGAGCTGAAGGAGCAGCTGCGCGACCAGAGCGAAGTCCCCTGGCCCGACTTCCGCATGGAAAACGACCCCCGCGTAACCAGGATCGGCCGCTTCCTGCGCAAGACGAGCCTCGACGAGCTGCCCCAGTTCATCAACGTGCTGAAGGGCGACATGTCGATCGTCGGGCCGCGGCCGACCAGCTTCGAGGCCGGCACCTACGACATGTGGCAGACCGGCCGGCTCGACTTCCGCCCGGGGATCACCGGGCCCTGGCAGGTCGAGGGGCGCAGCACGATGGACTTCGAGGAACGCTGCCGGCTGGAGATCAGCTTCTTCCGCCATCCCTCCTTCTGGCGTGAGATCCGCCTCATCTTCGCCACCGTTCGCGTCGTCTTCAGCCGCACGGGTGTGGCATGAGCCGGCGCTCGATCAGGCGAGCGGCGCTCGCCACCGGCGTCCTGGTCCTGCTCATCGGCTCCGTCTTCACGCTCACCCGCAGCCGCGACTACGAAAGCGTCGCCACCGTGGTCCTCTCGCCGACGGCGAAGGAAACCGGCGAGATCACGACGCTGCTCGAATCGTTCGAACGCTCGGGCACGCAGGGCACCTACGTCGAGCTGATGGCCTCCAGCGACACGACCGCCAAAGCGCAGGCGATGGGCGTCTCGATCTCGGTCCGCTCCGTGCCCAGCACCCGGGCGATCGAAGTCACCGCCAAAGGCGGCGAAGAAAACGTCGTGCCGGCGCTCGAATCGGTGATCAAGGAAACCGAAGCGCGGCAGGGGGCGCTCAGCGACCTGTTCGCGTTGCACATCCTCGAGAAACCGTCGTCGCCGTCCCTCTCCGGGCCCGGGACCGGGGTGCTGCTGCTGGCGACGCTGCTGCTGGCGATCTTCGCCGCGATCGCGGTCGTGGTGATCCTGCGCCGGCTGGCGCCGCAGGGGCGGCGCCCGCTACAGGACACGCTGTTCCGCGCGGAGCCGAAACGCCCCCAGCCGTGAGCGCTGCCGGCCGGTCGTCCGGAGCGCTGCCCGCCGGCCGAGATCCGGCCTCCGACGCGCTGGTGGCGCTGGGCGCGATCGTCGTCGCCACCCTCGGCGCGCTGATCGCCCTCGGGATCGTCTTCCGCGACCCCACCGCGCTGCCCTTCCTCCTCCTCGCGGCGGGGCTCGGGGCCTTCCTGCTCTGGCAGCCGGGGTGGATCGTGCCGGCCTTCGTCGGGCTCACCTGGGCGGCCCTGCCCGGGCACGTCTTCGGCGGCCTGCCCTCGCCGGTGGAAGCCGGTGGTCTGCTGCTGCTCGCCTTCGCCGTCTGGCGAGCGCTGGCGCGTCCGCAGCTGGCCGCGAACGTGCTGCTGGTGATGGCGCTGCTCGCCATCCCCCTGCTCGTCTCGGCCGCGCTCAGCCCGGAAGGGACGGCGCTGCCCGGGTCCGACCTGCGGGAGCTGCTCTTCCTCTTCATCGTCGCCCTCTGCGTCTTCGGCGCCGGCAGCGCCGAGCGGGTGGTGACGGCGCTCGTCGTCACCGGCCTGGTCCTCGGCATCGGCGGCATCTGCTCGATCCTGATCGGGCCGAGCGGCCTCTTCCCGGTCATCACCGACGTCGCCACGGCGATCGAACCGGAAGCGCCGCGCGCCGCCGGGCCGTTCGGCGAGCCGAACTTCTTCGCCCTCTCGATGGCGGCCCTGACGCCGCTCGCCCTCTACGTCGCGGCCAAGGGCGGGTGGAGACGCTGGCTGGGGATCGCCACGCTGATCGCGATCGCCGGCGCGATCATGGCCGCCGGCTCGCGCGGCGGCGGCCTCGCCATGCTCTTCGCCCTCGTCGCCTTCGCCGCGACGACGCGCAGCCGCCAGCTGCGCATCGCCGCGCTCGCGACGCTGGTCGCGGCGCTCGCCCTGCTCCCGTTCTTCATCGGTCAGGCGGAAAGCTCGAGCGGCCGCACGGTCAGCGGCCGCGAGACCGAGAACCGGATAGCCCTGGCGATGTTCGGCGACTACCCGATCACCGGGGTCGGGCCCCACCAGTACGAGAACCTCTACCGCGTCTACAGTCGCAACATCGGCGAGGATGTGCGCTCGATCCGGGCGCCGCACAGCCTGCCGCTCGAAATCGCCGCCGAGCAGGGAGTCGTCGGGCTGGTCGGCTGGGTGGCCGCTGCCGTCGTCTTCCTCTCCTACGCGCTCTCGCGCGGCGCCTGGCGCACCACGCTGGGGCGCGCCCTGCTGCTCGCCGTGGCGACCTACGTGGTCGGCAGCCTCTTCCTGCACGGCAGCCAGCTGCGCCTGCTCTTCATGCTCGTCGGCCTGGCGATGGCCTACGCGACCGATCTCTACGCCGAAACCGGTGGGGGCCGGCCCGCGGAGTCGGTGTGAGCGCGCTCGCCTGGCTCTTCTGGGTCTGCGCGGCGGGCGCGGGTTGGGTCCTGGTCGGCTATCCGCTGGCGCTGAGGGCGCTGCCCCGGCGGCCGTGGCGCAGCGACGACGACTGCCTGCCGAGCGTCTCGATCGTCGTGCCCGGCTACCGCGAGCGCGAGACCCTGCCGCGCAAGCTGCGCGGGCTCGCCGAGCTCGACTACCCCTCCGAGCTGGTCGAGCTGCTCGTCCCGGTCGACGGCGACCGCGAGCTGGCCCGGCTCGCCCAGGAGGCGGCTCCGGGGGCGACGGTCCTCTTCGCCGGGGAGCGGGGCGGCAAGGCGGCCGGCCTCAACCGCGCCCTGGAGCGGGCCGGCGGCGAGATCGTCGTGATGACCGACGCCAACAACCTGCTCGCGCCGGGGGCGCTGCGGGCGGCGACGCGCCACTTCGCCGATCCCCGGATCTGGGGGGTGGGGGGGCGCCGCGGCGAGTCCGGCAGCGCCTACGACCGCTACGAGGACATGATCCGCGTCGCCGAGAGCCGCAGCGGCAGCGCCGCGGCGATGTCGGGGGAGTTCATGGCCGTGCGCCGCGAGCGGCTGCCGCGCTTCCCGGCCGGCGTCGTCAACGACGACTTCTGGCTGCTCTGCGCGCTGGTGCGCGAGGGTGGGCGGGTGATCTACGAGCCGCTGGCCGCCTCCGAGGAGCCGCCGCCCTCGGCCCGCGGCGAGGTGGCGCGCCGCTCGCGCATGGGCGCCGGCCGCGTGATGGCCGCCGGCGAGCTGCGCGGGCTGCCCGCCGGCTTCGCGCTGCGCGTCGTCTCCCACAAGCTGGGGCGGCTGGCGCTGCCCTTCCTCCTCCTCGGCTGCCTCCTCGCTTCCCTTGGCCTCGCCGGCCACTCCGGGTACCGGGCGGCGGCGATCGCCCAGCTGGCGGTCTACGGGACCGGGGCGCTGGCGGCGGCCGGCGCCGTCCCGCCGGGCCCGGCCGGCCGCGTCTTCCGCGGCCTCGGCCAGTTCACGCTGGGCAACGCGGCGATCGCCGTCGGCGTCGTGCGCGGCCTGCGCCGCCGCCAGACGGCCGTCTGGGACGAGGTCGAGTAAGTGCTCACCGCCGCAAATCCTGTTCCGTTTGGCGGCTGCAAACCTTCGCCATCCTGCGTCCTCGCTCGCTCGCGTACTTTGCAAGTACGCCACGCTCACTGCGTCCTTGGCTGGCTCGGTTTTCGCTCGCCAATCCGGAACACGACTTACGGCGGTGAGCACTGATGTGCGGGATCGCCGGCAAGGTCAGCGGCGGGGAGCCAGTCTCCGCTGAGCTGATCGCCCGGATGTGCGACGCGATCCGCCACCGCGGTCCCGACGGCGAGGGCGCCTACGTCGAGGGGCCGGTCGGCCTCGGTATGCGCCGGCTGGCGATCATCGACCTGGTCAGCGGCGACCAGCCGCTCGTCTCCGAGGACGGCAAGACGATCGCCGTCTTCAACGGCGAGATCTACAACCACCTCGAGCTGCGCGCCGAGCTCGAGCGCCGCGGGCACAGGTTCCGCGGCCACAGCGACGGCGAGACGATCGTCCACCTCTACGAGGAGCACGGCCCCGAGTGCGTGTCGCGGCTCGCCGGGATGTTCGCCTTCGCGCTCTGGGACGAGCGCGAGGGGCGCCTGATGCTGGCCCGCGACCGGGTCGGCAAGAAGCCGCTGTTCTACGCCCGGGCGGGCGGCGCCCTGCTCTTCGCCTCCGAGCCGCGCTCGATCCTGCTCGACCCGGCGGTGCCGCGCGACCTCGACCCCCGCGCGCTCGACGCCTTCCTCGTCAACCAGTACGTGCCGCACGACCTCTGTGCCTTCAGTGCTCTGGCGAAGCTGCCCCCGGCGACGCGGCTGCTCTGGCAGCCGGGGGGCGAGCTGGCGCTGGAGCGCTACTGGTCGCTCGCGTACGAGCCCAAGGACGAGATGTCCGCCACCGAGGCGGAGGAGCGGCTGCGCGAGGCGATCCTCGAGGCGACGCGGGCGCGGCTGATGAGCGACGTACCCTTGGGCGCCTTCCTCTCGGGGGGCGTCGACTCGAGCCTCGTGGTCGCGGCGATGGCGATGACCTCGGCCGAGCCCGTCCGCACCTTCTCGGTCGCCTTTCCCGGCTCCGCGGTCGACGAGTCTCCGCACGCGCGCGCCGTCGCCGAGCGCTACGGGACCGACCACACCGAGCTCGCCGTCGGGCCGCCCAGCGCCTCCCTGCTGCCGCGGATCGCCTGGCACTTCGGCGAGCCCTTCGCCGACCCGGCGGCGCTGCCCACCTTCCAGCTCTCCGAGCTGACCCGCCGGCACGTCACCGTCGCCCTCAACGGCGACGGCGGCGACGAGTCCTTCGCCGGCTACCGGCGCTACTGGCAGCTCGCCCGCACCCGTCCCGCCGACGCTCTGCCGCCAGGCCTGCGCCGGGCGCTGGCGGGGGCCGCTGCGCGGGTCGCCGGAGGGACCGAGGGCCGCTCGCCGCTGCCGCGCGCGGCGCGTCTCGCGGCGCGTCTGGCGATGCCGCCCCCGCGGCGCTACGCCGACCTCTTCCGCTACTTCCGCGACGCCGACCGCGACCGCCTCTACACGCCCGAGTTCCGCGCCGGGCTGGCGGAGGCCGATCCGCTGCGCCACGTCGAGGCGGCCTGGGACGAGCGCGCCGGGCTTGCCGCCGCCGACCGCCTGATGGCCGTCGACCTCGACACCTACCTCGCCGACGATCTGCTCGCCAAGGTCGACGTGACCAGCATGGCCAACTCGCTCGAGGTCCGCTCGCCACTGCTCGACCACCGCCTGATGGAGCTGGCGGCGACGATGCCGGTGCGCCGCAAGCTGCGCGGCAGCGAGGGCAAGGTCCTCCTGCGCGAGGCCGTGCGCGAGTGGCTGCCCGACGGGATTCTCGACCGGCCCAAGCAGGGCTTCGCCGTGCCGCTGGAGGACTGGCTGCGGGGGGAGATGCGGACGCTGCCCGAGGACGTCCTGCTCGACCCGGTCGCCACCGCCCGCGGCATCTTCCGCCCCGAGGCGGTGCGCGACACGATCGGCGAGCACCGCGAAGGCCGCGACCGCTCCGACCAGCTCTGGGCGATGGTCAACCTAGAGCTCTGGTTCCGCACCTGCGTCGATCGGGTTGTCGTTACGCCGGACGAGTTGCCGGTGCTGGCGTAGGGGGCGAGGGGGATGGCGGGTGCCCTCCCCAAAACGCGCGGCAGGAGCCGCGCTGGAGTGTTTTGGGGAGGGCACCCGCCATCCCCGCTCAGACCCGGCTCAGGAGATTGCGTCGGCGACGTCTAGCAGCGATTGGGCGTAGCGCTCGGGGGAGAAGGTGGTGCGGGCGGTCTGCTTCGCTGCTGCGCGCATCCGCTCGACCGCGTCCGCGTTCTCTGGGTCGAGCACCCAGCGCAGGGCTTCTCTCAGCGCCTCGGCGTCGCCGGGGGGGACGACTAGACCGGTGCGGCCGTCCTCGACGTACTCGCGCACGCCGGGGCTGTCGGTGACGATCGTCGCCTTGCCCAGCGCCATCGCGTTGAGGTAGGTCTGCTGACCGGCGGTGCGGTCCTCGCGGCCGGCGAGGGGGACGACGACGACGCGGGCGTTGCGCAGCAGCTCGAAGAAGCGCTCGTAGGGGACGGGGCCGGCGGTGACGTTGGCGGGGAGGGGTCCGTCGAGCAGCTTCGTCGCCAGGGTCACCGGCTCGTCCAGCTCGGCCGCCGCGGCGACCAGGGGGGCGTAGTCGCGCAGCGAGTTGCCGCCGGCGAAGACGCCGCCCTCGGTCGAGGTGGGCGCCGCCAGGTCGGCGTCGCTCAGGGTGTGGCAGTAGGGCGTGACGAAGACCCGCTCCGGGGCGACCCCCCAGGTCGCGGCGAACCGCTCCCGCTCCCAGCGGGTGAGCACGCAGTAGGCGATCCGCGGGCCGTCGAGCGCGCGCAGGCCGAGGCGCGTCGCCATCCGGTCGAGCCGGGAACCGCCGAGCTTCCACTGGCACTCGCCGATCACGATCGGCGTTCGCCCGCCTCCGGGCCGGCGCCGGATCGCGATCCCGGCGAGCAGGTCGCTGTAGAGGTCGCCGGGGCCGACCGAGCCGTCGAGGATCAGCGCCCGCCGGCCTCGCGCCCCGCGCAGCAGGCGCGCGAGCAGCGCCCGCCGCGAGATCGCGCTGCGGTCGAGCATCTCGCAGCGCGCTTCCCAGGACTCGCGGCCGGGGAAGTACCAGGTGGTGAGGAGCTCGCGGCGCGGCTCGGCGGGCACGGGGGAAGGCTATTGCGGTCCGCGGGCGCTCACCGGACGATGCGGAACGCGGCCTGCATCGGTTTCCCGCCCGCCCGTGCCGAGCGCGGCGTCGCCAGCAGCCGGTAGCTGCCGCGCGGCAGCAGCCGGCGATGCGGGCCGACCGGCAGGGGAAGTTCGTTGCGGCCGGCGTGCAGCAGCCGGTTGAGCCGGAACCTGCCCGGCAGGCGCAGGGTGACCCAGCCTTCCCGCGAGAGGCGGACGACGACCCTCGGCCGCCGCCGGTCCGGCCGCCATTTGCGCAGCACCACCCGTTGCGGTTGCACCGCCAGATGGGTGATGCGAACCTCGGGTCGGTGTTCGGTTTCAGGAGGAATGACGGGGGGTTCTTCCGTTGCGTCCGGTGGTCCAGGTTCCGGTTCGGCTACGGCCGCGCACGGCCCGGTGTCTTCGACGTCGAGCGCTTCGCTCGCGTCGGTCGGCGCGTAGTCGAAGGGCACGGTCCCGCCGCCCGCGACGTAGATCGTCTTGCCGATCGTCGCCGCCTCGATGCCGTGCCGCGGCAGCGGCAGCGGGGGGAGCGAGTGCCATTCGCCGCTCGCGGTGTCGTAGGACTCGACCGCCCCGGTGACTTCGTCCGGGCCGGTCGCCCGCTCCCCGCCGATCGCGTAGATGCAGGTTCCCACGGCGGCGACCCCGAGACCGCCGCGGTCAGTCGGGATCGAGGTCACCGCCGGGGTCCATGCGGCCGTCGCCAGTTCCGCGTCGGACGCGGGCAGGTCGAGCACGTCGACCGGCTTCAGGTCTTCGACTTCGATGCGACCTTCGTTGCCGGTGGTGCGGCGCCCGCCGATCGCGTAGAGCTCGTCGCCGACGATGACCGCCTGGAAGTGGTCGCGCGGGCGCGGCATGTTCGCGAGCCGGGTCCATTCGTCGGTTGCCGGGTCGTAGGCGTCCACCCGCGCCACCGAGCCTTCCGGCCCCAGCCCGCCGGCGTAGATCAGCTTGCCGTGCCAGACGGCGGCGCCGCCCGCGGCGCGCGGGCTGGGCATGTCGGCGCCGGCCGAGAAGCTGTCGCCGACGGGGTCGTAGATCGTCGTCTCGCCGCTGACCGGGAACGGGTATTCCCATTTGCTGAGGCCGCCGGTGTAGACGAGCTCACTGCCGACGGCGACGCCGGCGACGTGGTCGAGGCTGGTGAATTCCGCGGGCAGCTCGGCGACTTCGCTCCAGCTGTCCGTTTCCGGGTCGTAGCGCTGCTGGGAGAGGTTGTTGCCGGCGGCGAGGTAGAGCTTGCCGCCCAGGGCGACGTAGGTGACCTCCTGACGCGGTTCCGGCGCCGGGGCGAGCTGCCGCCAGGCCGGTTCGGCGCCGAGTACGGCGGGAACGGCGACGGCGCCCACGGCGACGGCGACCGCGACGCCGCTGAGCAAGCGAGCCTTCATCGGGTACGGCAATGGTAATCGGGTCTCAGCCGGCCGGGCGGGCGGCGCTGACTCCGATCGAGGGGCCGGGGGAGATGGTCTGTCGCCGGGCGAAGCGAGGCCGGGCCACCGTCGAAGCCTGTGCGGTCAGCGGGGAGGCGGGTTGAGGCCCCGCCGTCGCCCGGTCGAACCAGAGGTCGAGGGGCCGGCGCTGGGCGTCTTCGGCGATCGCGACGATGCCGTAGCGGATGCGCTGGATCGCCCGCCCGTAGGTGTTCGGCCTGGTCGAGCGTCCTATGAGGTGGCCGTCGAGGTAGAGCTCGTTGAGGGCGCCGGCGCCGGCGGAGAGGCGCTGGTGGACTTCGAGCGTGAACCATCTGCCTTCGGGCAGGTCGAAGGGCCCGACGAGCGTGTTGTTGGGACGACCGGCGCCGAAGCGCAGCAGGCGGGCGCGGTGGTCGGAGCCGTAGACCGAGACGCCGCCCCAGTCGGTGTCGTTGGGGTGGGACACCCAGTTGTCCCAGCGGACCAGGTCGACCTGGCCCTGCACGTTGGCGATGAAGCCCTTGGGCAGGTAGTAGGCGGCGCCGAACCAGACGTCTTCGCCGTCATGCCAGTCGACGTTCCAGATCCCGCGCGAGTAGCCGTTGGCGCCGCCGCCTGAGTAGGTCGCGAAGGCTGAGGTCCTGCCGTCGTAGGCGCGGCCGGTCGTCAGCGCCAGCGTTCCCGTCTCGACGTTGGTCTGCGAGAACTCGCCGAAGCCGCCCTCGAGCGTCGCGGCCAGGGGAGAGACGGCGGCGGAAGCGGCTGCGGGAAGCGCCCCGAGCGCTGCCGGCACCGTCAGCAGGGCGACCAGGACGGCGGTCGCGCGGCGTCCGTGCAGGCGTGGTGAGCGCATCTCACCCGCCGCATCGGCGCTCGTCTATCGGTCCGTATCGCTGTCAACCGAACTGGACGAATGTTTGAGTCGCCCGCTCGGTTTGGGCGCGAGCTTGCGGAAGGAGGCTACTTGCGGCGCGCGCAGGCGCGGGACGCCGCGCGACGGTTCAAGCGGCGGCCGGCGGCCCGAGCATGGTGAGCGCGACGGCGGAGGCAGGCTCTGTAATGGCGCTTGCCGGCCCTGAGACTCGCTCGCGCCGGGCGCCTTTCCCCTTTGTGGTGCCCGTGGTTGTTCTTCTTGGTGGTCGTTTCTTCGCTGCCGCCGCCGGTCGCTTCGCCTTCCGTCGGCGACGATTCGGGAGCGGGTTCGGGGGCCGGTTCGGGCGTGGGTTCGGGTTCGGGAGTCGGTTCCGGTTGGGGTTCCGGGCTCGCTTCCGGTTCGGGTTCCGATTCCGGAGCCGGTTCGGAGCCGGCCGTGCCGAACGGGTTCGCAGTCCCCATCGAGGCGTCGTCGAAATACAGTTCGAGCGGCTTCGTCTGGGTCCCCGCGGCAATCGCCACGAGCCCGTAGCGGACCCTGGTCGCGGTCCGGCCGTAGGTGTTGGCGGCCGTGCTGCGGCCGACCAGGTTGCCGTTCAGGTAGACCTCGCTGAGGGCGCTGCCGCCGGTGGCGGAACGGCGCTCGTGCACCTCGAGCGTGAACCACCTGCCTTCGGGCAGGTCGAAGGGCCCGACGAGCGTGTTGTTGGGGCGGCCGGCGCCGAAGCGCAGCAGGCGGGCGCGGTGGTCGGAGCCGTAGATCGAGACGCCGCCCCAGTCGGTGTCGTTCGGGTTGGTAGACCAGTTGTCCCAGCGGACCAGGTCGACCTGGCCCTGGACGTTGGCGAGGAAGCCGGCCGGCAGGTAGTAGGCGGCGCCGAACCAGACGTCGTCGCCCTCTTCCCACTGCACGTTCCAGATCCCGCGCTCGTAGCCGTTTTCCCCGCCGCCTTCGTACGCCGCGCGAGCCGCGTAAGAGCCCTCGTAGGTGCGAGAGCCGGTCAGGGTCAGGGTCCCGCGCAGCGCGTTCGTCTGCGAGAACTCTGAGAAGCTGCCGCCGTCGAGGGTGGCGGTCGCCGAGGTGACGGAGGCGATGGCGGTGGGAGGCGCGACGAGCGCGATCAACCCCAGGAGAGCGAGCGCCACGAGCACAGAGAGGCGGAAGATCCGGGAGGGCCGGGAGCCGGTTGCGCCGATCACGATCCTCCCTTCGGACGCCTGACCGGGTGGAAGAAGCGACCGGGGCTCAGGTTGGACGGATGTCGAGGCGGCTCTCGTCCGGTCCCCGCGGACGCCTCCAGAGCCGCAACTAGAATCGCCCCCAGTGACGCCCCCGCCGCGCGTGCTCCACGTAATCGACTCCCTGCGGCTCGGCGGCGCGGAGACCCTGCTGGCCGCTCTCGTTCGCGAGCTGCGGCGCTCGGGCCGCTCCTGGAACGCGGTCTGCGTGCCGGACTGCGGCGACGCCGACCCGGGTCTGGTCGGGCAGGTGCGCGAGCACGCCGACGAGCTCCGCTGGCTGCCGGCCGTGCCCCTCTACGACCCGCGCCTCTACCGCGCTCTCGGGCGCGCCCTCACCGCCTCCGGGGCGCAGGTCGTGCACTCCCACCTCTCCACGGCGAACATCGCCTCGCGGGCGGTTGCCGTTCCGCGTCGCCGCCCGCACGTGACGACGATCCACACGGTGCCCGGGCCGAGCGCCGAGGACAGCCGCCTGCGCGCCTTCGCCGACGGCTGGTCGGCGTGGCTCTCGCGCCGCCTCGTCGCCCCCTCGGCGGAGGTGGCCGACGCCTTTCGGGCCGCCTACCGCCTGCCGGCGGCGCGCATGCGCGTGATCCCCAACGTGCCGGCGGCCGAGCCCCCCGGCGAGGGCTTCGACCGGGAGGCGCTGCGGGGCGAGGTCGGCGGCGAGGGCGTCGAGCAGCTCGTCCTCGCCGTCGCCAGGTTGCAGCCCGAGAAGGGCATCGACGACCTGGTCTCCGCCGCAGCGCTGCTGCGCCCGCGCCTGCCGGGCCTGCGGATCGCCGTCGCCGGCTCGGGGCCGGAGGAGGCGGCCCTGCGCGCCCACATCGAGGAGGCTGGCCTGACCGGCGCCTTCTCCCTGCTCGGCAGCCGTGCGGACGTCGGCGCGCTGCTCGCCGCAGCCGACGCCTTCTGCCTGCCCTCGCGGCACGAGGGGCTGCCGATCGGCCTGCTCGAGGCGATGCAGGCCGGCCTGCCCTGCGTTGCCACGCGGGTCGGCGGCGTGCCCGGCGCGATCGCCGACGGCGTCGACGGCGTCCTCGTCGAGCCCGCCGAGCCCGCGGGGCTGGCCGCGGCCCTGGAGCGGGTCCTGCACGACGGGGGCGCGGCGGAGATGGGCGCCAGGGCCCGCGCCACGATCGACGAGCGCTACGCCGTCGACGCCGCCGGCGCCGCCTACGCGGACATCTACGACGAGCTCGTCGGGTCGCGACCTGCGGCGACCGAGGCCCGTGCGCCGGCCTAGCTCGCTCTCCGGGCTCGGCGAAGTGGCGCTGGAGGGCGCCGGCCTGCTCGCCGCCGTTCCCCTCTGGCTCTGGTGGGCGGTCTGGAAGGGCGGCTACCCGGCGTCCGTCTTCCTGGTCGGGATCGGCTACCTGGCGCTCGCGGCCGTCTCGCTCTGGCTCTTCGCCCGCCGTCCGCCGCTGCGCACCGCGCCCGCGGTCGCGCTCGGCGCGCTGGCGGCACTGACCGCCTGGACGCTCCTCTCGCTCGTCTGGGCCGAAGACGGCGGCGCCGCCGAGGTGACGGCGGCCCGCCAGATCCTGCTGCTCGGCTCCTTCGCGCTGCCGGTCGTCTGGGCGCCGACGAAGCGCGCGCTCGTCGCCGGGGTGGCGCTGATGCCGCTGGTCGCCCTCTGCGGCGCCGTCTCCGCCCTCGGCGGCGCGCTCGCCGACGCCGGCTCGCTGGTCGACGGTCGCCTGGCCGCGCCGACCGGCTACCCCAACGCCGGCGCCACCCTGATGCTCGCCGGGGCGCTGCCGGCCCTGGTGCTGGGCTCGCGCCGCGAGCTCGCGATCCCGCTGCGGTCCGCGTCGCTGGCCGGCGCCGGCGCTCTGCTGGGCACGTTCGTGCTGACCCAGAGCCGCGGCGGGCTCGCCACCCTGGCGATCGTCCTGGCGCTTGCTCTGATCGTGTTGCCCGGGAGGTTGCGCCTGCTGATCCCGACCGCGATGGTGGCGCTGGCCGTCGCCGCGACGCTCGGGCCGCTGCTGGCGGTCCACTCGGCTGCGATCGACGGGGGAGACGTGGCGGCGGCGCTCCGTCACGCCGTCGGCGCGCTGCTGACCTGCGTCGTCGTGCTGGCGGCGCTGGGCGCGGTCTACGCGTCGCTCGATTCCCGTCGGGAGATCGCGCCGCGGACCGTCCGGCGCGCCTCGATCGGGACCGGCGCGGCGGTGGTCGGCGTCGCCCTGGTCGGCGCCGTCGCGCTGGCGGCGAGCGGGCCGGACGTCGGCGGCTGGCTGTCCAACCGGGTCGAAGACTTCAAGACGCCGGACTACGGCCGGCTCGAATCGGAATCGACCCGGTTCACCGGCGACCTCGGCTCCAACCGCTACGACTACTGGCGGGCCGCGGTGGAGATCTTCGCCGACCGCCCGCTCACCGGCTTCGGCGCGGGGAACTTCATCGCCCCCTACCTGGAACGCCGCCACGCCGAGAAGTCGACCCTGTACGCGCACAGCGTCTGGCTGGAAGCCATGGCGGAGCTCGGCGCCCTGGGCTTCCTCCTGCTCGCCTGGTTCGTCGTCGCCGTCTTCTTCGCGCTGGGCAGGTCGGGCCGGCAGCTGGGCCGCGAGGGGCGGTGGATCGTCGTCGCGGCGTCGCTGCCGCTGGCCGTCGCGCTCGTCCAGGGCTCGGTGGACTGGGTCGGCGCGTTCCCGGTCCTCAGCGCCCCGGCCCTCGCCCTCGCCGGCGCGGCTGCGAGCGTCCGCAGCGGGGAGGATGACCGTGCCCGGCAGGGCGGCCGTGCCGTGCCGCTCGCGCTCGCGCTCGTCCTCGGCGTTGCAACGGTTCTTGCAGTTCCCCTGCTCCTCGCCACCCGCCTGGCCGACCGGGGATTCGCCGCCTGGCAGGAGAATCCGGCCGCGGCGATCGACGACCTCGAACGGGCCGCCGAGCTGGATCCCCTCTCGGCCACGCCCGACGTCCGCCTCGGGATCGTCGCGATCGAGCTCGGTAGGCCCGCTCTCGCCCGCCACGCCTTCGAATCTGCCCTGGATCGCGATCCCTCGGCCTGGTACCCGGAATTCCAGCTGGGCCTGCTCGAGCTGCCCGAATCCCGCCGCCGGGCGCTGCGGCGCCTGCGCGTCGCCGACCGGCGCAACCCGCGCGAAGCCGAGGTGCGGAACGCGCTGCGTGCGGTCATACGCGGCGGTTCTCCAAGCCCGCGAGAGGCGCAGCGGCGCGTGCTTGCAAGTGGCGGATAGCGCAAATGGTCTTCGTCTATTCGTCCAAATCGCTAAAGCGCCGATTTCTCGCCTATACTGATTTGCAGTTCTCGTACCCAAACACCGAAGGCTGGAGGCAGCATCCAGTGAAGAAATTCGTACTGATAGTGATGATGGTCGTGGCTCTCGCGATTCCTGCCACGGCGGTCGCAAGCGACGGGTACACCAACGTCGCCGGCGTCAACGAAGGCGGCGGCTCGAACGGCGCGCCTGCGGCAGTGGCCAGCACCGGCGAGCCCAGCAGCACCGGAATCCTGCCCTTCACTGGCCTCCAGCTGGGGCTGATGTTCGGCGCCGGGGTCGTGTTGCTTGGCACCGGAGTAGCGCTGCGGCGCACGCGCACCTCGCGCTAGCGCCCGCGCAGGAACTCCGCGACCCGGCCCGCCTCGGCTTCGACGGTGTGAGCTTCGGCTATCGCGTGCCCGGCTGAGAGCAGCTGGGCACGCAAGTCGCTGGACTCGGCGATCCGCCGCACTGCCGCGGCCGCCGCGTCCGGGTCGCCCGGCGGGATCAACAGGGCCGCGCCCTTCGCGGCCTCCGCCACCCCCCCGACGGCGGTCGCCACCACCGGCAGCGCCGCCGCGAAGGACTCGAGCAGCACCTGCGGCACCCCCTCGGTCCAGGACACGTGCAGGAGCAGGTCGCTGTCCCGGTAGAGGCCGATCAGCTCCTCACCCATCGGCACGTGGCCACGCATCTCGACTCTCGCCCCCAGGTCGTGCCGGGCAACCCGATTCGCCAGCTGCCCCTCCAGCGGCCCGTCGCCGCAGACGGTCAGCTCGAAGCGGGGCTCGAGGCGATCGAGCACGTCGACGAGCATCAGCGGGTTCTTCTCGGCGTCGAGGCGGCCGACGCTGAGCATCCGCACCCGGTCCCCGTAGTCGCGCGCGGGTCGCTCCACGGGAGGGACGAGGTCGGCGGCGGCGATCAGCGAGACGTAGATCTCGAGCAGCCGGCAGGCGGCCCGGTAGCGCTTTGCCAGGTCGGGCCCGACGACGATCGCGGGGAAGCGGCGCGCGAGCCGCCTGAACGAGAGGTCGAGCGCCGCCGCGACCAGCCTCAGGTCGGGGCGACGGGGGTGGCGGTTGCCGACGTAGCGCGGCAGGTCCTGCCGCACGCCGAGGACGACGCGCTTGCCGCGGCGCGCGGCCATGCGGGCGAAGCGCAGGGCGAACGGGTGCGGGCCGAGCAGCCAGACGACGTCGACCCGGTCGAGCAGCTCGGCGAAGCGCGCCGCCGACTCGCGCCCGGCGCGGATCACCGTCAGCGGCCGGGCGGCGCTGCCGTAATGGGGCAGCGGAGCGAACTGCGCGGGCGGCGGCAGGCGGTAGTGCGAGCCGGCCGGCTCGGGGCTGAGGCGGGCCGTCACGGTCAGCTCGTCGAAGTGCTTGGCGAGCTCGCCGAGGAAGAGGACGAACGAGCGCGCGGCGTAGATCTCCCCGTCCTCCTGCCAGAAGGCCTGATCGAGGTAGACGGCGGCTCGCACTCTCCGAATTACCTCGCGCGGGTCAGGCGGCCCAGCGGATCGATGGCCCTGCGCACCGGCAGCGACCGCAGCCGTCGCACGAGCGGCGAGGCCTTGAGGCGGAAGCGGGCCGGGCCGTCCCAGCGGTAGACGCCGACGCGCGGCCAGCGCAGCGTCGTGGCGGCATGGGGAGCGTGGGGGAGGGCGCCGGCGGCGCGGTAGCCGGCCGCCGCCGTGGCGGCGACGACGCGGTCGTCGACGTCGCCGTAGGGGTAGGCGATCGTCTCGCAGGGGCGTCCCAGGTTCGCTTCGCAGGTCGCCCGGGACCGCTCGAGCTCGTCTGTCAGGCGCTCGTCGTCGAGCTTGGTCAGGCGAGGATGGGTGCAGGTGTGGGAGCCGACCTCCCAGCCCTCGCCGGCGAGCTCGCCCAGCTCGGCCCAGGACATCGGCACCAGCTCCGGCTCGTGCGGCGTGCCGAGCCAGTCTTCGATGCCGTCCCAGCGCATCGCCCGCTCGCGGCCGATCCACTCGCTGGGGGCGTAGACGGAGGCGGTCGCCCCGAGCTCGCTGAGGATCGGGGCGGCGAGCCGGTGGACGGAGCGGTAGGCGTCGTCGAAGGTGATCGCCAGGGTGCGCGGGGCGGGCGGGTCGAGGACGGCGTCGAGGAAGCGCGCCGGGCGGTAGCCGCGGTCGATCAGCGTCTTCACCTGGCGCTCCAATTCGGCCGGGGTCACGGCCAGCTCGCTCGTCCAGGATTCGCTGACCGCGTGGTAGCAGAGGACGAGGGCCTGGCTCATGACGCAAGGACTTCGTCGTAGAGCTCGCGCAGGGCGCCGGCGACGTGCTCGAGCGAGTAGCGCTCGACGACCAGGTCGCGCGCGGCGGCGCCGAGTTGCGCGCGCCGGCCCTCGTCGGCGAGCAGCTCCGAGAGCGCGGCGGCGAGCCCGCCGCCGTCCTCGGCGTCCTCGACCAGGATGCCGGTCTGCGGGGTGACGAGCTCGGCCATCCCGCTCGCTGCGACGGCGACGACCGGCAGGCCGCCGGCCATCGCCTCGAGGACCGAGTTCGACATCCCCTCGGTGGTGGAGGCGCAGACGTAGACGTCGGCGGCCCGGTACAGCGGGGCGGGGTCGTCGACCAGCGGCAGCAGCCGGACGCGATCGGCCAGCCCCCGGCTCGCCGCCAGCTCGCGCAGGCGCCGCTCCTCGCTGCCCTCGCCGACCATGACCAGCTGCAGGTCGGGCAGGCGGGAGACGGCGTCGATCAGCAGGTCGAGGCGCTTGACGGGCGCGAAGCGGCCGGTGTAGAGGGCGGTCGGGGCGGCGCGGTCGATCCCGATCCGCTCGCGCTCCGCCTCGCGCTCTCCCGCCGCGGCCGGTCGGTAGCGGTCCGAGTCGACGCCGTTGGGGATGCGCCGCAGCCGCTCCGGGGCGACGCCGTGCGCGCGGAGCTCGGCGCTGACCTCGTCGCTGAGGCAGACGAAGGCCGAGAAGGAGCGCGCCATCGCCCGCATCCGCCGGCGCCCCAGCGGCTTGGTCAGCAGCCGGGTCAGGTCGCCGCCGGGGCCGGTCGAGAGCACCTTGGCGACGACCGGCGCGCGCACGAGGGGATGGGTGAGCAGGGCGATCGTCGAGGGGGAGAGGAGGTCGTGCACGTGGACGACGTCGGGGCGCAGGCGGGCGAGCGCCGCGGCGCCGGCGCCGGTGTAGGCGAGCGAGCCGAGGGCGCCGCGGTCGGGCCCGGGCATCCGCCGCACCTCGAGCCCGGGGCGGCGTTCCCGGCGCGGCGTGCCGGGTGGGTGGCGGGTGAGGACGGTCAGCTCGACCCCGCGCCGTTGCAGATGCGGACCGAGCAGATCGACCTGTCGCTGGGCGCCGCCGAGGACGGGGAGGAAGCTCTGGATGACCATTGCGACCCGCAAGGGGGCGGATCGTAATCGGGGTTCGGGACGGTTGCCGTCGGAGCGCCTATGGCTGCCCGAATAGGATCCCGCGCCGGAAGTGTTCGAGCACGGTGGAGGGGCTGAGGGCCGTGGAGTAGATCGCGACGTCGTCGAGGACGCCGTCGAAGTAGGTGCTTTCGCGGTCGTTGCGGGCGATCGACAGCGAGTATTTTTCATCCGGCGTCATCTGACCCGACATCGGCTGCGATTTGACTTCTGCCCCGTCGATGTAGAGCCTCATCGTCGTGCCGTCATAGGTGCCGACGATGTAGTGGGGAACTCCCGGCGAGACGGCGCCGGCTCCCCCCTTGAGGACCTGCAACGTGCCGTCGATCCAGGCCTTCAGGATCAGGTTCCCGTTGGGTTGGACGCGCAGCTCGTAGGCCTTGTAGCGCTGGACCACGGCTCCACGGAATTCGCGCGCGTCGCACCACGCCTCGATCGTCAGCGCTTTGCTCACGTCGAGCGACGGCGTCGGCTCGATCGCGACGTAGTCGTCGATGCCGTCGAAGGAGGCCGCGGTGCCGAACCCGTTGCTGTCGATGCCGGGCACGCCCAGGGTCGGCCCGTTGACGTAGACCCCGGGCGAGCTCCCGGTCGCGTCGGACGCTGTCGTCCCAGCCGTCTCGTCGAGACGCCAGAGGCCGGCTATGCCCGGAGGGAGGCTGGATTCGGTGCCCGCGGGTTCTTCGTTGGGCGGAGGTGTGCTCGGCGACGAGAGCGGACCGCGTTCGCCGGGGCTGAGCGAGGCCCGGTCGACGTAGAGGGTCAGGTTCCCCGAGCCCGCCGAGTCGGTCGAGACGATGCCGTAGCGGATGCGGTTCAGCGGGGCGGCGCCGGCGAACAGGTTGGCGGTCTTCGAGGAGCCGACCGAGACGCCGTTCACCTTCAGCTCCGTGTAGGCGGAGCCGTCGATCGCGCTGAGCTTGACGTGGAGCTCGACCCAGCTCCACTTGCCTTCCGGCAGCAGCGACGGCGAGATCGGTCCGATCAAGGTGCGCGCCGTGCCGCCGCGGGCGGCGCGCACGTAGATGCTGTCGTTGCTCCAGCTGGCGAAGTTGATCTCCGCCCGTTCGGAGTAGGGCACCCGCTTGCCGTCGTCGTAGACGTAGGAGTCGATCCGCATCAGGTCGGTGTAGCCGGTGTGAGCGGCGTAGAAGCCGCTTGGCAGGTAGATCGCCATGCCGACCCAGAAGTCGTTGCCTTCGACGAGGTGGCGCGACGAGTTGGCCTGGAAGATCCCGCGCGCGTAGGGGCCGCTGCATTCGGAGTTCTGGGTGTGCACCTTGAGCGAGGCGCTGCCCGAGTAGGCCAAGCCGGTTTCGCGGCTGGCGGAGCTGGTCGCGCAGTGCTTGCTCACCTGGTCGAAGTCGAACGGGGCCGTCGTGTTGCTCTCGAGGTCGGCGAGCCTGGGCACGACTTCGGCGCCCGCCGACGTCGCTGCCAGGCCAAGCAGCCCGGCAATCGCAAGAAGCGCCGCTGTCGCACGAATCGCCATGCAAGCTCACCTCACCGTCCCCCCCGGTGGGCAGAGAGCCCGATGATAACGGCTGTTAGGCGACGCCGGCCTTGGCGCGGGCCCCGCGGGCGATCCACTCCACCTGCCGGCCCAGGCCCTCTTCGAGCGAGACCGAGGGTGAGAAGCCCAGCTCCTCGCGCGCCCGCGAGGTGTCGGCGCTCGTGTGGCGGGCGTCTCCGCGCGCCTGGTGGCGGTAGTCGATCTGGATCGGGCGGCCGATCTTCTCTTCGATCATGCGGATCGCGTCGATCAGGGTCACCGGCGTTCCGCCGCCGATGTTGTAGACGGTGTCGGCGGTGCCGCGCTCGGCGGCGCGCACGGTGGCGTCGACCACGTCGTCGACGTAGGTGAAGTCGCGCACCTGCAGGCCGTCGCCGAGCACGGTGATCGGCTCGCCGGCATTGGCGGCCGCGATGAAGCGGGCGAACGCCATGTCCGGGCGCTGCCGGGGCCCGTAGACGGTGAAGTAGCGCAGGCCGACGAGGTGCAGACCGTGGTTGCGCCCGTAGACGCCGGCCAGGTCCTCCGTGGCGCACTTGGTCATCCCGTAGGGGGAGACCGGTGCCCTCATCGCCGTCTCCGGCGTCGGCTGGGAGACGGCGTTGCCGTAGACCGAGGAGGAGGAGGCGTAGACGATCGCCTCGACCGGGTGGCGCACGGCGGATTCGAGCAGGCGCTGGGTGGCGCGCACGTTGTGGCGCAGGTAGGTCTCGAAGCCGTCGCCGAAGCTGCCTCGCACGCCGGCCTGGGCGGAGAGGTGGTAGACGACGCTCGCCTCCTCGACCAGGTCGTCGATCTGGTCGCGCGAGATATCGCGCTCGTGCAGCTCGAAGGCGGGATTGCGCAGCAGGCCCGCGACGTTGGCTTCCTTGAGCTTGCGGGGATAGAAGTCCGTGAAGCAGTCGATTCCTCTGACGTGAAGGCCGTCGGCGAGCAGCCGTTCGGCGAGATGGCTGCCGAGGAAGCCGGCGCAGCCGGTGACGAGCACGCGGCGAGGGGAGCCTCCGTTGGCGGAGGCTGCCTGCGAGGGGACGGTCACTTTCTTACCCTTGGTACGGCGATCTGGCTGGCGTTCCGGCATGGGGTCTACTTCCCCATCGTCGAAACGAGGGCTGAGGTTGAGCCCTGGGCGCGGACTCGGCTGTCTCCGAAGACGCCACGGCGGCGGCGCGGGCGTGCTGGAAGAGCGCTTCCAGCGTGACGCCGTCCTCCGGGAACTCGGCCCAGCCGAAGCCGACCCCGTCGCCGATCTCCGTCCTCAGGCGGCGCTCCAGCCCGTCGTGCTCGAAGTTCGCGTGGTCGACCATGGCCACGATCTCCTCGTGTCCGCTGTCCTCGTGCAGCAGGGCGGCGTTGTCGGTGACGCGGAAGGCGTCCAGCGCGGCGGTCGCCGTCGCCCGGTCCATCTGCGGCGCGTGGACCCAGAGGAGGTGCGCCGGCTCGCCGCGGCGGCGGCACCACTCGAGGTGGCGCTGTATCCGCTCCAGCCGGGACGGCACGGCCGCGGTCGCCGGTTGCGCCAGGACCGCGGCGAGACCCCCGCCGGCGAGGACGAACGCCCAGGCCGGCGCTCCCGAGATGGCGACCGGGATCATCGCGAGGACGGTCGCCGCGCGCACCCGGGTGTCCCGCTGGGGCAGGGTGAGCGCGCAGATGGCGGCGAGCACGGCGAGGGCGATGCCGCTTGCCGGTGGCAGCGAGGCGAGGGTATCCACCAGCGCCACGAGCATCCAGAGGAGAGCGGGCGCGACGGCACTGGACATGAATCGGTTCATTGGAGTTCCGGGGTAGAGGGTCGGAAAAAGGGGAGAGTCACGTAAATTCCGGATAAAGCTGCCCTACGATGTAGCACAGCGGTTTAGACACCGCAAGGCGGAATTTCCGCCCTTTTCTTCGTTGCATGAGCCTTCTGGCGCGGCAAAACGCAGAAAAAATCTAGCAGTCGGCGCGCCACGCATGTTAACCGGGGGTTGTCCGGTCCGATTGGGATCTCGCCTGCGCCCGCCGGCTCAGTGCGTTTCGTCGGGGGCGTGGGCCGGGGGGCGGGACTCCTCGGCCAGCGAGGTGATCTCGAGCGGGCCGTGGGCGGCCGCTTCCAGGACCTCGGTCGCCTCCTCGGCCGAGCGGGCGTAGAGCTCGACCAGCATGTGGACGACGATCTGCTCCTCGTCGTGCTTGTGGAAGCGAACGTGGGCGAAGAACTCGCGGATGCCGGCCTCGCCGAAGGCGCCGTAGGTGAGGAACTCGGCCGCTTCCGGCCCCGAGCAGCTCTCGACCCGGTCCTGGTCGACCCGCACCGTGCAGGAGGCGACCCAGGGCGTGCCCGCCACCATCCGTTCCCAGCGGTCCTCGATCGGCACGACGCGGTCGTCCTGGAAGGCGAGGTGAGGCTGGTCGTGCATGCAGTCGACGCACTGGACCAGCGCCTCCTGGATCTCGTCGACCCCCTCGGCGAGCGCGCCGTTCTCCGGGTCGACGCGTCGGATCGCGTCGTAGTGCAATTGGATCTCGAGGTTCTGGGACCAGCAGCGGTAGCAGCGCAGCCAGGCCGAGCGGTCCCCGTTCAGCTCGCTCATTGATCCATTGTGGCGTGCGAACGGCCTCGGCGCTATGCGGGCATCTGCAGGCGCACGCCGCGCTCTTCGGCGAGGTCGGGGGGCACCAGGGCGTTCGTCCGCTCGAGTTCCTCCTCCGCCCGAGCCAGGTCGCTCCAGTCGATCGCCGCCGCGTAGCCCTGCGCGAAGTCGAGCACGCGGATCAACGGCCGCGGGTTGGCGTTGCGCGAAAGCGCGCGCAGGCTCTGCAGATACTCGTCGCGGTAGACGAGTGGGATGACGATGCGCTGCTCGCCGACGGCGCTCAGCGCCGCGTTCATCAGCACCCGCCCGACCCGGCCGTTGCCGTCGGTGAAGGGGTGGACCTCGGAGACGAGGAACATGATGAAGATGGCCTTCGCCAGGCCCTCGGGAAGCGGCTCGTAGTACCGGTATCCCTCGATCAGGGTTCCCTCGACCAGGTCGGGGTGGACGAAGGTGGTGGCGCCGGCGCGGTTCGGCCTGAGCTTGAACGAGCCGGGGTTGGCGGTCGGACGTCGAGCCAACATCAGCGCGTGGTGTGAGCGGAGCAGGTCGAGCAGGTCGTCCGGGCCGGCGGGCACGCGAGCCCGATGGTCGGGATCGTCGACCAGCTCGAAGGTGCCGAGCACGTCGTGCGCATCTTCGAAGCGTCCCTCGGGCACCGCTCCCTCGAAGACGATCTCTTCTGCCTCCGCCAGCTCGAACTCGATGCCCTCTATCCAGTTCGAGAAGTAGGCCTCGACGAAGGAAAGCGCCGGAAACGAGCCCGGCTGTTCGGGGCGGTTCGGAAGGGGGGCTTGCATCAGCTGTGCCTGCAGGGCGTCGAACAGGTTCAGCCGGCGGGGGTCGAAGCCGCGGCCCCTGTGGTGGGCGAGTGCCGCCGGAGTCTCGAGGTCGACGTCGTGGGTTCCCAGGACCGCCCCGATCATCTCGTTCAGCGCGTTCATCTCCGCGACTGCTTCGAGAGGCGCCGCAACCTCGCGTGCTTGGTCACGGAGCTCGTTCAGCGCTTCGGAGCCCCTCACGGAGGCCAGGCGGACGAGCTCGTCCTCGATTTCGGCTTGTGAGAGCGTCCGTGCGACGCCCGCCCCACTCGCCCGGGACGTTCGCATGTTGTCGAGAAACTTCCGCGCTGGGCCCGAAAAGTGGAGTCCGTCCATGAAGGGCATGTCGCCGTCGATCGGACCGGGTCCGCTGCGTGGACGAATGGTGAGCCCCGGCAGCCGCAGCGGCTCTCGCCGTGTTCGGGATCTGCCGACATCGAGGAACAACGATCCGTCCTCGGCCGGCTTGGCTTCGATAGCGCTGCGGTCGACGACCACCGCATTGGGGAAGTAGAGGGCCGCGATTCGTTGCCAGTTGCGCCTCATGACCTGCTCGAGGGGCGCCTCGACGTTCCGTGTGTAGAGGCGAGGGCCGACCTTTCGGGCTCGACCGGCTTTTACCGCAGTGCCGACCGCGCGGGACGTGCGTGCGTCGCTGAGGAACACCTCGGGCTGGTCGGACAGCAAAAAAGTGCGCGTAAGCGCCGTCATGACGCGTTCGATTGTAAATTATTCAGGCTTAAAGCGCCAAGAACGGCAAAAATCCGTACATAACTCCTTAGGCAGCCGCGCCGGCGCCGGCGCGCTTCGCAACCAGGTCGACGATCTCGCCCATGATCTTGTTGATGTCGAAGTCCTTGGGCGTGTAGACGCCGTCGACGCCCGCCTCGCGCAGGCGCTCGGCGTCGGCCGGGGGGATGATGCCGCCGGCCACCACCGGCACGTCGAGATCCTCCTCGCGCAGCCTGCGCACGATCTCGGGGACCAGCTCCAGGTGCGAGCCGGAGAGGATCGAGAGGCCGACGACGTCGACGTCCTCCTGCAGGGCGGACTCGGCGATCTCCTCCGGGGTCAGGCGGATGCCCTGGTAGATCACCTCCATGCCGGCGTCGCGCGCCCGCAGGGCGATCTGCTCGGAGCCGTTGGAGTGCCCGTCGAGCCCCGGCTTGCCGACGAGGATCTTGACCCGGTGGCCGATCCGCTCGGAGACCTCGTCGACCCGGCGCCGGATCGCGGCCAGCTGCTCGCGGTCGGCCGGCGGGGCGGCGCCGTCGACCCCGGTCGGCGCCCGGTAGGCGCCGAAGGCCTCGCGCAGCACCCCAGCCCACTCGCCCGTCGTCGCTCCGGCCTTGGCCGCGGCGATCGTCGCCGGCATCACGTTGACCGAGTCGTCCGCGGCGGCCCGCGCCAGCTCGTCGAGCGCCGCCCGCACCGCGTTCTCGTCGCGCTCGGCCTTCCAGCGCGCGAGCGCCTCGACCCGCTCGCGCTCGACCTCGGGGTCGGGCGTGAGGATGCCGCCGTCGGCGCCGGCGGTGAGCGGCGAGTCCTCGCTCTCGGTGAAGCTGTTCTGGCCGACGACCTTCTGCTCGCCCGCCTCGATTCGCGCCACGCGCTCGCGGTGGGACTCGACCAGGCGCGCCTTCATGTAGGGGACCGCGGCGACGGCGCCGCCGTGCTCCTCGACCACCGCCATCTCGGCCCGCGCGCCATCGGTCAGCTCCGCGACCAGGCCGTCCATCACCTGCGAGCCCTCGAACACGTCGGGGTACTCGAGCAGGTCGGTCTCGTTGGCCAGCACCTGCTGGATGCGCAGGCTCCACTGCTGGTCCCAGGGGCGGGGGAGGCCCATCGCCTCGTTCCAGGCGGGCAGCTGGATCGCCCGCGCCCGCGCGTCGCGGCTCAGCGTCACCGCCAGCGCCTCGAGCACGATCCGCTGGATGTTGTTCTCGGGCTGCGCCTCGGTCAGGCCGAGCGAGTTGACCTGCACCCCGTAGCGGAAGCGCAGCATCTTCTCGTCGGTGACGCCGTAGCGCTCGCGGCCGATCTCGCGCCAGAGCGCGCCCATCGTGCGCAGCTTGGCGATCTCCTCGATCAGCCTGATCCCGGCGTTGACGAAGAAGGAGATGCGGCCGAAGACCCTGGGGAAGTCGGCCTCGGCGACCTGGCCGCGGCGCTTGACCTCGTCGAGCACGGCGATCCCGGTCGAGAGCGCGTAGGCGATCTCCTGCACCGGCGTCGCCCCGGCCTCCTGCAGGTGGTAGCTGCAGATGTTGGTCGGGTTCCAGCTCGGCACCTCGTTGACGGTGAAGGCGACCATGTCGGCGATCAGCCGCATCGAGGGCTCGGGCGGGAAGGCGTAGGTGC
>JBLMYD010000029.1:0-9400 GCA_050258095.1 Chloroflexota bacterium
CCCCAAAACGCTCGGCAGGAGCCTCGCTGGAGTGTTTTGGGGACCCCACCCCCGTCGCCCCCCGCAACGCGGATGCCAACTTCCAGGCGACGGCCGTCCCACACAGCTCCTCGAAGGGGTAGCCATCGACGACCGGATGGAGGATCGGACAGCTAGGAAGCTCATCGCCAGGCTGGTGGTGATCCGTGACGATCACGTCGACCCCAAGCTCCTTTGCCAGCTTCACCTCCTCGACGGCGGTGATCCCGCAGTCGGCGGTGACCAGGAGCTTCGTGTTGCGGTCGGCAAGCTTTCGAACGTTGTCGGCGCTCAGGCCGTATCCGTCCGCCATCCGGTCCGGGATCAGCCAGTCGCACTCAGCTCCCAGCTCTCGCAGACAGTTGACCAGGATGGTGGTTGCACAGACTCCATCGACGTCGAAATCGCCGTGCACCGTGATCCGCTCGCCGACTTGGATCGCCGATCTGATCCTCTCCACGACAGCGCCCATCGAGCGGAATGCTGCCGGCGGGTGCGTCTCGTCGGCGGCGAGGAAAGCGCGCGCCTCCTCCGGGGTGCGGTAGCCGCGCCTGACGAGGGTGATCGCGACCGGCTCGCTGAGGCCGAGCTCGGCCGCGAGCTCGCGGGCGTCCTCGTAGGCGAACGGCTCGACCTTATATGCGCGCAGGGCTTCCGGCACATGTCAACGCTAGGAGGAGGCCCCGACGGATCCACGGCCACCCGACCACGCAAATTGCGCCTGGACGAGCAGCGCCAGATACCTTCTTCGTATGCGCCGCCGCGCCGCCGCGAGTGCCCTCTGTGTCGCGTTCGCTGCAACCCTCCTGGCTGCCTGCGGCTCGGCACAGGGCCTGGGCCTTAAGCGAATCGGCAGCTTCGATGCCCCCACGTACGTGGCCGGTGCGCCGGGTTTTCCGAAGCTGCTCTTCGTCGTCGAGCAGCCGGGTCGGGTCGAGGTGCTGCGTCACGGCCACAGGCTGCGCCGCCCGTTCCTCGACATCAGCGACCTGGTCGGCTACGGCGGCGAGCGGGGGCTGCTCTCGATCGCCTTCCCGCCCGATTACGCGCGCAGCCGGCGCTTCTACGTCTATTACACGGATCGGGTCGGGGACATTCGGATCGACGAGCTCAAGCGAAAAAATGCGACGCAAGCCGCGCGGGGCTCACGTCGCACGGTGATCCGTATACCCCATCGCGCGAATTCCAATCACAACGGCGGCCAGCTCCAGTTTCTGGGTCCGTTGCTCTACTTCGGCACCGGGGACGGGGGCTCGGCGGGCGACCCGCCCAACAACGCCCAGAACAAGCGAAGCCTGCTCGGCAAGCTGCTGCGCATCGATCCCCGAGCGAGCCGTGGCCACCCCTACACCGTCCCCGCCGACAACCCCTTTGTCGGGGAGTTCGGTCGCGACGAGATCTACAGCTACGGGTTGCGCAATCCCTTCCGCTTCTCCTTCGACCAGGTGTCGGCGAAGCAACCGCGCATCGCGATCGCCGATGTCGGCCAGAACCGCTTCGAGGAGCTCGACTACACGACGGTCGCCGCCGCGCGTGGGGCCAACTTCGGCTGGGACGCCTTCGAGGGCTTCGCCCCCTACCGCGAAGAAAACGGAGGCACGCCCGACCCGGGCGGGACGACGAAGCCGATCATGGCCTACGGCCACGGTCGCGACGGCGGCAGCTGCTCGATCATCGGCGGCTACGTCGTCGGCCGCGGCGGCCCGGCTGCGCCCCGCGGGCGCTACGTCTACACCGACTACTGCTCCGGCCAGCTGCGCAGCCTCGTCCCTCACCTGCGCCGCGCAACCCACGACCATCGTCTCGGTCTGCACGTCGCCTCTCCCACCTCCTTCGGCGAAGACACCCGCGGCCGCATCTACGTCTGCTCGCAGGATGGCCCCGTGTACAGGCTCGTCGGGCGCTGATCGAGCGTCTAGTCGACGGCGTGTTCGGTGCGGATGCCGATCGCGTAGACGACGGCGAGGCCGATCGCGACGCCCGGGATGGCGATCAGCGCCGTGCCCACGTCGGTGTTGCCGAGCCCCTTGCCGCTGACGATCTCGACGACCCCGCCGAAGAGAACGGCGCCGATCACCGAGCCGAGGAAGGCGCCGACGATCCCCTGCCAGAAGCGGTCCGGCAGGAAGACGGTGAAGTGCCAGAGGGCGATGCCCATCGTGAACCAGACGAGCAGGGCCATCAGCGATTCCTCCCGTGTTTGCGACGCTGTTTGCGCCGTTCGCGGCGCCGCTCCTGGCGTTCGCGCTGGGCGACGGCGGCCGGGTCGGTGCTCGGGGGCTCGCCGTTGCTCGCCGGGTCGCCTCCGTCACGCTCGGCCTCCGGCTCAGCCTCGGCCGTGGCCACCGCGCCGACCTTGGGTTGCGGCTCCTCCTGGGCGGCGATCTCCTCCTCCAGCTCGGCGTCCGTCGCCTCGCCGTCGCCGAGCTTCGCCAGCTCGCCGTCGCCGGCAAAGGCGGGCACGCTGCCGTCCAGCGCCTCGATGCGCTCACGCCTGCGGACGAAGCCCCCCTCGCGTTCCTTCCAGGCGGTGAGGACGGGCGAGGCGATGAAGATCGAGGAGTAGGTGCCCGAGGCGATCCCGACCATCATCGCGAAGGCGAAGTCCTGCAGCGTCGCGCCGCCGAAGACGAGCAGGGAGACGATCGCGAGCAGCGTCGTGAAGCTGGTCGCCAGGGAGCGGGTCAGGACCTCGCTCATCGAGCGGTTGACGATCTGCGAGAACGCCGCCCGCGGCATCCGCGGCATGTTCTCGCGTATTCGGTCGAAGACGATGATCGTGTCGTAGAGCGAATAACCGAGGATGGTGAGGAAGGCGGCGACGGTGCCACTCGTCACTTCGCGCCCCGTCAGCGCGTAGATGCCGGCCGTGATCAGGATGTCGTGGAAGAGCGCGATCAGCACCGGCACGGCGAACTTCGGGTCGAACCGCAGCGCGACGTAGGCGCAGATCACCAGCAGCGAGAAGATCAGCGCGTTGCGAGCGCTGTTCGCCACCGTCTGGCCGAAGGTGGGTCCGACGCTGGTGCTGTTGAAGCCGTTCGGCTTGATCCTGAATTCCTTTTCGAGCCGCTTCTGGATCTCGTTGATCTGGCTCGGCTTCAGCGTCTTGGACTGGATCAGGAAGGCGTTGCTCCCGAGACCCGGGTTGGTCTCGCGCTGGATCTCCGAGCTGGCGGTGATGCCGGTGCCGTTGAGCGCTTCGCGCACGGTTTCCTCGTCGGCCGTCTTGGCCAGCGCCACCTCGATGCGGGTCCCTGCCTTGAAGTCGATGCCGAGATTGAGCTGCTTGGTGGCGAGCGCCAGGGCGCCGACGATGAGGATGCAGCCCGAGAGGGTGAAGAACCAGCGGCTCGCCCCCATGAAGTCGAAGTGCCAGCGGATGCGCTGGCGGGAGGCACCGAGGGCGCTCGGCGAGCGCAGCAGCCGCGAACGGCTCATGCTGCCGAGCAGCGCCTGGGTGAAGACGACCGCGGTGAGCAGCGAGACGATCGTGCCGACGCCGAGGGTGAAGGCGAAGCCCTTGACCCCAGCCGTGGCGAGCACGAAGAGGATGAACGCGGTCAGCATCGTGACGACGTTCGCGTCGATGATCGTTGCGATCCCACGCCGGTAGCCGGCGGAGATCGCGCTCGACATCGAGCGCCCGGCGCGCACCTCCTCCTTGATGCGCTCGAAGATGACGATGTTCGAGTCGGCGGCGACGCCGATCGTCAGGATCAAGCCCGCGATCCCCGGCAGCGTTAGCGTGATCGGGATCAGTTTGATCAGGGCGAAGAAGATCACCCCGTAGGCGCCGAGCGCGAGCGCCGCGACCAGCCCGAGGAAGCGGTAGAAGACGAGCAGGAAGATGATGACGAGCGCGAGGCCGACGATGCCCGCCTTGATGCCGTCGTGAAGAGCTTCGCTGCCCAGCGTCGCCGAGACCTGCGTCTGGCTGATCAGGTTGAGGTTGACCGGCAGCGCGCCGCGCTGCAGGAAGCTGGCCAGTTCCTGGGCTTCGCCGACGCTGTTGAACCCGCCCGAGATCTGCGCCCCGGTGCGGCCGTCGATCCCTTCCGGGTTTTTTTCGAAGTCGATGATCGGCCGCGTCTTGACTTCGTTGTCGAGGACCACCGCGAAGTGGCCTGAGAATTTTTCGGCTTCCTGGCCGGCGATCGCCCCCGCGGCGCCGCGCTGGGCGATTCTGCGCGTGACTTCCTGGAAGGCCTCGCGACCGCCGCCGGTGAATTTGAAGGTGACGTTGGGCTGGCCGCCGACTTCTTCGAATTCCTGCTTGGGGTTGGTGATTTCGGTGCCGTTCAGGGCGGGGTCGTCTTTGAGCGCAAACCAGCCCGGTTCCCCGTTCTCGATCGTCTGGCCTTTCGAGTTCTGCTGCTTTTCCGAGACGACGATCGTGCCCTTTGGAACGCGGACGACGACGCCGGCGTTCTGCGGCCGTCGCTTCCCGTTCGGATCGATGTAGAGGTCTTCGCGCGTGTACTCGGGACCGGCGATGAGCTTGTGCGGTTCCTTCTTCTCGAAGAGGTAATACGTGGTCGGCTGGCTGCATTTTTCGCAGTCCTTGACTTCGGGCTGTTCGGAGGCGAGCTTCGCCGCCGCGTACTCGGTCGGGTAGGCGCCCGCGACGATCAAGCGCTGGTCGGCTTCGCTGGAGATGCTGCGACCGGCTTTGGTCCATTCTTCGTCGGCCTGTTTGACCGCCGGGCTTTCCGCTTCCAGTTGACCGGGACGGCCGCCTATCGCGCGCTCGCGGCCGATCAGGTTCGGTTCCCAGTCGAAGAAGTAGAGCCGTGCCGGCTTGGTGGCGCATTCGGTCGCCTTGCCGACGCTGGTGGCGCCGGGGATGCCGACCTGGATCTGGTCGCTGCCCACCTGTGAGACTTCGATCTCCGAGACGCCGAGCTGGTCGCAGCCTTCGCGGATGATGTCGATCGCCCTTTCCATCGAGCCGCTGGTGACCTTCGGCTGTTGCGGGGTGGGCCGGGCCTGGAGGACGAGCTGAACGCCGCCCTTGAGGTCGAGCCCGAGCTTCGTTTCCTTGCTCGCGATGACGATGCCCGAGATCGCGATCAGGCCGAAGACGAAGAGCAGGACGAAGAGGTGTTTGCGCCGGTTGCCCACTCGCTCAGGCCTCCGGAGTGAGGACGATCAGGAGACCGCCGTCGTCGTCGTAGGCGGGGAAGACGTCGGCGACCGCCTCGGCCGGCAGGTCGCCCTCGGCGTTGACCGAGACCCGCTTGCCGAGCGAGCGGACGCCCCACTCGAGCGAGGTCTCGATCGGGTCGGTGACGCCGTCGCCGTTGGTGTCGGCGCTCTCGCCGCCTTCCCCCGGATCGCGCCACTCGAGCCCTAGGACCTCCTGCACGGGCCGCCCGATCACGTCCTCGTCGGTGAGCCCGGTGAGCTCGTAGCTGCCCCGCCCGGCGTCGATCACCCGCGCCTGCTGGTCGCAGACGAAGAAGGCGGCGTTGGGCGCCGGGTAGTAGTCGTCGAGCAGCTCGAAGACGAAGCCGAAGCCGCATTTCGAACAGCCCTTGGGGCGTGTGCTGAAGCCCGCCGTGCGCTCGGCGCTGACCTCCCGGTGGCCGCAGTTGGGACAGATGAAGAACGGCATCCCCGCCAGGTTACTGAGAGTGGCCTTTAGAAGAGGCTTCTTGCGGCATCCGGCGTGGGCAGTCCGAGGTGCTCGTAGGCCCGCGGCGTCAGCACCCGGCCGCGCGGAGTCCGCTTGAGCAGGCCCTGCTGCAGAAGGTAGGGCTCGAGCACGTCCTCGATCGTGTCGGCCTCCTCGCCGATCGCGACCGCCAGCGTCGAGAGGCCGACCGGCCCGCCGCCGAACCGCGAGGCGATCGTGTCGAGCAGCGCCCGGTCGCTGCGGTCGAGGCCGCCGGCGTCGACCTCCAGCATCTCGAGCGCCTCCAGCGCCACGGCGTCGTCGATCGCGCCGCGGTCCTTGACCTGGGCGAAGTCGCGCACTCGCTTCAGCAGGCGGTTGGCGACGCGTGGCGTGCCGCGCGAGCGCCCGGCGATCGTCTCCGCGCCGGCGTCGTCGATCTCGACGCCGAGGATGCCGGCCGAGCGTCCGACGATCTCGGCCAGGTGGGCGGGGCTGTAGTGCTCGACGCGATGTGAGAGCCCGAAGCGGTCGCGCAGCGGCGTCGTCAGCAGGCCGGCCCGGGTCGTGGCGCCGATCAGCGTGAAGGGCGGCAGCGGCAGCGTCACCGTGCGGGCGCCGGCTCCCTGCCCGAGGACGACCGGCAGCTCGCCGTCCTCCATCGCCGGGTAGAGGGTCTCCTCGACGGCGCGGCCGAGGCGGTGGATCTCGTCGACGAAGAAGACGCTGCCGGGCTCCAGCGCGGTGAGGAAGGAGGCGACGTCGGCCTTGCGCTCGAGCGCCGGCCCGGCGGTCTGCACCATCGGCACGCCCATCTCCTCGGCGACGATGTGGGCCAGCGACGTCTTGCCCAGGCCGGGGGGGCCGGCGAGCAGCACGTGGTCGAGCGGCTCGCCGCGCCCGCGCGCCGCCTCGATGAAGATCCCCAGCTGCTCGGTTACCTGGACCTGGTTGACGAAGTCGACCAGGCGGCGCGGCCGCAGGGAGCTGTCGAGCGCCTCGTCCGGGGCGTCGGCCCGCGCGTCGTGGATGCGAACCTCGTCGCCGCTCGGCTCGTCGATCCCGGGGGTGCGGATTCGCTTCTCGCTCATGCCGCTTTGCTCTTCGAGGCGCCGGCCTTGCGCAGCGCCCCGGCGAGCAGCTGCTCGGGGTCGCTCCCCTCGATGCCGTCCAGCAGGCGCTCGGCTTCGGGCGGCGCGTAGCCGAGGTTGACGAGGCCGTCGCGGGCCAGGCCGCGCGGGTCGGCGCCGTCCGAGCCGCCCAGGGCAATCTCCTCCTCCAGCGCCCCGGCGACCTTCTCGCGCAGCTCGACGATGATCCGCTCCGAGGTCCGTTTGCCGATGCCGGGCACCGCCTGGAACCGCTTCGCGTCGCCGCTGGCGATCGCCCGCAGCAGCTCCCGCGCCGGACCGCCGGAGAGCGTCGAGAGGGCGACCTTGGGCCCGACGCCGCTGACCGAGATCAGCTCGCCGAAGAGGTCCCGCTCCTCCTCGGAGGCGAAGCCGAACAGCGAGAGCGAGTCGTCGCGCGCGATCAGCTCGGCGTGAAGGAAGACGTCGCGGCCCGTCGCCGGAACCGCCTTCAGGGTCTCGGCCGAGACGGCGAGCCGGTAGCCGACGCCGCCGGCCTCGACCACGACGTGATCCGGCCGGCGCACCATCACCTCGCCCCGCACCGCGGCGATCATCCCGCCATCGCCTCCCGCGTGGACGTCGCGGCGGCCACGGCCGCCTGCGTTCCGGCGCTGCCGCCGTGGCAGATCGCCACGGCGAGCGCGTCCGCCGCGTGGTCGGGCGTCGGCAGCTCCGGCAGGCCGAGCAGCGTGGCGACCATGCGCTGCACCTGCTCCTTGCCGGCGCTGCCCGAGCCGCAGACGGCCTTCTTGATCGCCTGCGGCGTGTAGACGAAGCAGCGCACCCCGCGCTGGGCGGCGGCGAGCATCGCGGCCCCGCTGGCGCGCCCGACGCTCATCGCCGAGTGCACGTTCTTGCCGAAGTAGAGGTCCTCGAGCGCCATCGCCTCGGGCTGGTGCCACTCGATCAGCTCCGCGAGGGCGCCGTGGATGCGCTCCAAGCGCCGCTCGATCGGCAGCTCGGCCTCGGTCTCGACCACGCCGCCGTCGAGGGCGACCATGCGGTTGCCCTCGACTCTGACGACGCCGAAGCCGAGATTGGCGGCGCCCGGATCGATTCCCATCACGACCTGCATGGGAGTTGATTCTGGAATGGCCCCCGGATGCCTTCAGGCGGCGAGCTTCTCGATGATCTCCTGGGGCACGTCGAAGTTGGCGTGGACGGCGTTGACGTCGTCGTGCTCTTCCAGCGCGTCGACCAGCTTGAGCAGCCATTCCGCCTCGCTGCCCTTGACCAGGACGCTGCTTTTCGGCTCCATCGCGACGTCGGCGGACTCGACCTCGACCCCCGCGTCCTCCAGGGCGCCGCGCACGGCCCCGAGGTCGGCCGGCTCGCAGATGACGCGCAGCTGCTCGCCGTCCTCGCGCACGTCCTCGGCGCCGGCGTCGATCGCCGCGATCAGGTCGTCCTCGCCGTAGCGCTCGCCGTCGACGACGACCACGCCGCGTTTCTCGAAGATCCAGGCCACGGACCCGGGCTCGCCGAGGTTGCCGTGGTGCTTGCTGAAGGCGTGTCGCACGTCGGCGGTCGTGCGGTTGCGGTTGTCGGTCAGCGTCTCGACCAGGATCGCCGCCCCACCCGGGCCGTAGCCCTCGAAGAGGACGCTCTCGATCGCCGCCGCGTCGGTGCCGATCCCCCCGCCGCGGTCGATCGCGCGCTGGATGTTTTCCTTCGGCATCGAGGCTTCGCGCGCCTTTTGGACCGCCGTCGCCAGCGCCGGATTCCCGTCTGGGTCGGGACCGCCGTCGCGGGCGGCGACGGTGATCGCCCGGGCCAACTTGGTGAATAGCTTGCCGCGCTTGGCGTCGGCGGCCCCCTTCTTGTGCTTAATGGAAGACCACTTAGAGTGACCGGACATGCGTGTCATTCTATGAACGTGGAGATGGCGACCGACTCCCGCAGCGCCGGCCCCGCCCGTGGGATGGCCGCCACCGCCGTCTTCGTAGCGATGCTGCTGGCCGCCCTATCGCTTTGGACCGCGATCCCGCTCAGCTGGATCTACATCGGGTCCAAGGTCTCCCACACCCAGTTCCCGAGCAGCATGCCCTACTTCGTCGTCGCCGCCGGGATCCTGATCTCGGTCGTCCTCATCGCCTGGCTGATCGGCCGCCTCAACCGCCTCTACATCCAGATCACAGGCACCAACCGGCTCGAGCCGATGCGAGCGGCCTGGCTGAGGAGCATGCGCGACAGCTCGCCGCGGGCGGCCTCGATCACGGTCGTCGAAGCGGTCCTGATCTGCTCCGTCCTCCTCGCCGTCGTCGTCTTCCTCTTCTGGTTCTTCTTCCTAGCCGGCTCCCCGATAGTCACCCGCCGGTAAGAAAGGGGCGCAACTGGCGCGGCGTGCCTGGCCCGCGGGTCCTGTCGCCGCAGGGGACCCACCGCCCCCTGCGGTCGCTAAAGCGTCCTCGGGGGCGGTCCCCCCTACGGCGCCACCCGCGGGAGACACGTCGTCAGCAGGACGTGTCTGAGCTTACGGGTGCTATGAGTTCCAAAAGCTCAGGCACCCCCGCCGGGTGCGGCGCGCACAATGCGCACAAAGCTCGTGGAACCCGAGCGCTTCTACCGCGGGTGGCGGGGGCAGGGTGCCCCTCGAACCGGCGGATACTCAAAGTGCCTCGCCAATTGGCGA
>JBLMYD010000030.1:0-5451 GCA_050258095.1 Chloroflexota bacterium
GGCGGGGATTGCTGTCGCCCCGGGCAGGGCCGCGAAAAAGTACAAGACGCTTCACCCCCATCGGGATCGCCGCTCTCCTGGCGCTGGTGGCTGTCGCAGTAGCACCGGTCGGACAGGTTGCTTATGCGAAGAGCTTTGGGCGGGACGGGGGGACGACTTACTTCGGGCATGTGTTTCCGGTGCGGGGGGCGCATGGGACGCGGGGGGCGGTTGGGGAATTCGGGGCACCGCGCGACGGCGGCAGGTGGCACGAAGGGTTCGACATCGTCGCTGCCTGCGGGACGCCGCTGGTCGCGGTGCGCGGCGGCAAGGTGCTGCGCCAGGGCTATGACCCGGTCTTGTACGGCAACTACCTGCTGATCCACGGTGAAGGCGAGCACCGCAGCTACTTCTATGCCCATATGCGGCACCCGGCTGCGGTTCACCGCGGCGAGCGCGTCTGGACGGGGGAGCGGGTCGGCGCGGTGGGCGAGACCGGCAACGCCCGCACCGTCGGCTGCCAACTCCACTTCGAGATCCACGTCCGCGGCCACCCGATCGACCCCGCGCCCTACCTGCGCCGCTGGGACCGCTACAGCTGATCAGACGTCGAGCTCGTACTCGATCGACGGCTCGCGACGGGCGCCGGTCGAATCGTAGAGGCGCTGGGCGGTCTCGTTGTCCGGCGCCGTCACCCACTGCAGGTGGTGGGCGCCGCGTTCGCGGGCGACCGTGGCGCTAGCTTCGATCAGGGCACGCCCGATGCCGCCGCCGCGGGCTTCGGGAACTACGAAGAGGTCGTTCATCAGCACCATCTCAGCCGGCACCAGCGAGGTGAAGGTCCAGTAGAGGCAGGCGTAGCCGAGCAGCTCGCCGTCGCGCCGGGCGCCGATCAGCATCCCGTCCTCGCTGGGAGCGAGGAAGCGGGCGAAGAACTCGCGGTTGCGCTCGTCGTCGACGTCATCGACCTCGTAGAAGCGCTGGTAGGCGGCGATCAGCGGCAGCAGCTCGTCCATCTCGCCACCCTCGATCGGCGCGATCCGAATGTCCCCCATACCCGTTCAAGCTACCGGGGAGCCGCAAGGTTGCGCTCACGGGGAGGGAGCGCGCCCGGCACGGAGTAAACGAGCGCACCGACAGGCCGGCTCGCCGACCCCTCTAAGCTGTTCGGAACGCGAGCCGGTAGGCAAACCACCGCCCCGCAAGGAGGGGATTCCGCTGGCACGGCCCACAGACTCGAACGAGCAGCTCCTCTGCAGCTTCTGCGGCAAGTCGCAACGCCAGGTGAAGAAGCTGATCGCCGGTCCCGGCGTCTACATCTGCGACGAGTGCATCGACCTCTGCAACGAGATCATCGACGAGGAGCTGACGCCGCCCGCCGCGGTCGAGCTCGAGAACCTGCCGAAGCCGCGCGAGATCCACGAAGTGCTGCAGGAGTACGTGGTCGGCCAGGAGGCGGCGAAGAGGGCGCTCTCGGTCGCCGTCTACAACCACTACAAGCGCGTGCAGATGAACCAGGCCGAGGACGGCGACGTCGAGCTGCAGAAGTCGAACATCATGCTGCTCGGGCCGACCGGCTGCGGCAAGACGCTGCTCGCCCAGACCCTCGCCCGCATCCTCAACGTGCCCTTCGCGATCGCCGACGCGACGGCGCTGACCGAGGCCGGCTACGTCGGCGAGGACGTCGAGAACATCCTCCTGAAGCTGATCCAGGCCGCCGACTACGACGTGAAGAAGGCGGAAACGGGGATCATCTACATCGACGAGATCGACAAGATCGCGCGCAAGGCCGACAACCCGTCGATCACCCGCGACGTCTCCGGCGAAGGCGTGCAGCAGGCGCTGCTCAAGATCCTCGAGGGGACGACCGCCTCGGTGCCGCCGCAGGGCGGGCGCAAGCACCCGCACCAGGAGTTCCTGACGATCGACACGACCAACATCCTCTTCGTCTGCGGCGGCTCCTTCGCCGAGCTCGACAAGGTGATCGAGCGGCGGGTCGGCGACCGCGGGGTCGGCTTCGGCGCTGCGATCTCCTCGCGCGAGACGAAGGACGCGGGCGAGTGGTTCGAGCAGGTGCTGCCCGAGGACCTGATGGAATACGGCCTGATCCCCGAGTTCATCGGCCGCATGCCGGTCGTCGCCGCGATCCACCAGCTCAGCCGCGACGACCTGATCACGATCCTCACCGAGCCCAAGCACGCCCTGACCAAGCAGTTCCAGCGCTTCTTCGAGTTCGACGAGATCGAGCTGGTCTTCGCCGAGGACAGCCTCGAGGCGATCGCCGACCGGGCGCTCGAACGCGAGACCGGCGCCCGCGGCCTGCGCTCGATCCTCGAGGAGACGCTGCTCGACGTCCAGTTCGAACTTCCCTCGCGCCGCGACGTGACCAAGTGCGTGGTGACACGGGAGACGATCGAGCAGGGGCGGCGGCCGACGCTGGTCACCGAGGCCGCGCCGCAGGACATCGGTCCCGCTGAGGACGAGCTGAGCGAGGAATCGGCTTAGGAGGGGAGGGGCAGGGCACCCCTCCCTCAGAGGCCGTCGCGCAGCAGGTCGTTTGCTCAGCTTCGGGGCGTGGACACCAAGCCTCTGCTGGAGTGGTGCCCCGCCCCTCCTCTACACGCGACGTTCGCGGGAGCTATTTAGACTCGCCGCGTGGACGCTGGCCAACGGGAAAAGCTTCAAGAGACGACGAGGTGGGAGCCGTCCGAGGTCGAGGCGCGGATCTTCGCCGAGTGGCTCGACGCGGGCTACTTTCACCCGCCGGCCGAGGGCGCGCCGGCGGAGAACTTCTCGGTCGCGATCCCGCCGCCGAACGTGACCGGCGCCCTGCACATGGGGCACGCGCTGAACGGCTCGATGCAGGACGCGCTGGTGCGGATGAACCGGATGCGGGGGCGCAACACGCTCTGGCTGCTCGGCACCGACCACGCCGGAATCGCGACCCAGTCGGTGGTCGAGAAGACGCTGCGCGCCGAAGGGCTCGACCGCCACGAGCTCGGCCGCGAGAAGTTCGTCGAGCGCGTCTGGGAGTGGAAGGAGGAGTACGGCTCGCGGATCGTCGAGCAGTACAAGCGGCTCGGCGCTTCCTGCGACTACGAGCGCGAGCGCTTCACCCTCGACGAGGGCTACGTCAAGGCCGTCTACCGCGTCTTCAAGCAGCTCTACGACAAGGGCTACATCTACCGCGACAACTACATGGTCAACTGGGACCCGGGCTCGCACTCGGCGATCTCCGACCTCGAGGTCGAGAACCGCGAGGTCGAGGACGTGCTCTACTCGATCGACTACCCGGTCGAGGGCGGCGATCGGGTGCTCACCGTCGCCACCGTGCGGCCGGAGACGATGCTCGCCGACACCGCGGTCGCCGTCAACCCCGGCGACGAGCGTTACGGCGACCTCGTCGGCCGGCACTGCGTCCTGCCCCTGGTCGGGCGCCGCCTGCCGATCGTCGCCGACGAGCACGTCGACCCCGAGTTCGGCACCGGGGCGCTGAAGATCACGCCCGGCCACGACCCCAACGACTTCGAGATCGGCCGCAAGCACGGGCTGGAGGAGATCGTCGCGATCGGCCCCGACGGCCGCCTCACTGCGGAGGCGGGGGAGAGGTTCGCCGGGCTGACGGTCGCGGAGGCCCAGGAGGCGGTGATCGCCGCCCTGCGCGAGGAGGGCGCGCTGCGCGCCGAAGAGCCCTACGTCCACTCGGTTCCCTTCTCGCACCGCTCCGGCGAGCGGATCGAGCCGCTGATCTCGCTGCAGTGGTTCTGCCGCATGGACGAGCTGGCGGCGCCGGCGATCGAGGCGGTGGAGAGCGACCGGGTGCGGATCGCCCCCGCGCAGTGGAAGCGCGTCTACCTCGACTGGATGCGCGAGATCCGCCCCTGGTGCATCTCGCGCCAGCTCTGGTGGGGGCACCGCATCCCGGTCTGGTACTGCGACGCCTGCGAGGAGACCTACGTCGCCGAGCAGGCGCCCGAGCGCTGCGGCGCCTGCGACGGCGAGCTGCGCCAGGAGGAGGATGTGCTCGACACCTGGTTCAGCTCGGCGATCTGGCCCTTCGCCACGCTCGGCTGGCCCGACGACACGCCCGAGCTGCGCGCCTTCTACCCGACCAGCTTCCTGACCACGGCGCGCGAGATCCTCTTCCTCTGGGTCGCGCGGATGATCATGACCGGGCTCGAGTTCGCCGGCGACGTGCCCTTCGACGACGTCTACGTGCACTCGGTGATCCAGGCCCGCGACGGGCGGCGGATGTCGAAGAGCCTCGGCACCGGGATCGACCCGCTGGAGGAGATCGACGTGCACGGCGCCGACGCGCTGCGCTTCGGCCTGCTGGCGATGTCCTCGACCCAGGACGTGCGCTACTCCGACGCCAAGGTCCAGCAGGGCCGCGACCTCGCCAACAAGCTCTGGAACGCGTCGCGCCTCATCCTCCTCAACGCCACCTCCCCCGCCGACGGGCCTAAACCCGACGCATATCGACGGAAATCGGCCCGTCGGCCGGAGGATCGCTGGATTGCGTCGCGGATGGAGCGGACGATCGCCTCCGTGACCGGGAAGCTCGATTCCTACGACTTCGCCCACGCGGCGACCGAGGCCTACGCCTTCTTCTGGTCCGAGCTGTGCGACTGGTACCTGGAGATAGTCAAGCCGCGGCTCTACGAGGAAGAGGCCGAGGTCTCGGCCAACCTGCTCTGGCTGCTGGAGCGGACGCTGGCGCTGCTGCACCCGCTGATGCCCTTCGTCACCGAGGAGGTGTGGTCGTACCACCCGGCTCGCGAGGGGCACCTCGCCGTGCACCGGTTCCCCCGGGTCGACGAGTCGCTGTTCGACGACGAGGCCGAGGCCGAGGTCGGGCGGGCCATCGAGCTGACCCGTCGCCTTCGCGCCTGGCGCGACATGGTCGAGGCGCCCGTCGCCAGCCGGCTCTCCGCTCGGGTCGAGGGAGAGACGCCGCACGAGTTCGTCGGGCGCCTCGCGCGGTTCGAGTTCGCCGCGGACGGGGGCGACCCGATCGCCTCGGTCGGTCCCGTAAAGGTGCTCGCCTCGGAGGAGATAGACGCCGGCGCGATCGCGGCGCGGATCGAGAAGCGGCGCGAGGAGCTGCGGTCCGAGGTTGTTCGCGCCGAGGGCAAGCTCGCCAATGAGAAGTTCGTCGCCAAGGCTCCGCCGGAGCTGGTCGAGGAGGAGCGGCAAAAGCTCGACCGCTACCGGGCCGAGCTGGAGGAGCTGTCCGAATAGACGCACAGTCCTACCTCGATTCCCTCGAGCCGATCGGCTGGCGGCTCGGTCTCGAGCGCATGCAGCGGCTCAGCACCGCCCTCGGCCTGCCCCAGCACCGCTTCGCCTCGATCCACGTCGTCGGCACCAACGGCAAGACCTCGGTGACGCGGATGACCGCGGCGCTGCTCGAGGCTCACGGCGCCTCGACAGGGGCCTACGTCTCGCCCCACATTCAATCCTGGCGCGAGC
>JBLMYD010000031.1:0-19491 GCA_050258095.1 Chloroflexota bacterium
AGGAGAACCATCCGGGGCCGGAGCCCGAGGCCGGGCTCGACGAGGTGATGAGCTTTCGCCGCGACTGGCAGCGCCAGCTGCACGAGGCCGGCTGGGCCGGGATCTCCTGGCCGAAGGAGTACGGCGGTCGCGGCGCGACGATGATCGAGCAGGCGATCTTCGCTGCCGAGGCGACCCGCCAGGAGGCGCCGGCGCCGGCCAACGTGCTGGGCTTGGCGATGGGTGGGCCGGTGGTGATCGCCCACGGTAGCGACGAGCAGAAGGCCCGCTACCTGGAGCCGATCCTGACCGGCGAGGAGATCTGGTGTCAGGGCTTCTCCGAGCCCGAGTCGGGCTCCGACCTCGCCTCGCTGAAGACCCGCGCGGTCAAGGACGGCGACGAATGGGTGGTCACCGGGCAGAAGGTCTGGACGACCTTCGCCCAGTACGCGAAATGGTGCATGCTCGTCGCCCGCACCGACCCCGACGCGCCCAAGCACAAGGGGCTCACCTACTTCCTGCTGGACATGGAGCAGGAAGGGGTCGAGGCCAAGCCGCTGGTCCAGATCACCGGCGAGGGCGAGTTCAACGAGGTCTTCATCGAGGAGGCGCGGATCCCCGACGAGAACGTGGTCGGCGGCGTCGGCAACGGCTGGACGGTGGCGATCACGACGCTGATGAACGAGCGCGCCGGCCTCGCCTTCGGCGCGATCGCCGGCATCGCCAACGGCCTCAAGCGCCTCAACAAGCTCGCCGCGGAGACGCGGATGAACGGCGGCACGGCGGCCGAGGACCCGGTGATCCGCCAGCGCCTCGCCCAGCTCCACATCGAGGCCGAGACGATGCGGCTCAACGCCTACCGCGGCCTGACCAAAACGATGCAGTCGGGCATCCCCGGGCCGGAGGGCTCGCTCGGCAAGTGGCAGTGGGCCGACATCAACCAGCGGATGGCCGAGCTGGCGCTCGACATCGAGGGGGCCTACGCGCCGCTGGCGCGCGGCGACGAGCACGCCGTGGCCGGCGGCGCCTGGCAGTACACCTTCCTCCGCTCGCGCGCCAACTCGATCGAGGGCGGCACGACCGACATCCTCCGCAACATCATCGCCGAGCGTGTCCTCGGCCTGCCGAAGATGCGCTAGGGCCGGGCATGTACTTCGACCTCACAGACGAGCAGCAGGCGATCAAGTCGACGGCGCGCGACTTCCTCGCCGCCCGCTACAAGAGCGAGCGCATCCGCGAGCTGGCCGAGAGCGAGAACGGCTTCGAGCAGTCCGACTGGCAGGAGATGGCCGAGCTGGGCTGGCCCGGCCTGGCGCTGCCCGAGGAGTGGGGTGGCCAGGGTCTCGGCATCGTCGACCTGGCGGTCCTCTTCGAGGAGATGGGCTACGCGCTGGCGCCCTCTCCGCTGCTCTCCAACACGGTCGTCGGCCTGGCCCTGAGCCTCTGCGGCTCCGACGACCAGCGCGAGCGCTTCCTGCGGCCGCTGGCCGCGGGTGAGCTGCGCGGCACGCCGGCCCTGCGCGACGCCGGCACGCCGGGAGTCGTCGGCGAGTTCGCGATGGAGGCCCGCGCCGACGGCGACGGGGTCGTCCTCGACGGCGAGAAGGCCCTGGTGATGGACGCGGCGGCAGCCGACTTCCTCCTCGTCGCCACCGCCGACGGCCGCCGTCACCTGGTCGAGCGCGACGCGGCCGGCGTCACGGTGACGCCGTCGACCTCGATCGACCTGACCCGCCGTCTCTACGCGGTCCGCTTCGACGGCGTCCGGGTCCCGGCGGCCGACACCCTGCCGGCCGAGGGTACGGACTACTTCCAGGCGTTCGACCGCATCTGCGTCGCTATCGCCGCCGAGTCGACCGGCATCGCCCAGCGCACGCTGGAGATGGCGGTCGAGTACGCCAAGGACCGCCGGCAGTTCGGCCGCCCGATCGGCTCCTACCAGGCCGTCTCGCACCGCTGCGCGCAGATGCTGCTCGAGACCGAGAACGCGCGCTCGGCGGTCTACGGCGCCGCCTGGGCGGCGGACGCCGCACCGGAGTCGCTGTCCACCGCTGCCTCGATGGCCAAGGCCTACGCCTCCGACGCCGGCTGGCGCGTCCCCGACGCCTCGATCCAGGTCCACGGCGGCATCGGCTTCACCTGGGAGCACGATCTCCACTTCTTCCTCAAGCGGGGCCGGGCGAACGCCGCCGCGTTCGGCGACGGCCGCTGGCACCGCGACCGCGTCGCCGACGCCGTCCTCGCCGAGGCCGCCGAGCCGGTCCCGGCCTGAGCGTTCGGCCGTGAGCGCCCTCGATCGCATCTCGGTCGCCGCGATCGGCGTCTCGGTCGCCGACCTCGAGGCGGAGACCAAGCTGGCGGAGGCGGCCGGCGTCGAGTGCGTCTGGGCGCCGGAGCTGTTCCGCTCCTCGATGACCCAGGTCGCCTACCTGGCCGGGCGCACGGAGAAGATCGACGTCGCCACCGGGATCGCCTGGGCCTTCACCCGCAGCCCGTTCATCCTCGCGGTCAGCGCCCTCGACGTCGACGAGATGTCGGGCGGACGCTTCCGCCTCGGCCTCGGCTCGGGCGTCAAGCGGCTCAACGAAACCTGGCACAACGCCGAGTACGGCCGGCCGGCGCCGCACCTGCGCGAGGCGATCGAGGCGACGCGGCTGATCATGCAGCAGGCCGGCAAGGGCGAACCGATCCGCTACGAGGGCGAGTACTACGACATCGACATCAAGGGCTGGATCCGGCCACACCCGGCGGCGCGCGAGTCGGTGCCGATCTACACCGCCGGCGTACAGGGGGGGATGTGCCGGATGGCCGGCGACGTCGCCGACGGCCTGATCGGCCACCCGATCCAGAGCCTGCGCTGGATCGACGAGGTCGTCGTCTCCTCCTTCGAGGAGGGCCTGCGGCGCTCGGGGCGCGAGCGCTCCAGCTTCGACTACCTGCCGACCGTCTGCTGCGCGATCGACGACGACGAGGCGAAGGCGATCGAGATGGCTCGCCGCACGATCTCCTTCTACGCCACGGTCAAGACCTACATGCCGCTCTGGGAGCTGCACGGCTTCGCCGACAACGCCGTCGCCGCCGGCGAGGCCTTCCGCCGCGGCGACCTCGCCGCCGTCCCCGCCGCGATCGGCGACGAGATGGTCGAGGCCTACTGCGCTGCCGGCCCGCTCGACAAGGTCCGCGCCCGCGTCGAGGCCACCGCCGAACGCGCCGACGGCCTCTTCCTCACCCCGCCGACCTACTTCATCTCGCCCGAAGAGCTCTCCGAGTACCAGCGCCGCATCATCGACGCCTTCGGCCCGATGTCCTAACTGAGCTGCGCGGCAAGGGCTATCGGGTGCCCTCTCCAAAACACTCGAGCGCGGCTCCTGCCGCGCGTTTTGGGGAGGGCACCCGATAGCCCTCCTCTCACCCGCTACTCCTCGCGCGGAGTGATGCGGAAGGTCGAGACGACCTCGGCCTGTTGGCCCTCGGGGTGGACGACGTAGGCGCTGGGGCCGCCGCCGAACCAGCCCGAGCTCTCGTTGTCGGCGACGAAGATGCCCGGGTGGTGGCGACCGTCGCCGTCCTCGACCCAGACCTTGTCGCCCTCTTTGAAGCCGTGCGGCGCGTCGTTCACGCCCTCAGCTTATTGATCGCCCTTGCGCGGTCCCGGGATATCGGCCTAGGATCGGTTGTCTATCCCCCTCAAAAGGAGGTCTCCATGTCCGAGGAATCCTGGCCCAAGGTCGGCGCATCGATGGGAATCGTCGCCGCCGTCCTCCTGATCCTCTCCCTTGTCTTCGGTCCCAGCAGCAGCCCACCGGGCTTCAACGACTCGGCCGCCGAAATCCAGGCGTTCGTCAGCGACAACCACGGCGAGATCCAGGCCGCGGTCGCCTTCCAGTTCGGGGCGCTCGTCGCCTTCCTCTGGTTCCTGGGCAGCGTCTTCTACCGGCTGCGCCCGGCGGAGCCGGCGGCACGGCTCTCGGTCGCGGCGCTCGCCGGCGGCGTGCTGCTCGCGGTCGGCGGTCTGGTCGGCAGCGTCGGCTCGGCCGCGTCCGCCTACCACGTCGCAACGCTCGACGCCAACTCCGTGGCCGCCCTCTGGGACCTGAGCCTCTTCGGCTATCTCTTCTTCCTCGTCGGCTTCACGGTGCTGGCGGGTGCGACCGGGGCGCTCGGCATCCGCGGCAGGGCCGTCCCCGACCTCGTCTGCTTCTACAGCGTGATCGTCGCGATCTACGTCTTCGTGGTCGGCGTCGTCGGCTCGTTCAGCGAGACCGGCGCGTTCTCGCCGTCGGACGGAGCGCTCGGCCTGATCGCCTTTCTCGCCTTCCTGGTCTGGCTGCTGGCGATGGGCCTGACGCTCGTCAGGGAGCCGCGGCCGGCGGTCGGTCCGGGAGCGCCCTGACGAAGCGCTCGAAGGCCGCCATGTCGGTCACCGCGGGGCCGTGCCCGGGCAGGATCAGGCGCGGCCCCAGCGCCGCCAGCTTACGCCCGGCGCGAGCGCCTTCACCGATGCCCGATCCCGGTGCTGCCGCGCGGGTCGCCGCTGTGCTCGGCCAGGTCCTCGAGCTCGGCGATCTTGCGCTCGCCCTCGCGGCGGGCCGGGTCGTCCGCGGCGAGCGGCTCGATCAGGCGCCGGATGCGGTTGCGCACCTGCAGGGCGAAGTGGGGGGTGGAGGCGCCGGCGAGGGCGCGGACGTCCTCGACCGTGACCGCGCGGCCGGCGCCGAGCAGCTCGGGGCTCTCGGTTTCGCTCATCGTTCGCCGCCGATCCTGGTCAGTTCGGCCAGCTGGTCGATTTCCGCCTGCTGGCCCACGCCGATCGCTTCCTGGTCGCCGATCACCCAGACGTGGTTGTAGAACGCCCGCGTGGGGTCGGTCGTGTAGCCGGGCTTGACGTCGAGCATGTATTCGCGCACAGCCTTCGGCAGCGTATCCGGGTCGTCGGTGAGGAGCAGCGGTCCCCAGGTCCCCGAGGCCGAGAGCGGCGCCGCGAGCGCGGCGTCGAGCGGCGCGTCGCTGCGGGCGAGGACGAAGCCGTGGCCGGGGTCGTTGACGTTCCAGCCGAAGCTGCCGTTCGAGTAGCGGGCGAAGGCGATCGCGTTTTCCACCGGGTCCTCGGCGGCAACGCGGTGCACCGGGTTGCCGACCTTGGCGACCGCCCGAGACACGTCGGAGGAGATCGCCGAGGAGGGGCCGAGGACGTAGACCGGCACCCGGGAGTGGCGTTCGAGCACTCTCGCCGTCGCCGGCGGCAGCTTCGCCGGGCCGGTGAAGAGGACGGGGTCGCCCGAGCGGGCGGCCCAGGCGGCGGCGGGCGCGGCGAATTCGGGCGAGGCCTGCGGAGCGAGGACGATGTGCTGCGGCGGCTCGCCGGCGAGCCGTTCGCGCAGGGCAGCTGCGGAGGCGGCGACCGCGGCGGGCGAGTCGCCCTGCGCCGCTGCCGTCCGCAGGCCGTCGGGCCGCGCGGCGGCGCCGATCGCGAATGCCTGGGCGCCGCCGGTCGCCGCGGCCCCCGTCGGCGCGAGCGCTTCCAGGGCCTGCGAGGTGGCGTCGGGCACGTCGCCGCCGTCGGTCACGAGCAGCGGCGCGCGAACCGGCGACGCCATCAGCACGGCGGCGGCGACGGCGCCCTGCCAGTCGCCTTCGTCGACCAGGGTCACGGCGGCCGGCCGCTGGGCCGGGGTGCGCGACGGGTAGACGGCGAGGGCGACGGCGGCCGCCGTCGCGGCGGGCTCGGAGCCGCCGACGCGCGTCGTGTTGTCGGTGGCGACCGAGGGGAAGCCGAGCGCTTCGGCCGCCTCCGCCGTTGGGGTCGCCTGTTCTGCGCTCGGCGCGGGTGAGGCCGTGGGGGAGGCCTGCTGCGTCCGCCGGTTCGTCCCGCCGCCGCCGCCGAGCACCGCGGCGACGAGGAAGACGATCGCGAAGGCGACCAGGACCGCGACTCCCTTCAGCGCCCCCGGCACGGGGTGTCGACGCCGGCGCTGCCGCCGCCCATCCGACTTCGACCCACCTGGAGCGGGGTCGATGTCGGAAGCGCGAGGAGGTTCGGGCGGGGCTGGGCCCTCGCGCAGCGCAAGAGGGAGGTCGGCGTTGATCGGGCGCTTGCCGCGCATCGGTTGGGAAAGCTACTAGTGCCACGTCAGCCAACGTTCGCCCCGTTCTGGCGGCTGCAAGTCGGCGCCTGGCGTCGTCCTCGGTCGGCGAAGTAGCGCTGCTACTCCGCCTCCCTGCGTCCTACCCAGGCTTGTCTTTCGCTCGCCAGAAGCGGGCCGACGTTGCCGGACGTGGCACTGGCGGGGGATCGGCTGGCCGTTCAGCTAACCTCCAGGCAAGTGGTTGACTGACCAGTCAATCAGTCGCAAGGCGCCGAGACGAGGGGACCCGATGAATTTCGCACTGAATGAGGAGCAGCAGGAGTTCAAGGAGCGCTGCCGGACCTTCGCCCGCGAGGTGATCCGGCCGGCCGCCCGCAAGCACGACGAAGAGGAGAGCACCCCCTGGGAGGTGATCAAGGAGGCGCGCAAGCAGGGCTTCGGCGGCTTGGAGGGCATCCAGCGCTCCGCCGGCGACGGCGAGGGGCAGATGCAGGTGATCTCGGCCGAGGAGTTCCACTGGGGCTGCGCCGGCATCGCCCTGGCGATCTCCGGCTCCGGCCTCGCCGCGGCGGGGATCGCCTCCTCGGGCACGCCCGAGCAGATCGCCCAGTGGGTCCCCGAGTGCTTCGGCAGCGGCGAGGAGATCAAGCTCGGCGCCTACGCCGTGACCGAGCCGCAGGCCGGCTCCGACGTGAAGAGCCTGAAGACGACGGCCAAACGCGACGGCGACGAGTGGGTCCTCAACGGCACCAAGGTCTTCATCACCAACGGCGGCATCGCCGACGTCCACGTCGTCGTCGCCACCGTCGATCCGACCCTCGGCACGCGCGGCCAGGCCTCGTTCGTCGTCGGCAAGGGCACGCCCGGCCTGGCCCAGGGCAAGAAGGAGTCGAAGCTCGGCATCCGCGCCTCGCACACGGCCGAGGTCGTGCTCGAGGACTGCCGCATCCCGGCCGTGAACCTGCTCGGCGGCGAGGAGAAGCTGGAGCGCAAGCTGCAGCGCGGTCGCGAAGGCAAGAAGTCGCGCGGCGCCGACGCGCTCGCCACCTTCGAGATGACGCGGCCGCTGGTCGGCGCCTCGGCGCTCGGCATCGCCCAGGCCGCCTACGAGTGGACGCTCGAGCACCTCGACGGCCAGAGCGAAGGCGGCAAACCGCTGCTCGGCGAGCAGCGCATCCAGCAGGTGCTGGCCGACGTCGCGACCGAGATCGAGGCCGCCCGCCTGCTCGTCCAGCGCGCTGCCTGGATGGGCCGCAACGGCATCCCGATGATGGGAGGCCAGGGCTCGATGTCGAAGCTCAAGGGCGGCGACGTGACGATGTGGGCGACGACGACGCTGATGGACCTGGTCGGCCCTTACGCGTGGAGCAAGGAGTGCCCGCTCGAGAAGTGGTTCCGCGACGCCAAGATCTACCAGCTGTTCGAGGGCACGGCCGAGATCCAGCGCATGGTCATCTCGCGCATGCAGGCCCGAGAGTATTCGGAGCGGCTGGGGTACGCGGCCGAAGTCGCCGAGCAGGCGATGGCGGAGAAGCCTGCTGAGAAAGAGCCCGTCGCGGCTTGAGGTGAAGAGCCGTCGGGGGTCTCCTCTCAGGCCGCTTCGCGGGAGTTCCTGAGAGGAGACCCCCGACGGCTCTTTAAGCTCCGGGCGTGCACTCGCACTTGCACGCTCATTCGCTTGATGCTAGGCGCGGCGACAGCCAGCGGCGGATGGGGATTGCTTTGGCGATCAATGCGGGGATGCTGGTCGTCGAGGCCGTGGGGGGTGTGCTTACGGGCTCTCTGGCCGTGCTTGCGGACGCTGGGCATTTGCTCTCCGACGTAGGGGCGATTGGGCTCGCCCTCTTCGCGGTGGCGCTTGCCGCCCGGCCCGCTGCGGGTCGGATGACCTTCGGCTACCAGCGCTCGGAGATCCTCGCCGCCCTGGTCAACGGAATGCTCCTGGTCGGCGTCGCGGTCGCGGTGGCGATCGCCGCCTTCGGCCGTCTCGGCGACCCGCCACAGATCGACGGCGCCGGCGTTCTCGCGCTCGGCCTGCTCGGCCTGCTCGGCAACGTCGCCGCGACCGTCGTCCTCGCCGGGGGAGAGCGCGAGGACGTCAACCTCGAGGGCGTCCTCCGCCACAGCGCCGCCGACGCGCTCGGCTCGCTCGGCGTCGTCCTCGCCGGCGCCTTCGTGCTGCTCGGCGGCTCGGCGGTCGTCGACCCGATCGTCAGCCTCGCGATCGCCGGCCTGATCCTGCTCTCCTCCTGGCGCCTGATCGTCGAGCCGCTGGGCGTGCTGATGGAGGCCGCGCCCGCCGGCGTCGACGTCGACGACGCCGGCAACGCGATCTGCGAGGAGGAGGGCGTGCGCTCGGTGCACGACCTCCACATCTGGACCGTCACCTCCGGCTTCGGCGCGCTCGCGGCGCACGTCGTCGTCGCCCAGGACTGCGACCGGGACCTGGTCCGTCGCCGGATCGAGGTGCTGCTGCATGATCGCTTCGGCATCGCCCACACCACGCTGCAGATGGAGGAGGAGGCGACCGGCGAGTTGCTGCGCGTCGAGAACGCCGGCGGCCAGGGCTGACCGCAAGCCCGGTTGCATGCAGAAATCCCTGCATATAGAGCCAAGTTCGCTTCGCTAGCCTCGCGGCGATGCTGAAGACCCGCCTCGTCATGGCGGCGCTGCTCGCCGCCGCGACGGTGCTGGGCGTGCTGCTCGCGGGCAGCGGGACGGCGCCTGCCCAGGACCTCGAATCGAAGCTCGGCGCGAAGGAAGCGCAGCTCGCCAAGGCGCGCGAACGCAGCGGCGTGCTGACGACGACGATCTCGCACGAGCGCATGCGAATCGAACGGCTGACGACCGAGGTGGCGGCGCTGCGCACGCGGGAGGCGGCGGTCCAGGTGCGCCTCGATGCCAAGCAGGCCGAGCTCGACCGCGCCGTGGCCGAGCTGAAGACGGCCAGGCGGCGGCTGGCGGCGGTCAGGGGACACCTGAAGCGCGCTCTCGCCTCGCTGCGCGAACGCCTCGTCGCGATCTACGAGACCGGCACGCCAGACCTGCTCTCGGTCATCGTCGGCGCCAACGGCTACGACGATCTCGTCAACCGGACCGAATACCTGAACCGCATCCACGGCATGGAAGAAGGGATCGTCGTCCGCGTGCGCGAGCTGCGCGACCAGGTGAAGCGGACCGTGGCGCGGCTGCGCGCGGCCAAGGACACGATCGAAAGCGCCCGCGACGCGATCGCCGCCGAAGAGCAGGCGCTGGCCGGCGCCCGCGCGGCGCTCCAGCACCGCCAGGCGGCGCTGGTGGCAGCCCGTGGCGCGCGCGTCGCCGCGCTGCACCGGATCCGCAGGCACGAAGAAGAGCTGGACGGCTCGGTCGCCAAGATCCAGGCGGAGATCGCCGCCCGGCTCGCCGGCTACAACTCGGCGCCGCTGCCCGCCGGGCCGATCCGCGGCGGCAGCGGCGGGCTGATCTGGCCCGTCAACGGCCCCGTCGTCTCCGGCTTCGGCCCGCGCACGATCAACGGCAGCTACGAGTTCCACCCGGGGGTCGACATCGCCGTGCCCAGCGGCACGCCGATCCGCGCCGCCGCGACCGGCACCGTGATCTTCACCGAGTCCGAGTCGAGCAGCGGCGGCTACGGCAACTACACCTGCATCGACCACGGCGGCGGCCTCTCGACCTGTTACGCGCACCAGCAGTCCTTCGCCGTCTCCGCCGGCCAGCACGTCTCCCAGGGCCAGGTCATCGGCTACAGCGACTGCACCGGCTACTGCTTCGGCCCGCACCTCCACTTCGAGGTCAGGATCAACGGCGCGGTAACCGACCCGATGGCCTACCTTTAGAACCACAACCCGCTGACTTCGTCGTTAGGGGTGCATATGCGTACCGAACGACAAAGTCAGCGGAAGAGGCGCGATAGGAGGCGATGGTGGTCAAGCAGGCTCGGGGCTATCTGGCGGGCGCCGTCTCGGGAACGGCGCTGATCGGCGTGGCGGTCGTCGCCTTCGTGCTGCTGGTCTCGCTGCAGGCGCTTCGCGACTGGCCGCTGGCCGGGATCGGCGGGTCCGGCGACGGCGGCGCTGCGCAGAAGCGGGCCGGCGCGAAAGAAGGGACGACCTCGAATACCGGCGAAGCCGGCGCCGCGAGGCTCACCGGCGCCGGCGCGCATCGCAATGGCGCGGCTCGGACGGGTTCCGCCGGCGAAGCCGGGGCCGGCGTCAACGGCACGGCGCACACCGGGACCGATGCGCAGGCGCCGGGATCCGGGCAGGCCGGAGCCGGCGCGGGCTCGTCGCAGCCTGCCTCGGGCGGCGGCAGCGGCGGCGGTTCGTCGAGCGGCAACGGCGAAGGCCAGTCGGCGACCGGCACGGTCGGCAAAACCGTCGACGAAGGGGTCAAAACCGTCGACGAAACGGTCACCGGCGTCGACGAAGCGACCGGGGGAGCGCTCGGCGAAACCGGCGTGCCGAAAGCGACCGAAGAAACCGTCGGCGGCGCCCTCGGCAGCGGCCGCTAGAACCCGCCCGTCGAAGGCTCCCGCCCAACCGTCACAATGCGCCCCTATGTCTGAGCGAGGACAAGCGGGTGCGGTCGTCGACCCGATCGCCGGCTCGGCGGTCTACCCGGCCGGCAGCCGGGTCAACGAGCGCGGCCGACTCGAGGTCGGCGGCTGCGACGTGGTCGAGCTGGCCGGGGAGCTCGGCACCCCCGCCTACGTCTACGCCGAGGACGACATGCGCGCCCGCGCCCGCGCCTACCGCGAGGCCTTCGAGCGCCGCGGCGCCGACTTCGAGGTCCTCTTCGCCAGCAAGTCGCTGCCCTGCACCGCCGCCTACCGGCTCTTCGCCGAGGAGGGTCTCTCGGTCGACGTCGCCTCCGGCGGCGAGCTGCACATGGCGCTGCACGCGGGCTTCGACCCGGCGCGCATCCACATGCACGGCAACAACAAGACCGACGAGGAGATCCTCTTCGCCGCCCGCTCGGGCGTCGGCCACCTGATCGTCGACTCCTTCGACGAGATCGACCGCTGCGAGCGCCTGCTCGACGAGCCCCAGGACGTGCTGATCAGGGTCACGCCCGGGATCAAGCCCTCGACCCACGACTACGTGCAGACCGGCCAGCTCGACTCCAAGTTCGGCTTCGGCCTCGAGGACGGCCTGGCGGCGCGGGCGGTCGAGCGGGTGCTCGCCTCCGACGTGCTCAACCTGACCGGGCTGCACGCCCACATCGGCTCGCAGATCTTCGAGCTCGAGCCCTACACGCTGGCGATCCGCGCGATCGGCGAGCTCGCCGGCGAGTGGTGCAGGATCGTCAACGTCGGCGGCGGGCTCGGCATCGCCTACACGGCCGAGGACGAGCCGCCCGCGATCGACGCCTACGTCGAGGTCAAGGTGCGCGGCGTCGCCGAGGTCTTCGGCGACGGCGTCCGGATCCTGGTCGAGCCGGGCCGCTCGCTGGTCGGCAACGCCGGGATCACCGCCTACCGGATCGGCACGGTCAAGGAGATCCCCGGCGTCCGCACCTACGTCGCCGTCGACGGCGGCATGTCGGACAACATGCGGCCGATGCTCTACGGCTCCCGCTACGAAGCCCTGATCGCCGACCGCGCCGCGGTGGCGCCGGACAGCCTGACGACGATCGCCGGCATGCACTGCGAGTCCGGCGACATCCTCGTCCGCGACGCGATGCTGGCCGGTCCGGCGGTCGGCGACGTGCTCGTCACCCCGGCGACCGGCGCCTACGGCCACGCGATGGCGAGCAACTACAACGGCGTGCTGCGGCCGCCGATCGTCTTCTGCCGCGACGGCGAGGCGCGGGTCGTCGTCCGCCGCGAGACCTACGAGGATCTGACCGCGCGCGATGCCTGAGGAGCCCGCGAAAGCCGTCCGCATCGGGCTGCTCGGCCGCGGCACGGTCGGCGGCGCCTTCGCCGAGCTGGTCGCGGAACGGGCCGACTCGGTCGAGGCGGCGACCGGGCGGCGCCCGGAGATCGCCGGCGTCCTCACCCGCGAGACGGGCGATTTCGGCGAGATCCTCGCCGGGTCCGACCTGGTCGTCGAGCTGATCGGCGGCACGGAGCCGGCGCGCGACTACGTGCTGGAAGCGCTGCGCGCCGGGCGCCCGGTCGTCACCGCCAACAAGCAACTGCTGGCCCAGCACGGCGAGGAGCTGTTCGAGGCGGCGCGCGAGGCCGGCGTGCAGCTGCGCTTCGAGGCGGCGGTGGCGGCCGCGATCCCGATCGTGCGCGTGATCCAGGAGAGCTTCGGCGCGATCGAGATCGCCAAGGTCTTCGGCATCGTCAACGGGACGACGAACTTCATCCTCACCGAGATGGCCGCCAGCGGCGCCTCCTACGAGGAGACGCTCGCCCGCGCCCAGGAGCTCGGCTACGCCGAGGCCGACCCGACCGAGGACGTCAACGGCGCCGACGCGGCGGCGAAGATGGCGATCCTCGCCCGTCTCGCCTTCCACACGCCGGTCGGGTTCGGCGGCGTCTCCTACGAGGGGATCGAGCGGATCGAACCGGAGGACCTCGCCTACGCCAAGGACCTCGGCCTCTCGCTGAAGCTGCTCGGCGTCGCCGAGCGTCGCGAGGGCGGGATCAGCGTCCGCGTCTTCCCTTGCTTCCTCTACGGCGGCCACCCGCTGGCGCCGGTCGAGGGTCCGTTCAACGCGGTCATGGTCGAGGCGCCCGCGATCACCGAGGTGACGATGTCCGGCCCCGGCGCCGGCGGCGTGCAGACCGCCTCGGCGGTGCTCGGCGACGTCGTCTCGATCCTCAGCGGCGACGCGCCGGTGCACGAGACGCGCGCGGAGCTGCCGATTGTCACCGACGTCGCCTCCTCGTTCTACCTGCACCTCGAGGTCGCCGACCGGCCCGGCGTCCTCGCCCGGATCGCCCAGGTGCTGGGCGACAGCGAGGTCTCGGTGAAGAGCGTCGTGCAGCAGGGCAGCGGCGATGAGGCGCGCCTGGTGATGGTCGTCCACGAGTGCCTGGAGTCGCGCTTCGAGCAGGCGCTGGAGGCGATCGACGCGCTCGACGTGCTGCGCGCACCGCCCAGGGCGATCCGCGTGATCGAAGAGGAGTTCGTTTGAGCGCCACTCCCCTGATCGAGCGATACAGGGAGCGTCTCTCGTTGGAGCCGGGGGACCCGGTGGTGACGCTGAACGAGGGCTCGACCCCGCTGATCGAGTCGCCGCGCCTCTCCGAGCGGCTCGGCGTCCGCGCCTACCTCAAGCTCGAGGGGGCGAACCCGACCGGCAGCTTCAAGGACCGGGGGATGACGGTCGCGGTCTCGCGGGCGAAGGGACGCGGGGCGGAGGCGGTGATCTGCGCCTCGACCGGCAACACGGCGGCGAGCGCCGCCGCCTACGCGGCGCGGGCCGGGCTGCGCGGCGCGGTGATCGTGCCCGAGGGCAAGATCGCGATCGGCAAGCTGGCCCAGGCGCTGATGCACGGGGCGCGGGTCGTCGCCCTGCAGGGCAACTTCGACGAGGCGCTGCGGATCGTCCGCGAGCTGGCCCAGAAGCACCCGATCGAGCTGGTCAACTCGATCAACCCGCACCGGATCGAAGGCCAGAAGACCGGCGCCTTCGAGGTGATCGAGGAGCTGGGGGAGGCGCCGGGCGCGCTGGCGATCCCGGTCGGCAACGCCGGCAACATCACCGCCTACTGGCGCGGCTTCCAGGAGGCCGGGGCGGCGCCGGTCCTCTACGGCTTCCAGGCCGAGGGCGCGGCGCCGCTGGTGCGCGGCGAGCCGGTCGCCAACCCGGAGACGGTCGCCTCGGCGATCCGGATCGGCAACCCGGCCCGCTGGGAGGAGGCGATGGCCGCCTTCACCGCCTCGCGCGGCCGCGTCGCCGCCGTCTCCGACGAGCAGATCCTCGACGCCTACCGCTGGCTGGCGGCGGGCGAAGGGGTCTTCTGCGAGCCCGCCTCGGCCGCCTCGGTAGCCGGCCTCCTCGCCCACGGCCTGCCCACGGTCGAGGGCGCCGAGCCACCCGAATCCGTCGTCTGCGTCCTCACCGGTCACGGGTTGAAGGACCCCGACACCGCCCTCTCCAAGGCCCCGCCGGTGATCAACTGCGAGAACGACCTGAGCGCGGTCGAGCGGGCGGTTTTTGCGTAGGCCTATCCCGGTAGGGGTTCCACTTAACTTTTTCGTGGGTCGTCCGATTGCTGCCGCCGCAGGAGCGCGCCCGCGAAAAAGTACAAGACGTTCCACCCCTACCGGGATAGGCCCGTAGACGATAAGTCGCACTTGACGAACCCGATCTGATCGTCACTATCTACGACAGGAGACGCTAATGAAAGCCGACTACGACAGCGAGGCGGATGCGCTTTCGATCGTCCTGGCGCGGTTCAAAAGGTATGACGAGCAGGAGGCTGTCGACGAGGACAACTGCCATGTAGGGATCGTCGGCGGGCGCCCAGTCGACATAGAGCTCCTCTATCCGGCGCGACATCTCGATCTTCTCCAGAAGGCTGCTGACTGCTACGGCCTCGACGGCACTGCCCTTCTCGCCGCCGCCAAAGCCGCCCTTGCGGCCCCTGACCGTCTCGTGACCTTGGACCTGTCTGAGTCCCTGGTCGCCTGATCCGCACCAAGGTGTAGAAACCCTGCGGTGACCGCTCGCCGCCGCCTCGTCCGCGTCCCGGCCTCCTCGGCCAACCTCGGACCGGGCTACGACGTGCTTGCCGCGGCGGTCTCGCTCTTTCTTGAGCTGGAGGTCGAGGAGACGGGGGAGCTCTCCTTCGACTCGGGCGGACTCGATGTCTCGACGGGTCGCGACAACCTGATCGTGCGTGCCTTCGAGAGCCTGCGCTCGGCCGATGGGATCGCCTTCCGGCTGAAGAGCGAGGTTCCGCTGGCGCGCGGGCTCGGCTCGAGCGCGGCTGCGATCGTCGCCGGCCTCTACGCCGCCGACCACCTCTTCGAGCTGGGGCTGTCGCAGGAGGACTTCCTCGCGCGGGCGACCGAGATCGAGGGGCACCCCGACAACGTCGCCGCCGCGATCTACGGTGGCTTCGTGATCTGCGGGGCGGGGGAGGGCGGCCCGACCGCGGCACGCTTCGACGCCCCCAACGGTCTTGAGGGCATCGCCGTCATCCCGGCGGAGGAGGTCGCGACCGAGTGCGCCCGCGAGGCGATCCCGACCGAGATCCCGCTCGCCGACGCGGTCGCCAACGTCTCCGCCGCTTCGCGCCTCGTGCTCGGCCTGCAGACCGCCGACCTCGACCTGGTTGCCGCCGGTCTCGCCGACAGCATCCACCAGGAGCGCCGCCGCGACCTCTACCCGCGCTCGATGGAGCTGGTCGACGCGGCCCGCGATCTCGGCGCCCTCGGCGCGACGATCTCCGGCGCCGGTCCAACCGTCCTCGTCTGGACCACCTGGCAAGACGCCGGCAAGGTCGCCGAAGCGCTCGAAGACCGCTGCGCCGGCTGGGCTGAGGTCCGCCGCCTTCCGTTCAGCCCGCTGGGGGCAGACGTTCCCGAGTTGTAGTCGAAGGGGGAGAGTTTCGAGCGCTGGGCTCTTGAGAGGGCGTGCGCTTGACGCGACACGCGAAGAACTATCTCCGATATCTGAAGGCGACCCTTGATGATGTCGAACGAGTCATCAGGCACCCAGTCCATTGTGACGAGGATTTGCAAGGGAGGCCTCGGTATACGGGAGAGATACGAGGCGTTCGCGTTCGTGTGGTCGTCGCGCTTGACGAGCCGGATCTGGTCGTCACAATCCATGCCAGGAGAAGATGATGCGAGCTGACTACGACAGCGAGGCGGACGCTCTCGATATCAAGCTGGTGCGATTTGAGAGCCTCGAAGGCCAGGATTCCGTTCACGACACCTATTGCCAGGTTGGGTTCGCCGAAGGCATCCCAGTGTGCGTGGAGCTGCTCAACCCCGCCGAGCACCTGGATTTGCTGGGTGTCGCGTCAGAGCGCTACGACCTGGACGGCGGGGCGCTGCTTGCCGCCGCAAAGGCGGCTCTTTCGGCCCCCGACCGCGTTGTCGAGCTGAAGGTCGGCGCGCAGCTGGTCGCATAGTCTTGCAGTCCAATGGCCGGCTACACGATCAAGCACCGCGACGAGTTCGAGTCGATGGAGGGCTCGGGCGACTCGACCTGGAGGCTGGCGCGCAAGGCGCTCGGCACCTCGGCTTTCGGCTTCAACCTGGTCGAGATCGAGCCCGGCGGGCAGATCCCCGAGCACGACGAGGCCCGTAGCGGCCAGGTCGAGCTCTACGCGATCCTCGAGGGCGACGCGGTGCTGCGGATCGAGGGCACCGACCACGAGGCCCCGGCCGGGACCTTCGCCTCGATCGAGCCGCCGGCGACGCGAACGATCCTCAACCGCTCCGACGCCCCCGTCACCGCGCTGCTGATCGGCGTCCAGCCCGAGGGCGGCTACGAGCCGATGGCCTGGGCTTGATCGGCGGTTTTTCCCGCTATTTGCAGGAAACCGCGATTTCAGCGCTTGCAAGCCCCGCGCGGCGCCGGGTAAGCACCTCCCTATAATCCTGCAACTCGTTCAACCCGTCGCGCGCCCGCTCGGAGAAGGCGCGGAAACCGGGAGGTCGGCAGTGTCAGAAACCCAGTCCCGTGAGCTTCACGGCGAGGGCGGCGTCGCCCGTTACTCGCCAGAGCGCCCCTACAGGCCGCTCGTCTCGCCGCCCAGCGTCGAGGACAAGGACGCCTGTGCGATCTACGCCTCGGTGCGTCGCGACGCGACGCCGAGCCACGCGCCGATCGAGCTGGCGATCCCCGCCCTGCAGAAGATGCTGCACCGCGCCGGCAACGTCGACGGCGAGGGCGACGGCTGCGGGCTGCTGCTCGACTTGCCGCGCAAGATCTGGGCCGAGGAGGTCCGCGCCGGCGGCCACGACCCCTCGCTCACCCTCGACCCCGCCTTCGCGGTCGCTCACGTCTTCATCGAGCGCCCGCAGGACCTCGAGCGGATCCAGCACGACGCGCGCGAGCTGCTCGGCCAGGGCGGCTTCCGCATCCTCGCCGAGCGCATCGGCGTCGTCGACTCGCCGGCGCTCGGCCCGACCGCGCGCGAGGAGGAGCCGCACTTCTGGCAGGTCGGCGGCCTCGTCGCCGACGCCGCCCGCCGCGACCGCGTCCTCTTCGACCTGCTGATCGAGCTCGAGCGCCAGCTCGGCGTCCACGTCCCCTCCTTCTCGGCGACGACCTGCGTCTACAAGGTGATGGGGGCGCCGAAGGTCCTCGCCTCCTACTACCCCGACCTGCGCGACGAGCGCTTCGAGGCGATCGCCTGCTTCGGCCACAACCGCTACTCGACCAACACCTGGCCCTCCTTCAAGCGCGTCCAGCCCTTCTCGGTGCTCGGCCACAACGGCGAGATCAACACGATCGCGCAGCTGCGCCAGGAGGCGCGCATGCTCGGCGTGCCGATCCAGCCGGGCTCCTCGGACTCGCAGGACCTCAACCGCACGATCAACACCCTGGTCAACCGCGACGGCCTCAGCCTCGCCGAGGCGATGGAGATGGTCGTGCCGCCGATCGTCGAGGCGATCCGCTCGCTGCCGGAGGAGCTGCACCGCTTCTACATGTACCTGCGCCAGGCGATGGGGCCGTTCGCCCAGGGACCGGTCGCCCTGATCTCCCGCCACCACGACGAGTGCGTCTTCTCCTCCGACGCGCTCGGCCTGCGCCCGCTCTGGCAGGTCGAGACCGCCGAGGACTTCGTCTTCAGCTCCGAGCCGGGCGTCGTGCCGGTGGCGAAGATGGTCGCCGAGCCCAAGCCGCTGGCGCCGGGCGAGAAGGCGCTGGTGACGATCGACCGCGAGCGCAAGCGCTCGACGCTGCACCCGCACGACGAGATGCTGCGCATCGTCCGCGAGCGCTGGCTGAGCCGCAACGGGGTCGAGGAGGCCGCGGCCTACGACCGCGCCCTTGACGCCGGCGGCCCGCTCGAAGGCGAGGAGGTGCCGGGCTACTCCGAAGCCGGCCCCGAGGAGCCGGTCAGGGTCTCCGACCGCGTGCTAGCCGGCTTCGGCTGGCAGCGCGACGACGTCAAACTCGTCCAGCAGATGGCCTCCAGCGGCTCCGAGCCGGTCGGCTCGCTCGGCTACGACGGGCCGCTGGCAGCGCTCTCGCCCGAGCGCCAGAACCTGGCCGACTACTTCAAGGAGACGGTCGCCGTCGTCACCAACCCGGCGATCGACCGCGAACGAGAGATGGAGCACTTCTCGACCCGCGCCGTCTTCGGCCGCCGCCCCTCGCTCGACGCGGCGGGCGAGGACACCGGCACGATCGAGACCGCCTTCCCGGTGATCCTCGGCGGCCACCACGGCCTGGCGCCGCTCTCCGACAAGACCTACCGGCGGATCGCCCGCGAGCACCGCACCTACCTGCTCGAGGATCTATGGGAGGAGTTCCGCGGCCGCGCCGCCGCCGTCGACATCTCGCTGCTCGAGTCCGAGACGACGAAGGGGGCGATCGAGCGGATCAAGCAGGAGGCGGTGAAGAAGGTCCGCGACGGGGCCGAGCTGCTCGTCCTCACCGACCGCACCGTCTACGACGCCGACCGCCGCTTCCTCGACCCGCACCTGGCCATCTCCGCCGTCGACCAGGCGCTGAAGAGCTACAAGGTCGAGCCCGGCGAGGAGAACCTGCGCCGCCGCTGCGGCATCGTCCTGCGCTCCGCCGCGCTGCGCAACGTCCACGACACGATGCTCGCCCTCGGCCTCGGCGCCAACGGCGTCTGCCCGTACACGATGGTCGAGGTGATCTGCGTCGAGGACTACCAGTCCGACGTCTCCAACCTCTGCGACGCGCTCAACAAGGGGATCGAGAAAGTGATCTCGACGATCGGCATCCACGAGGTGCGCGGCTACGCGCGCCAGTTCTCCTCGATCGGCGTCAAGCCGGAGCTGGCCGAGATCTTCATGACCGAGGCGTTCGCCGCCTCCGAGCGCGGCGGCGTCGGCTTCGCCGACCTCGACGAGGACGCCAACGAGCGCGCCCGCATCCTCGCCGACGAGGAGGAGGCGAAACCGGCGAAGACGTTCCGCTTCTACCCCAAGGTCTACAAGGCGGCGATCGCGACCGCGAACGGCTCCGGCAGCTACGAGGAGTACTCGCAGAAAGTGCGCGACCTGGAGCGGCAGAGCCCGATCTCGATGCGCCACATCATGGGCCTGAAGGGGGACCGCGAGCCGGTCGACCCGGCCGGCGTCGACGCCGGCGTCGGCCTGCACGACTACCCGGTCGTGATCTCCTCGATGAGCTTCGGCTCGCAGTCCGAGCCGGCCTTTCGCGCCTATGCCGAGGCGGCGAAGTCGATCAACGTCCTCTGCGTCAACGGCGAGGGCGGCGAGATCCGCGACATGTACGGCAAGTACCGCAAGTGGCGCGGCCAGCAGGTCGCCTCGGGCCGCTTCGGCGTCTCGGCGGAGATGAT
>JBLMYD010000032.1:0-7559 GCA_050258095.1 Chloroflexota bacterium
GGGCCGACTCGCTGAAGCTGACGGCGACGCAGCTGCGCAAGCTGAAAGACGACGAGCGCCAGAAAACGATCAAAGAGCTGCGCAAGACCTTCGAGGCCGAGATCTCCGACACCGAGGCCTACATCGACGAGGCGATCGAGCGCATGCAGGAAGTCTGGAAGATCTTCACCGAGATGAAGCCGAAGGACGTCGTCAACGACGAGACGGTCTTCCGCGAGCTCAAGGACCGCTTCGGCTCGCCGTTCGGCTGGGGCGAGTACTTCCGCGGCAGCATGGGCGCCGAGGCCGTGCGCGACCTGCTCGAGCAGGTCGACCTCGAAGCCGAGTGCGAGGAACTGGAGCAGATCATCAACAGCTCCAAGGGGCAGAAACAGGCCCGCGCCGTGAAGCGGCTCAAGGTCGCCTCCGCCTTCCTCAACTCGGAGAACAAGCCCGACTGGATGATCCTCGACTGCGTGCCGGTGATCCCGCCGGAGCTGCGGCCGATGGTCCAGCTCGACGGCGGCCGCTTCGCCACCTCCGACCTCAACGACCTCTACCGGCGGGTGATCAACCGCAACAACCGGCTCAAGCGACTGCTCGACCTCGGTGCGCCGGAGATCATCGTCAACAACGAGAAGCGGATGCTGCAGGAGGCCGTCGACGCGCTCTTCGACAACGGCCGCCGCGGCCGTCCCGTCACCGGGCCCGGCAACCGGCCGCTGAAGTCGCTCTCCGACATGCTCAAGGGCAAGCAGGGGCGCTTCCGCCAGAACCTGCTCGGCAAGCGCGTCGACTACTCCGGCCGCTCGGTGATCGTCGCCGGCCCGAGCCTGCAGCTGCACCAGTGCGGCCTGCCCAAGCTAATGGCGCTCGAGCTCTTCAAGCCGTTCATCATGGCTCAGCTCGACGAGCGCAAGGCGGTGCAGAACATCAAGGCGGCCAAGAAGATGGTCGAGTCGATGATCCCGGAGGTCTGGGACGTGCTCGAGGAGGTCATCCACGAGCATCCCGTCCTGCTCAACCGGGCGCCGACGCTCCACCGCCTCGGCATCCAGGCCTTCGAGCCGGTGCTGGTCGAGGGCAAGGCGATCCAGGTGCACCCGCTGGTCTGCCACGCCTTCAACGCCGACTTCGACGGCGACCAGATGGCCGTCCACGTGCCGCTCTCCGCCGAGGCCCAGGCCGAGGCGAGGATCCTGATGCTCTCGGCGAACAACATCCTCTCGCCGGCCCACGGCGCGCCGCTGGCGACGCCGACCCAGGACATGGTGCTCGGCATCTACTACCTGACCTACGGGCCGCCGGCCGAGGAGCTGGCGAAGATCGACGAGGAGCTCAAGTCCGGCAAGGGCGCCAAGCGGAACGGCTCGGCGCCGAAGGTCTTCCGCTCCGCGCAGGAGGCCGAGCTCGTCTACGAGAACGGCGGCTGCAAGCTGCACGACCAGGCCGAGTACAGGCGGGCCGGGCACGAGCACTTCCTCACCACGGTGGGGCGGATCATCTTCAACGAGAAGATCGAGCGGGCCCTGGCCGACGCGCTCGGCGAGGACTTCGACGCCGAGCAGTTCGAGTTCGTCAACCACTCGCTGAAGAAGCGCGACGTCAACGAGATGGTCTCCGACCTGGTCGACGCCTACGGCGCGCCGGCCGTCTCGCAGGTGCTCGACGCCTTCAAGGATCTCGGCTTCCACTACGCCAGCCAGGCCGGGATCACGGTCTCCAAGAACAACGTCGTCTCGCCGCCCGACAAGGAGCAGATCCTCGAGCGCTACGAGAAGCAGACGGCGGCGATCCAGGAACAGTACGACGACGGCTACATCACGGCGGAGGAGCGCCACGAGGCCGTCACCGGGCACTGGAACCAGGCGACGGACGAGGTCGCGAAAGCGATGGAGGACAACCTCGACGAGCTCAACCCGATCTTCATGATGGCCAACTCGGGCGCCCGCGGCTCCTTCAAGCAGATCCGCCAGCTGGCGGGGATGCGCGGCCTGATGGCCAACCCGAAGGGCGAAATCATCGAGCGGCCGATCAAGGCCAACTTCATGGAGGGCCTCTCTGTCCTCGAGTACTTCATCTCCACCCACGGCGCCCGCAAGGGCCTCGCCGACACGGCGCTGCGCACGGCCGACTCCGGCTACCTGACGCGGCGCCTGGTCGACGTCGCCCAGGACGTGATCGTCCGCGAGGAGGACTGCAAGACCAAGGACCACATCGAGATGCCGATCCGCAAGGACGACGGCTCGTTGAACGACAACCTGGCCGGGCGGCTGGCAGCGAAGAAGTTCGAAACCAAACGCGGGCGCGAGCTGCTCAAACGCAACCAGGAGATCACGATGGCCGACGCCGAGGCGATCGCCGAGGCGTTCGGCGAGGAGGACGTCAAGGTCCCGGTGCGCTCGGCGCTCAAGTGCGACGCCGACTCCGGCGTTTGCCGCTCCTGCTACGGCGTCTCGCCGGCGACCGGCTCGATGGTCGACATCGGCGACGCGGTCGGCATCATCGCCGCTCAGTCGATCGGCGAGCCGGGGACGCAGCTGACCATGCGCACCTTCCACACCGGCGGCGTCGCCGGCCAGGACATCACGCAGGGCCTGCCGCGCATCGTCGAGCTCTTCGAGGCGCGCAAACCGAAGGGCCTCGCCCAGATGGCCGAGGTGGCCGGCAAGGTCTCGGTCGAGGAAACCGACAAAGCGCTGAAAGTGATCGTCACCGAGTCGAGCGGCGAGGAGCACGCCTACAGCTTCCCGCTGCGCACCCGGTTGCACGTCTCCCACGGCGACAAAGTCGAGGTCGGCCAGCAGCTCAACGAGGGCTCGCTCTATCCCGCCGACCTGCTGGCGATTCGCGGGCGCACGGAGACCGAGCTCTACCTCGTGGCCGAGGTGCAGAAGGTCTACCGCGCCCAGGGCGTCGACATCAACGACAAGCACATCGAGCTGATCGCCCGCCAGATGCTGAAGAAGGTGCGGATCGAGTCGAAGGGCTCGACCAGCCTGCTGCCGGGTCAGCTCGAAGACCGCGGGGCGCTCAAGCGGCTGAACAAGAAGACGAAGGAAGAGGGCGGCACGCCGGCCAAGGCCGAGGAGGTCATCCTCGGCATCACCAAGGCCTCGCTCGCCACCGAGTCCTTCCTCTCCGCCGCCTCCTTCCAGGAGACGACCAAGGTGCTCACCGACGCGGCCCTCGAGGGCAAGCGGGACAAACTGGTCGGCCTCAAGGAGAACGTGATCATCGGCAAGCTGATCCCGGCGGCGACCGGGCTCAAGCACTACCGCACGCTGGCGGTCGAGCCGACGGTGCCGATCGAGCCGCCGAGCGAGGAAGGCTTGCTCGACGAGGAGGAGCTGGCCGCCGAGCTGGGCCTCGACGGCGACGAGACGCCCGTCGAGAGCTTCGGGCCGTCGTTCGCCGAGGAGCTCGAGGAGCTGGCGCAGGAGATCGAGCAGACCTCCGAGGAGAGCTGAGAACAGGCCGAGTGCCCGTCCAGCGGAACCCGCTCCCTGCGGTCGCTCACAAGTTCCGCTGGACGGGCACTCGGCCTGTTCTAACAATCCGCTCCGGTTGAGCGAGTATCCGCCAGTTCGGGAGGCATCCCGCCTGCCTTACGACCAGTGTCTCCGGTTGAGCGGGGGTGGCCGTTTTAGCTGGGCTGGTTGAGAACTCGGCTGTCTATTGATACGGTCGGGATATCGGGGGAAGTCGGGGGACAGGGAGAGCGCTCGGGCGGACCGCCGTCGCGGCCGCTGCTTTTGCCCTGCTCTCATTGCTTTTCGCGACCGGCGCTTCCGCGGCGATACGGGTCTGGGACGGCGGCTGCGGCGAAGACACGAGCTGGAGCTGCGCTGCGAACTGGAGCGAAGACACGGTTCCCGGCGAAGGAGACGGGGCCGTCTTCAACGGCACGGCGACGGGCGCCTCGACCGTCGATCCGGCCTTTGGCGGGACCGTGAGCTGGGTAGCCGTCGAAGCCGGCTACACGGGCACGCTCTCGCTCGAACGAAGCCTCACCGCGCTGGCCTCCTTGAACCAGGCGGGGGGCTCCTTCACCGCCGCCGGCCAAGCGCTCAGCATCGGGGAACTGACGATCTCCGGGGGCTCCTTCACCGCCTCCAGCGCGACCACCTCGGTCAGCGGCTCGATGAGGATCTCCGAAGGCGTGACCTTCGACGCCAACGGCGGCACCTTCGAATTCGGCGGCATCACAAGCGGCAGGCTGCGCTGCGGCGGGGTCGTCTTCAACAAAGTCGTCTTCACGCACACGGCCCGCACCAAGACGGTCGGGAAAGACTGCACGATGCCGTTGGGCGCCGACCCGCTCGCCGGCAGCGGCGGGTCGATCAAGCTCCTGGGCACGCTGTCGGGCTCGGGCACGCTGACGACCACGAAGACCCTGAACCTCGGTCCCGGCGGCGTCCTCTCGGGGTTCACGGGGCTCGCGGCCTTCAACCTGATCGTCAAGGGCGAATACGACTTCGGCGAATACGCACCGTTCACGGTCAGCCGCAGGTTCGTGTTGCGCACCGGCGGGAAATTCACGGCGCCCTCGGGAGTCGCCACGTTCGACAAGCACTTCATCATCGCCACGGGCGGCGTCTTCATGGCCAACGGCGGCACGGTGGAATTCGACGGGACCTCTGCGTTCAGGGTCCTCTGCGGCGAACAGAAATTCAACCTCGTCGTCTTCAACTCGACGGGCCGCAAGACGATCGGCAGCGATTGCACGCTGCCGCTCGGCGCCAATCCGAGCCTCGGCAGCGGCGGGACTTGGCTCGGCGGAACCCTGACGGGCAGCGGAGAACTGACCCAGACGGGGACCTTCATCGTCGAAGGCACTGAACCCGGCCTGAGCTCCTTCACCGACGTCACCGACTTCGGCTCGTTCAAACTGAACGCCTCGGCGGCGATGACGGCCCCCGCGGGGACCCTGACCGTCAACGGAGATTTCATCGCCGAAGCCGGCGCGACCTTCAACGCCAACGAAGGCACCGTCAATTTCGAACCTCTGACGGGAGGCACGGAAACGATCGCCTGCGGCGAAATCCCCTTCAACCTCGTCACCGTCAACAACATCGGCCGGGTCATCGTCGGCAGCGACTGCACGCTGCCGCTGGGCCCGGAACCGACGCTGGGTGGCGGCGGGGAAATCGCCCTCCAGGGCGCCCTCACCGGCTCCGGGACCCTGACCGTCGACTCGTCCTCGCTCAGCCTTCGCTCCACCGGCAGCCTCACCGGCTTCTCGGGATTCGTGGCGACGGGGATCCTGTCCATCAACGGCGTCTACGACTTCGGCGAATATGCACCGTTCGAAGTCGCCAGCCACTTCGCCGTCACTCCCGGTGCGAGCTTCACGGCACCGTCGGGGACCGCGAAATTCGGCGGCAACTTCAACAACGTCGGCCCCTCGTTCATCGCCAACGGCGGCACGGTCGAACTGATCGGCACCAACCAGCACATCAGCGGCAGCACGACCTTCAACAACCTGACGAAGATCGCCACGGGAGAAGACGTCGTGACCTTCAAGGGCGGGGACACCCAGACGATCCTCGGCGCGCTCATTCTGGAAGGCGCCGAAGCGGGACAGCACCTGAGCCTCGTCTCCTCCGAACCGTTGGAAAAGACGTGGGGAATCGCGGCCGAAGGCACGAGGACCGTCAAATGGGTGACGGTGTCCGACAGCGTCAACGCGGGCGAAACGATTTCCGCCGTCGAAAGCACCGACGCCGGCGGCAACACCGGCTGGGAATTCCCTTAGCGCTTTCTATTGAGACCCGGGGCGCCCCTCTGGGGAACCCGCTCCCTGCGGTCGCTCACAAGTTCCCCAGAGGGGCGCCCCGGGTCTCTTTCGGTTGACTAGATTCCAGCCCATGCTTGCCGCTCAGAAAGCTTGCGTAATAGGGGCCGGGTCTTCGGGGATCGCTGCCTGTCAGGTGCTCGCGGCGCGGGGGTTGGACTTCGATTGCTTCGAGAAGGGGTCGGAGGTTGGGGGGAACTGGCGCTACGAAAACGACAACGGGATGTCGTCGGCGTACCGGTCGCTGCACATCAACACCTCGCGGAAGCTGATGGCGTATGCGACCTACCCGATGCCCGACGACTACCCGGACTACCCCGACCACTTCCAGATCGCCCGCTACTTCGACGACTACGTCGACCACTTCGGGTTGCGGGAGAGGATCCGCTTCCGCACCGAGGTGAAGAGCGTCGTGCCGGCCGACGGCGAGTGGGAGGTGACCGTCGAGGATGCCGACGGCGGCGAGGAGACGCACCGCTACCGGGCCGTGCTGGTCGCCAACGGGCACCACTGGGACCCGCGCTGGCCGGAACCGCCCTTCCCGGGCTCAGAGCAGTTCGAGGGAGAGCAGATTCACGTCCACCACTACCGCGAGCCCGACGTGCTGCGCGGCAAGCGCGTGCTCGTCCTCGGCATCGGCAACTCGGCGACTGACATCGCGGTCGAGTCGTCCCGGATCGCCGAGAAGACCTTCCTCGCGATGCGCCGCGGCGCCTACGTCATGCCCAAGTACCTGAACGGCAAGCCCACCGACGAAGCGGCCTCGAAGCTGCTGACGATGATGCCGCTTGCCGTGCAGCGCTTCGTGTTGGCCCGGATGCTGGGCATGACCGCGGGCGACATGACCGCATACGGCCTGCCGCAGCCGGACCACAAGCTGCTCGAGGCCCACCCGACCGTCTCGGCCGAGCTGCTCTCGCGCCTCGGCCACGGCGACATCGCAGTCAAGCCCAACCTCGATCGCTTCGCCGGCGGCCGCACGGTGCGCTTCGCCGACGGCAGCGAGGAGGAGGTCGACCTCGTCGTCTACTGCACCGGCTACAAGATCACCCTCCCCTTCTTCGACGAGGACTTGCTCTCGGCAGGGGACAATCGGCTGCCGCTCTACCGCCGCGTCGTCTCGGTCGAGCACCCCGGCCTCTACTTCATCGGCTTCGTCCAACCCCTCGGCGCGATCATGCCGATCGCCGAGGCCCAGGCCGAGTGGGTCGCCGACCTGCTCGGTGGCCGCGGCACACTTCCCCCTCCTGGAGAGATGAGAGCTGAGATCTCCTCAAGCGAAGCGAAGATGCGCAAGCGCTACGTGGCCTCGAAGCGCCATACCATCCAGGTGGATTTCCACCCCTACCTGCGTGAGCTTCGCAAGGAGCGCAAGCGGGCGGCTCAGCGGGTGGGGTAGGAGGCGGCAGGGGGTGCCTGCCGCTTGCTGGGTTTTTCGCCTGAGGAGGCGTTCGCCGTCTGAGGGAGGGGGCTGGGGCGAAAAACAGGACGCCGCTGCGCCGCAGGCACCCCCTGCCGCCTCCTCACGGCACCGGCGCCACTTGGTCCCGAGTGGGGACCGCGAGGGCGAGTGGGCTGGGGGCGCCAGCGGTTGAAGCCCTCGCCGGAGTCCTCCTCAGCTGTCTCGGGCTCGGGCGAGCGGCTGGCCCACCAGACGAGCCAGAGGGCGCCGAAGACAGGAATCTTCAGCACGACGAGGAGAAAGAAAATCGGCAGGAACCCCTCCATCCAGGCAGTGTACCTGCCGCCGACGGGCCTAAAACCGACGCATAGCGTCGGTTTT
>JBLMYD010000033.1:0-20905 GCA_050258095.1 Chloroflexota bacterium
GGAATACCGGGCCTACAAGCGCTCCGTGCCGCGCTGGGTGCCGCGTCGCACGCCGTGGGAGCCGCGGTAGGAAGCGCCGCCAGCCCCTAGGCTGGCTGACGATGGGCATCGCAAACTGGACGTTTGTTCGTTGCACCCCGGCTCGGGGCTGCCGATAGGGGCTCGATGGCCGAGCCAGTGGGCAGCCCGATGCGCACCGAACGGGTCTTCTTCGAAACCGACCGGCATGCGATCGTCGGCGACGTGACCCTTCCCCCGGAGGGCTACCAGAGCCGCTTCTCCGACGCGGTCAACCGCGGCGAGGTCGCTTTCATCCCAATCATCAACGCGGAGATCACGCCGCTTGCCGGGGGCGAGCCCGAGAGGCACGACTTCATCGTGCTCGCCAAGTCCTACATCCATCTCGCCTACCCGCTCGGTGAGCGGTCTTAGAACCGGTTTCAGAAGCCGTTCCTCACCAGGCCCTGGCTTCGCGGCGCCGGTTGCTTCCCGCGAAGGCGCCGAGGTCGACCAGGAAGGCGAGGACGACGATGAACCACTCGAAGCCGTTCACGCCGTCCGAGGAGGCCCACATCACGGCGTAGGCGAGCGTCGTCCAGGGCAGCAGGAAGAAGCCGAGCAGCGGCACGATCCAGCCGTCGAAGGCGCGGCTGAGCAGGTCGCTGAAGATCCAGAGCAGGAACAGCGCCAGCCGCGGCGAGATCAGGGCGAGGAGGATGACGAGGCAGCCGATCGCGTCACGCTACCCGTTCACGGCGGCGTAATAAGGGGGGCGTAAGCTGAAGCCGTGATCTTCGGCAGGAAGAGCGAGGCGATGCCGACCGCTGAGGAGGCGCTGCCCGGACGCAGCGAGCCGGCCTTCGAGGTGCCCGAGCGCCACGCGGTGCTCGACGCGCCGTTGCGGCCGCCCTTCCCCGACGGGATCGAGGTCGCCTACTTCGCGCTCGGCTGCTTCTGGGGCGCGGAGCGCCTCTTCTGGGGCCTCGACGGCGTCTACACGACGGCGGTCGGTTACATCAACGGGATCACGCCCAACCCGACCTACGAGGAGGTCTGCACCGGCAGGACCGGCCACGCCGAGGCGGTGCTCGTCGCCTTCGACCCAAGCCGGGTCGCCTACGCCGACCTGCTCAAGGTCTTCTTCGAGGAGCACGACCCGACGCAGGGGATGCGCCAGGGCAACGACGTCGGCAGCCAGTACCGCTCGGGCATCTTCTTCGTCGACGACGCGCAGAAGGCGACGGCCGAGATGGCCAAGCAGGCCTACGACGAGGCGCTGCGCGCCGCCGGCCACGATCCGATCACGACCGAGGTCGAGCCGGCGGGTCCCTTCTACTACGCCGAGGACTACCACCAGCAGTACCTGCACAAGGTGCCGAACGGCTACTGCGGCCTGGCCGGCACCGGCGTCTCCTGCCGCATCCCGAGCGCGGCCGTCTGACGCCGGGTGCAACGTTTTTGGGGCGTAATAGACCGCAAACGCGTTGCACCCGGAGTAGGGGGCGGGCGCCCGCTGCGCCGAATAGCATCCCGCGCCGGTGACTCCCTCCTTCGGCTCTTACATCGGCGGCTGCTTCGCCGTGATCGGCGTCGTCAGCGCCGTCGCCCTCGGCGGCTACTGGCTGCGGCGCTGGATCGTGCCCGAATTCTCCGGCGCCCTCGCCCGCCTCGCCGAGGCGACGATCGGCGTCTCGCTGCTGATCCTCTCGCTCGAGCTGCTCGGCTCGCTCAGCCTCCTCTACACGGGCTGGATCGTCGTCGTCTGCATCGGGATCGGCCTCCTCGCGGCCTTCGTCGGCTGGCGCAACGCGCCGCCCGAGAGCCGCGCGGTTGCCGCCCCCCGGGTGCAGAACCTGGCCCTCCTGATCGCCCTCGGCGTCGCCTCCTTCACGGTCGCCGAGTGGACCTTCCCCGCGCAGCTCAGCCTCGACCAGGGCATGTTCGGCGGCGACACGACCTGGTACCACATGCCCTTCGCGGCGCGCTTCGCGCAGGAACACTCGATCGTCCACCTGCACTTCACCGACCCGCTGCGCCTCGCCGCCTGGTTCTACCCGCAGAGTTCCGAGCTGGTCCACGGCAGCGCCATCGTCCTCTTCAAGTCCGACTGGCTCTCGCCGCTGATCAACCTCTTCTGGCTCTCGATCGCGCTGCTCGCGGCCTGGTGCGTCGGTCGCCCCTACAAGGTCGGCCCGGCGACGCTGGTCGCCGCGGCCCTGATCCTCGACTCGGGCGTGATGATCGAAACCCAGCCCGGCGAAGGGCGCAACGACATCATGGGCCTCGCCTTCCTGCTCGCCTTCGCCGCCTTCCTGATCAACGCGCACCAGCGGAACGCGCCCGCCAGCGGCGCCGTGCAGGACGCGCCCGAGCAGGGTGCGCCGCTGCTCGACAAGGGGCCGCTCGTCGTCGCCGGCCTTGCCGCCGGGCTGGCCGCCTCGGTCAAGTTCACCTTCCTGATCCCGGTCGTCGCGATCGGCCTCGGCGTGATCGTCTTCAGCGGCCGCGGCCGGCGCCTGACCACGGCCTGGGTGCTCGGCCTCTCGACCTTCGTCGCCGGCGCCTACTGGTACGTGCGGGCGGCGGTCAAGACGGGGGGGAACCCGATCCCGACGACCGGCTTCGGCCCCCTGCACCTGCCCACGCCCGACCAGATGCCGCTCGATCCGCGGCCGCGCTTCGCCGTCGCCCACTACCTGGGCGAGCCGACGATCTACCGCAAGTGGTTCTTCCCGCAGCTCGACAACGCGTTCGGCCCGCTCTGGCCGCTGATCCTGATCGTCGCCGTCGCCGCCGCGGTCTACGTCGCCTTCCGCTCGCGCAACCTGATCCTGCGCGTGGTCGCCGTCGGCGCGCTGGCGACCGCCGTCGTCTACATCTTCACGCCGCTGACCGCCGCCGGGCAGGAGGGCTCGCCGACCGGCTTCTTCACCAACACCCGCTACCTGACCCCGGGGCTGGTGCTGGCGATGGTGCTGGTGCCGATCGCCAGGCTGCTGCGGGCGCCCGACCGCCGGGCGTGGCAGACGCTTCTCTTCCTCACCGCCGTCTACGCGATCACCGTGCTGACGACGCCGCGCTGGTACCCGGGCTACATCGTCGGCACCGTCTTCCTCACCATGGCCCTGGTCTGGGCGCCGGCCGGGCTCGGCTTCGCGCGCTCGCGCCGCCTCCTCGGCCGCGGGGCGATCGCCGTGATCGCTGGCGCCGTGGTGCTACTCGCGGTCGTGTTGGGGAGGCGCCAGGAGATCCAGTACTACGACAACCACTACACCGTCGCCGATCACTTCCTGCAGGAAGGCGGGCCGAAGCAGGCCTACTACTTCGCCCGTCGCCAGCACGGCAAGCGGATCGGCATCGCCGGCTCGGGCGAGATCTTCTTCGGCCAGTACGGCTTCTACGGGAAGAACCTCGACAACTACGTCCAGTACATCGGTGTGCCGGGCCCGGACGGGACCTACCGGCTGGCGACGAGCTGCGCGCAGTTCAGGCGCCGGATCAACGCCGGCCATTACGACTACCTGATCGTCAGCCAGTACACGCAGGACTCGCCCGACGCGCCCTACTGGTATCCGATCTACGCCTGGATCAAGACCGCCCCGGCGCTGGAACAGGTCATCGAAGAGCCGACGATCACGCCCGAGCCCGACTACGTCTTCAGGGTCAAGGGCAAGCTCGACCCGGCCGAATGCCACGGCCTCGGCCAGGGCTCGTAGCGCGCCGGCTCAGACCGGGGCGAGGGCGTGCTCGCGGATCAGCTCGGCCGAGCGCTGCGGCTGCTCCCACCAGAACATGTGGCCGACGCCGGCGAGCATCTCGAGCCGGGCGCCGGGGATAAGCGAGGCGATCTGACGGCCGTTGCCAAGGCCGAGCAGGCGGTCGGCGTCGCCGTGGATGACGAGCGTCGGCGGCGCGAGGGAGCCGAGCCGCTCGCTCGTGTCGTGGAAGCCGCAGGCGCGCATCTGCTGCAAGATCACTTCCTTCGGAGCCGGCAGGGCGGAGGCCATCTTGGCGAACGCGGCATAGCGCGATTCGTCCGCGCGGAAGTCGGGTGACATGTTGATCTCCCACATCGCGCGGAAGACCCGGTCGCGGTCGCCGGAGGCCATCGCCGCACCCAGCATCTGCAGATCCTCGGGCGCCATCAGCGTCCCCTCCGGGCCGCCGCAGTAGGTGGCGCCGAGGGTCAGCGTGCGGATCCGCTCGGGGTGGGCGAGGGCCAGCTCCTGGGCGATCATGCCGCCCATCGAGATGCCGACGACGTGCGCGGTCTCCAGCTCCAGCGCGTCGAGCAGGGCGGCCGTGTCGGTGGCCATGTCGGCGATCGTGAAGGGCATCTCGGCCTCGCCGGAGAGCCCCATGCCGCGGTTGTCGAAGACGATGCACTCGAAGCTGCGCTCCATCTCGTCGAGGAAGGGCCGCCCCCAGGTCAGGTGCGTCGCGCTCATCCCCTGGATCAGCAGCAGCGGCTCGCCCTCGCCCCCGCGCAGGTAGTGCAGCTCCGTTCCCGATGCATCGACGTGCGGCATCGGCGCAAGATCCTACGCGAACCGCTTGCCAGGGCCTAATCTTGACCCCCGAGCCCCCGTAGCTCAGTGGACAGAGCACCGGCCTTCTAAGCCGATGGTCGCTGGTTCGAATCCAGCCGGGGGTATTTCGCAAAAAGCGCTCTAGAAAGCCAAAAACCCCGGTTTTCCCGGGGTTTTTCACTTCTCGAAGGCAAGCGTTTGGCAACTGGACGTTGCCCGTGATGTCGGTGAGCGGGTTCCGGGCGGCGCCTATTTCCCGTGCTGAAGCGCAACGGCTCGTGGCAACAGCCGGCAAACGTCAGTTGTGCCGGCAACACGGCCGTCGGCAGGTCGCAGTGACCGTGGCCGGAAGGGACGCTTACGCCACGGGGCGCCCGATCGGCCTCGGATCGTCGAGAACGTTGCGGAGCTCGAGGCCGATTCGCCTCCGAACGAGATCGAGCGCTTCGGCGATGTCGTAGTTGGGGGGAATCGAGCGTACGAGTTCATTCAAGTCGGCGGCGAAGTCGGAATCGGCGAGCTTGGTCTTGAGATGACCAACGAGCTGGGGATAGCTGTAGACGCGGTCCTGCATGTAGTGAGCGAGCGCGGCGGCGACGTCGCTGCTGTTGACTCCGGGTAGGTCGAGGCCGATCCAGAGGTCGAAGAGGTCTCGTCCCTTGCGTCGCTGGCAGAGGGCTCGAACCTTGGTGGCGAGAATCTCCTCGACGGTGAAGGTACGTATCTCAGTGTCGCCGCTCCACCATGGCGAGTTCACTTCGAAGGGGATGAAGACGTGCTGGGTGAAAGGGGTGCTCTCGGCGACGTTGGTCTCGATCTTGACCCGGATCGTCGTGGCTCCGGACTCTGCGTCTGCGTCGAACCACATCGTTGCCGTGTCTGAGTCCTTGCTGGGGAAGGTGCGGCGGTGCTCACGCAGGCCCATCCGCTCGGTGATCCCGCGCAGCCGGTCGAAGACCTTGCCGAGTATCGGCCGTTGGTTGGTGCGCACGAAGTCGAGATCCTCGGAGTAGCGCTGCGGCTCCTGTAGGTGGAGCTTGTGCAGGCAGGTGCCGCCGAGGAAGGCCAGCTCTTGGGAGAGCAGAGGATCGCTGGCGATCTCCACGAGCAGCCGCGAGAGGATCAGATCCTGCTCGACCTGGTCCTCGGAGGGCCAGGGGGCAGTCGCGCTCCAGGCGATGACGGAGGCGCGCGGGATCATCAGACGTCGGGCTCGACTTCGGCATTGACGATGACGCCCCAATCCTCGTCGATGGTTCCCCGAGAGGGTCCACCTGCCGCCAGCGGTATCGGGGCGCCGTTGCCGGGTTCGGCGACGACATGCAGCGAGCTCGTCTCGATGTCGCCGCGGAACTTCGTCAGCAACCATCCAAGTCGCCGGGCGTGGGTCCGTGGGCGCAGGGCACTCAAACGGGCGAGCTCACCTCCGTCGAGCTCGCCGATCTCGCGCAGGATCGTCGCGACATTGCTCAGCCCGCCGCTCTTCTCGGGGCGCTCGACCAGATCGCCCACAGTTGCCTCTCGGGTCGACACGGCCATCGTTCCCGTCGGCGTGTTGACCTGTTCGACCGGCGTCTGGTCGACAAGAGACGAGGTTTGAAAGCGAAGTCGGACTCGCTCGAAGTCGCGATCCTCGACGTGTCGATCAGTCATGACCTGAAAGGTTTGAGCTGCCTGGTGGGATGCTCCGTGCTGCGCGGCGGCCGAGAGCATGCTTACGTAATAGGCACGGCCGAGATGCTGCATCATCGGGTCAATGAACCAGGCCGCCGGGGTGGCGCCCCAGCTTCGGTACTCGGGAGGCACCATCACATGGAAGCTGCGGGCCGGCGTGAAGAGGCGCCGCTGGCTTCTCAAGCGGGCCAGGCCGTGGCGGGTGGCATCGGCCCCCGTCCCTGTCTGCTCCGCGATTTCGCCGGTGGTCGCCCAGTAGCGCCCACGGCCTATGAGGGCATCGGGCAACTCGCGGAATGTCATCTGATCGGCCAACGTGATGAATTACATCATGTTGGCCGAATGAATCAAGGCAAAGATCCACCCGATCGATTTCCAATGCCTTATTCCGGCGTCGTCCTCTTTCTCAGTACCGCTACGGAGGTTCGAATCCCCGTAGGGGGGGTAGCGGGTCAGATCGCCACGACGGTGAGGCCTGGGACTCGTTCGAACTCGGTCGCGTTGGCGGTCGCGATTTCCATGCCATGACTCACGGCGGTCGCCGCGATCCACATGTCGTGCGCGCCGATCGCTTCGCCGTCTCGCTCTAGGCTGGCCCAGATTTCGGCGTGAGCCCTGGCCACCGAGGTCGTGATCGGCAGTGGCTCGATCGAGGAGATCATGTACTCGACGAAAGCCTGTCGCCGGGCGCGAACGTGACCGTCCGTGGCGCGGTGAGCGCCGTGCAGCAGCTCGCTGGCCGTGATCACGCTGATCGCGCGCTCTTGCTCGCCGAGGACATCCTCGAGCGACGGGCCGCGCCGCTCCGCGTTGATCAGGACAGAGGTGTCGATCAGGACGGCCAAGCCGCGCTGGGCGGGCCGATGTCCTTGCGACCCGCTTCGATGTCGCTCTCGAAGCTCTCGTCAACCGCCGGCGCGCCGTCCATCAGCTCGCGCCAGCGCTCCGCGGACACGACCTGGCGGCCCCTGGCGGGGCGCATCTGCACGATGGGAATGCCGTTGCGAACGACCTCCACCTCCTCGCCGCCCCCCACCCTGCTGACGACCTGCGAGAACTTCCTGGCGACCTCCGTGGCGGTCAGGCGAGTCATGCGAAAGAGGTTATCAGATAAATCTGATTTTTCTCCTCGCGCCGGGTGTGCTCAGGGCTTGAGCTTGAGTGCGGCTTTCTTCACGACACCGCCGAGATTCTCCGGCAGTGAGAGGCGGAAGATCTTCGATACGACGCTGCCGAACTGGCGGTGCAGGGGGCCGACGTTGTAGGGGACGCCGTAGCGTTCGCACGCCTCTCGCACCTCGACCGAGATCTCCGCGTAGCGGTGGGCGGGCAGGTCGGGGAAGAGGTGGTGCTCGATCTGGAAGCTGAGGTTGCCGGAGAGGATGTGGAAGAGCGGGCCGCCGCTGAGGTTCGCGGAGCCGAGCACCTGGCGGTGGTACCACTGGCCGCGGGTCTCCTCCTCGGTCTCCTCCTCGCTGAACTCGTGCGTCCCCGCCGGGAAGTGGCCGCAGAAGATGATCGTGAAGGCCCAGAGGTTGCGGGCCAGGTTGGCGGTCGCGTTGCCGGCGAGGGGGAAGGCGAAGAGCGGTCCCGAGAGGGCGGGGAAGAGGACGTAGTCCCTCAGCGTCTGGCGCCGCACCTTCTCCCAGATCCCTCGCGCCAGCTCGCGCTTCTCGGCCGGGTCGGTCTCGCCGCCGAGCAGCCGCTCGACTTCGAGGTCGTGCAGCGCGACCCCGTACTGGAAGAACGTCGCCAGCAGCGCCGCCCACAGCGGGTTGCCCAGGTAGTAGGGCGTCCAGGGCTGCTCCTCTGACATGCGCAGGACGCCGTAGCCGATGTCGCGGTCCTTGCCGACGATGTTGGTGTGGGTGTGGTGCATGTAGTTGTGGGAGTGGCGCCACTGGTCGGCAGGGCAGGCGGTGTCCCACTCGAAGCGCTCGCCGGCGAGCTTCGGGTCGTTCATCCAGTCGTACTGGCCGTGCATCACGTTGTGGCCGATCTCCATGTTGTCGAGGATCTTGGAGAGCGAGAGGGCCGCGGTGCCGGCGAGCCAGGCCGGCGGGAAGACGCCGGCCCAGAGCAGGGCGCGCCCGCCGACCTCGAGCCCGCGCTGGACACGGACCACGCCGCGGATGTAGGCGGCGTCGCGCTCGCCGCGCTCGGCAATCACGCGCCGGCGGATCGCATCCATCTCAGCGCCGAAGCTCTCGATCTGCTCCGGCGTCATCCCGGCCAGCGGAGAGCTCGAGGAGGAGGGCGGGGAGGCGAGGGTCGTGGTCATCGGGTTCCTTTCATGTGGGTTCAGAGGGCGAGGGCGAGGTCGCCGAGGGCGGCCGAGACGCAGAGCTGGATCTCCTCGTCGGGCTCCGAGGAGGTCTCGCCCGTGATCAGGTTCCTGTGGGTTCCGGCGAGCTTGCGGCTGGTGCAGGTGTGGCAGATCCCCATCCGGCAGCCGAACCTGGCGGGGACTCCCGCGTCCTCCGCCTGCTCCAGCAGCGAGGCGCCGCTGTTCTGCACCTTGACCCCCGAGGCGGCGAAGCGGATGGCGCCCTCGCCGGGCTCGCCGACCGGCGCGAGCGTGGGCGGCACGAAGCTCTCGACGTGGAGCCGGCGCTCGCGGCCGTTCGCCCAGGTCCCCCGCACCGCGTCGAGCAGCGCGGGCGGGCCGCAGGCGAAGGTCTCGGCCTCGGCGAAGCAGGGCTCGGACCGGGGGAGGTGTCGCGGGCTGAAGTGCCCGTCGAGCTCGCCTGCGCCGGGGGCGCGGGTGTAGGAGCGGAGCAGCCGGAAGCCGGGGTGCTGAGCCGCCAGGCGCTCCAGCTCCGCGCGGTAGATCGCCCGGGCCGGATCGGGGGCGTAATGGAGCAGGGCGACGGGCCGGTCGCAGCCCCGGGCGAGGAGGGTGCGGAGGATCGCCATCAGCGGGGTGATGCCGCTGCCGCCGCCGATCAGGAGGATCGAGTCCGGCCACGGCCGCGGCAGGTGGAAGTCGCCTTCGGCGGCGGAGAGACCGAGCACCATCCCCGGCTCGGCCCGGTCGACAAGGAAGTTGGAGACGAGACCTTCGGGGTGCCGCTTGACCGTGATCTCCAGCTCCGGCCGTCCCTCGGGCGAGGCGGGGGAGTAGCAGCGCTGGTGCAGGGCTCCGTCGATCTCGACCGCCACCTGGACGAACTGTCCCGCCCGGAATCCTCGCCAGGCGCGGTTCGGGCGCAGGGTCAGGGTGACGCTCTCCTCGGTCCCGCGCTCGACCGCGGCGACCTCGGCCCGGCACTGGCCGGTGACGAGGAGGGGGTCGACCTGTTCGAGGTAGCCGTCGATCCCGTGCGGCCCCGCGAGCGCGTCGAGGACGCGCAGGCCGGGGTGAGAGAGCTTCGGACTCATAACGCTAGACAACGTAACATCAAATGCCGTCACGTTAAATGTCGACCCGTCACTCCGTGGTAGCTTTGCCGTCGTGGCCGCCTCGGAGAACGACCTGACGATCGAAGAGCTCGCCGCGAAGACCGGGATGACGGTGCGCAACGTCCGCTCGCACCGCGCGCGCGGGCTGCTGCCCGCGCCCGAGGTCCGCGACCGGGTCGGCTACTACGGGCCGCAGCACCTGGCGCGGCTGCAGATGATCCAGGAGCTGCAGGCGGACGGGTTCAACCTGAAGGGGATCGAGCGCTTGCTCAACCAGAACGTCGGCGCCGCGGAGCAGTTCCTCGCGATCCGCCGCGGCCTCGACGAGCTCGACGGGGAGCAGCCCCGCACCTTCACCCGCGACGAGCTGGTTGAGCGATTCGGGACCGACTCCGACAGCGCGCTGAAGCGCGCGATCGAGGCCGGGGCTCTCGTGCCGGTCGACGAGGGCCGCTTCGAGGCGCCCTTCCCCTCCCTGCTCGACGCGGCCGAGGGGGTCGTCGCGGCCGGCGTGCCGCTCGACCACGCCCTCGTCGCGATCGACAAGGTCCGCAGCCGCTGCCGGTCGATCTCCCATGAGTTCGTCAAGCTCTTCCTCGAGGACGTCTGGAAGCCGTTCGAAGCGGAGGGCTACCCGGAGGAGCGCTGGTCGGAGGTGCGCGAGGCCCTCGACCGCCTCCGCCCCCTCTCGCTGCAGGCGCTGGTCGCGGTCTACCGGATGACGATGTCCGACGAAGTCGAAAAGGCGCTGGGGAAGCAGCTCGAGCGCATGGCCAACCGCAAAGCCTGAGCGCCCTTGACCTCGCTCGTTGCCGGTCGATCCGCCGGCATCGGCGAGAATCGGGGGAGTGTTCCCAGTCGCAGTCGCCGGTGGAGCGCAGGACGCGCTGATCGACCTCTTCGTCGTCCTGCTGGCGGCGAAGCTCGGCGAGGAGGCCTGTCGGCGACTGGGCCAGCCGGCGATCCTCGGCGAGATCCTGGCGGGGATCGCGATCGGGCCGTCGATCCTGGGCCTGGTCGAACCCGATGCGTTGCTGGAGGTATTCGCCGAGCTCGGCGTCGTCTTCCTCCTCTTCAAGGTGGGGTTGGAGTCGCGCTTGGCCGAGATGCGCGAGGTCGGCGGCCTGGCGTTGCGGGTCGGCGCCCTGGGCGTCGCCGTGCCGTTCGTAGCGGGGTTCGGGTTGGGCCAGGCGCTTGGCGAAGGCGTGGACACCAACCTCTTCCTCGGCGCGGCCCTGATGGCGACGAGCGCCGGGATCGCCGCGGCGGTCCTGCGCGAGCTCGGACCCTCCCGGCAGCGGGCGGTGCGAACCATCCTCGGCGCCGCCGTCGTCGACGACATCCTGGCGCTGATCCTGCTCTCGGCGATCGTCGGCATCTCCGGCGACGGCGTGAACCTCTCCGCGATCGGTCTCCTGATCGTCGGCGCGGTCGTCTTCGTCGGCGTCGTCGCGGTCGCGGGGAGCCGCCTGCTGGGCCGTTACCCGACCGCGCTCACGGCGCCGGCTTTCAGCACCAGCGGTCTCCTGCCGGCCGTCCTGCTCTGCCTCGGCTTGGCGGCGATCGCCGGCGAGGTCGGCCTGGCGACGATCATCGGCGGCTTCCTCGCCGGCATGATCGTCGCCGAGACGAAGGAGCACAATCGGGTCGAGGAGGAGATCAGGCCGCTGCACGCGTTCTTCCCGCCCTTCTTCTTCGCCTACATCGGCATCCAGGTCGACCTCTCGGCGCTGGGTAGCGGCGGCGCGCTGGCACTGCTCGCCGGGATCACGGCACTCGCGGTGCTCGCCAAGCTGTTCGCGGGCTGGGTCGGCGCCGCGGGGATGGAGCGGCGCGAGCGGCAGCTGGTCGCCTTCGGCATGGTGCCGCGCGGCGAGGTCGGGATCGTCGTCGCCGGCATCGGCTCGACCGCCGGGGTGATCGACGCCGAGCTGTTCGCCGCGATTGTCGGGATGGCGCTCCTCACCACCTTCCTCACGCCGCCGGCGCTGCGCCGCCTGGCGCATCCCCTGGCAACCCGCCGATAGGGACGTACAGGAAGCACACAGTCAGATGAATCTGATTCCGCAGGCCCGGGTCAACCGCCGTCGACGGAGAAATGCTCGGCGATGTCGGCGGGCATCATGTAGGCCGGTGGGCGAGGGAAGATCGCGCCCGCGCGGGTGAGCGCTTCCGAGGCGAAGCCGGAGCAGATCGCGGTGCCGATCTTGCCGACCATGATCGTGCTGCCGAGGGTGAGCGTGAAGAAGAGGCTGGCGATCGTCAGCCAGCCGTATTTAGTGCGGTGCGGGGCGTCGAGAACCGCGTCGGCGAAAGCGGCGATCTGTTCGCGATCGACCTGGGCGCATTCGACCCGCACCAGGCGGTAGTCGCTGCCCTCGTACTTGGAGATGTTCGTTTTGTCGACGCCGTCGGAGAGCGCCTCGGCGAGATTGCCTTCCGCGTCGAGGACGAGCGCGACGTGGTTCCAGCGGGCGTATTTACGTCGACCGCCGCGAAAGCGCAGGCGCTGACCGAAGCGGATCAGCCTCGACGTCCAGCCCTCGCCGTGGGTCAGGACGAGGTAGCCGGTCTGCAGGGTCGACGCGGACTTGCCCGGCCCGAAATGCTCGACCTGCGCATCGCCGGCTGCCGGAGCGCCCGTGGGAGTCGGGGCTGCCATCGGCCCATGACTCTATAGCGCCTGATCGATCAGTCAATACCCATGTATGCCGAGGCCGCCCCAGCGTGCACAGCATCGCCAAACGCGCCTGCGTGTTCCAGATAGTGCAATGACCGATAGCGAGCGGCGAACGGACATAGCGCTGGCGGTGCTGGCAGGGGCGTCGATCGTCGGGATCTTCTTGATCGGGAGGACTGCCTGAGGCGCTAGATTTGTCTCGTGGCTGAGGTCCTCTACTACGCGATTCCGGCCTTCGTGCTGCTGCTCGTGATGGAGATGCTCTCCTTCCGGTACGCGCGGGACGACGAGCTGATCGGCTACGAGTCGCGCGATACGCGCACCAGCCTGGCGATGGGCGGCGGCAACGTCGCGATCAACGCGGTCTGGAAGTTCGCCGTGCTCGCCGTCTACACCGGCATCTACGAGCTGAGCCCGCTGCGGATGCCGGCGGACAAGTGGTGGACCTACGTCCTGCTCTTCCTCGCCGACGATCTCGCCTACTACTGGTTCCACCGCGTCCACCACGAGGTGCGGGTCTTCTGGGCGAGCCACGTCGTCCACCACTCCTCCCAGCACTACAACCTCTCGACGGCGCTGCGACAGACCTGGACGCCGATGACGGCGCTGCCCTTCTGGGCACCGCTGGCGATCGTCGGCTTCGCCCCCTGGATGATCCTGCTGCAGCAGTCGGTCAGCCTGATCTACCAGTTCTGGATCCACACCGAGCGGGTGCAGCGGCTGCCGGCGCCGATCGAGTACGTCTTCAACACGCCCTCGCACCACCGCGTCCACCACGGCGCCAACGACATCTATCTCGACCGCAACTACGGGGGCATCCTGGTCGTCTGGGACCGGATGTTCGGCACCTTCCAGGGCGAGACCGAACGGGTCCGCTACGGGCTGACCAAGAACATCCGCACCTTCCGGCCGACCCGCGTCGCCTTCCACGAGTTCACCGACATAGCGCGCGACGTGCGGACGGCGACGAGCTGGCGCGAGCGGGTCAGCTACGTCTTCCGCGGACCGGGCTGGTCGCCGGACGGCACGGGCGGCGGCACGCGCGGCTGAGCGAGGGTTTGACCCCGCGGGCGGGCGGGTAAGGACGCCGCCATGGAGCTCTCGATACTGCTGCTCATCATCGGGATCGCGTTCACGTTCCTGGTCAACTACGTCCTCGGCATCGTCGTGATCCTGGTCGGGCTGGCGCTTCTTCTCCTGCCCAGTCGCGGCGGCGGGGCAAGCAGGGTGTAGGAACGCGAATCCGGAGCGGGGCTGAGCTGAGCTGAGCTGAGCTGAGCCCCCGCTGCCTCACCTTGCCGTGCGCGTCGTCGAGCGCTCCGTGCCAACCTTGGGGCGATGGCGCCTTGGAAGCTGCCCCTGATCGTCGCTGCGCTCGCGATCCCCGTCGTCGCCGGCTTCTTCGTCGGCGGCGCCGGTGTGGGGGTCGCGATGGGGGCTCTCGCCGCCCTGGCGGTGATCCTCGTCGCGATCGCCCAGCGGCCGCGCGGGCCGATCGCTCCCGCTGCGGCGAGCGACGACGCCCGGCACGTGCTGATCGTCGCCGCGTCGCCGGTCGAGGACCCGGACGACGTGGCGCGAGTGGTCGGCGAGCTGGGCCTGGCCGACTCGGGGCGCGAGGTGGAGGTGCGGGTGCTGGTGCCGGCGCGGATCGGCTTCCTCGATCGCTGGGCCTCCGACGTCGAGTCGGCACGGCGCGCCGCGCAGCAGAAGCTGGTGGCGACGGTCGCGGCCCTTGCCAAGGCGGGCGTCGCCGCCGAGGCGCGGGTCGGCGACGAGGACATCGTCCAGGCGGTCGAGGACCAGCTGCAGAGCTACCCGGCGACCGAGGTGCTGCTGGTGGGCGAGGGCGGCGACGGCGAGGACGAGGCGGCGGCGGAGCTGCGGTCCCGCCTCGAGGCCGAGTTCCGCCGGCTGCGTCTCGACGGCGCCGGGTAGCCTTACTCGATCCCCCTCGACGTTCTCATCGCCGGCGCCACGGGCTTCGTCGGACGTCGCCTGGTCGGGAGGCTGGGGGACGGGGGCTCCGTTCGCTGTCTCGTCCGCGATCCCGCCGGGGCGAGCGGGCTGGAGCGGCTCGGCGTCACGGTTCACGTCGGCGACGTCACCGACGAGGCCTCGCTCGCCGGGGCGGGTGCGGGCGTCGACGTCGCCTACTACCTGGTCCACGCGATGGCGGGCGGCGCCGGGTTCGCGGAGCGGGAGCGGGAGGGCGCGCGCAACTTCGCCCGCATGGCGAAGCGGGAGGGGGTGGGGCGCGTCGTCTACCTCGGCGGGCTCGGCGACGAGAGCGCCTCCGAGCACCTGCGCAGCCGCCACGAGACCGCCGAGGTGCTGGCCGCGGAGGGGCCGCCACTCACCTACTTCCGCGCGGCGATGGTGGTCGGCGTCGGGAGCGAGTCCTTCCGCACCCTGCGCTACCTGGTCGACCGGCTGCCGGTGATGGTGGCGCCGGCCTGGCTGCGGACGCTGACCCAGCCGATCGGGATCGACGCCACGATCGAGTACCTGCGGCGGGCGCCGGAGGTTGCCTCATCGGCTGGGCGGGAGGTGCAGATCGGCGGCCCCGACATCCTCTCCTACGGCGAGATGCTCGACCGGATGGCGGCGGCGATGGGCAGGCGGCCGCCGCTCAAGGTCCCGGTCCCGTTGCTCACCCCCTGGCTCTCGTCGTTGTGGCTGGGGCTGGTCACCCCGGTCGACACGCGGGTGGCGCGGCCGCTGGTCGAGGGCCTGACCACGGCGACCGTGGTCACCGACCCCTCGGGGGCGGCGCCGTTCGGGGTCTCGCCGGAGCCGTTCGACGAGACGCTGCGGCGCGCGCTCGCCGAGGAGGGAGAGGCCCGGCTAGCCTGAGTCGTCGTGAGCACGGGCGAGCGACCGATCCTGCTGGCGATCCAGCACGTGCCGTGGGAGGGGCCGCACCGGATACTCGATGCGTGCGCCGGGATCGACGTGCGCACGGTCAAACCGCTGGCGGGTCAGGAGCTGCCCGGCCACGACGAGGTCGCGGGTGCGGTGGTGATGGGCGGACCGATGAGCGTCGGCGAAGTGGGCCGACACCTCGAGCTGGGGGAGGAGCGCGAGTGGATTGCCGCGGCGCTGAAGCGCGAGATGCCCCTGCTCGGGATCTGCCTCGGGGCGCAGCTGATCGCGAGTGCGCTGGGTGCGGAGGTGAGGCCGGGGGAGGGGCCGGAGCTGGGCTACGCGCCGGTCGAGATCCTGGATCCCGGTGATCCGATCCTCGGCGCCCTCGCCCCAAGCACGACCGTCCTGCACTGGCACGGCGAAGCCTTCGACCTGCCCGCGGGCGCGACGCATCTCGCTCGCTCGCAGCGGACCGAGGTTCAGGCCTTCCGCCGCGGCAACGCCTGGGGCGTGCTGTTCCACCCCGAGTCCGACCTTGCTTTGCTCGAGGCCTGGCTCGCCGTGCCCGAGATGGTCCGCGAAGCGCGCCGGGCTCTGGGCGACGCCGGAGCAGCCGCCCTGCCAGCCCAAGCCGAAGCCGCCGAAGCGGACTTGATCGACCGCACGACCCCCGGACTGCGCGCCTTCGCCGACCTGGTCAGAGCCAACCGTCGCTCGACTGAGCCCCCGGCTCGCCCCGTCGCCCGCTAGATTGAGAGGCGGCGCGGTGGATGTAGCTCAGCTGGTAGAGCTCCTGGTTGTGGTCCAGGCGGTCGCCGGTTCGAATCCGGTCATCCACCCCTCGTAGAAGTGCCTGCAAATCGGCACCTTGGCTCTCGCCGGGCAGTTTTGAACCGGACCCGATTTCGCGTTCTCATTCTGGCACTAGTGCCAGAATGAGAGCCGATATACGCCGATCCGCGGCGATTTCGGGCTATTCCGACTCGCTTTCGCGGCGTGCCGGAGCTAAGTTCGCGGACCGAAAAAGCAAGTGCCCCGGCGGCGCTGAGAACGCCCCGGGGCCGGCACCGAAGCCATAACTTCGATGCAAGCGAAAAGCTACTCGCCGAAGTCCTTCGGCGAGGCATCGCAGCGGCCTTCGGTGCCCTACCCGAGAGGAGGGGCACCGTGCCCGAGACAAAGATCACCATCGACCGCCGCCAACGCGCCGGCCTCTACGAACTCATCCGCAACCACCTCTACGGCGTCGATGACTTCTGGATCGCGTTCTCGCGAAGCAGGGACTACGCCACCGCAGAGCGGCTCGCCATCGAGTTCGGCGAAGACTTCCGTCTGCTGGCCGACATCGGCTGGGCCGCCGATGACGGCCGCGAGAGCTTCGAGCTGACCATGCCACCCCACGACCTGATGGAAACCCTGAGGCGCCTGCGCGGCGAGGCCGAGCAAGTCCTCACCGGGTCGAGGACCGAGCGCGAGGCCGCCAGAGAAGATGAGAGGACGAACGAGCGCTTCCGCGCCGGGCGCGACGCCTGCGAGGCGCTGCTCGCCGGCCTCGATCCCCGCGGGAGCGGGTCGGCATGAGCGCCCCCAAGGCAAAGAAACGCCTTCGCCCCGGCGAGCTCGACGGCCTCGTCCTCGCCTACATGCGCAAGCACCCAGGCGACGCCCCATTTACCGCCCCCGCGATCGGCAAGGGCATCGGCCGCTCCTCGGGTGCCGTCGCCAACTGCCTCGCCCGACTGGCGAAGGACAAGAAGCTGCGCCAGGCCAAGCGTAAGCCGCGCGCCTACGCGCTCACCGAGACGAAGTCGAAATGAGCGGACCACCGATGCCTGCGGCCTGTCGAGGGCCGAGGTGTAGGCCACAGGGAGGTACGGGGCGCCCGCTCGTCGGGTGCCCCGATTCCTGCCTCGGCCCTCGACAGGCCGCAGGAGCGCAGTGGAGGCAGTCGCGATGAGACGACGCCTGCCGACCTCCGCCCCGCCCACGCCGGAGATGAAGCTTCGCTTCGGCCAGAACCTGGCCCGTTGCCGCGCGGGCGCCGGCATCTCCCAGGAGGAGCTGAGCTTCCGCGCTTCGATCCATCGCACCGAGGTGAGCCTGCTGATATGGAGAGCCGTTTGTCAATCCGGCAGGCCGAAGTCGTCGCCCTGGGAGCGATGGTTGCTGCCTGCCCCCCGAAGCTCCCGGGGCGCCACGGGTCAAAGAAGACCAGCTCAGTCGACTGCCGTCGTCAGGCTGATATGCGAGGGCTGGCTACCTCATGACCATTGTTCGTCGCAGACCCGCCGTCTAGAACCGGGCACCACCGCCGAGCGGTTGCCCAAGCAAACTCCGCAGGTCTCGGCGCAACGAATCCGGCCTTCGTTTGCCGTGGCGCCCCGGCAGCGCCGGAGGCGCATCTGGTGGCCCTGCTCGCGCTACTCGATAACCGCCGCCTCCCAGAGGAAGCAGGCGAGCTCGCGGGCGCAGGCGACGACGACCTTGCCGCCGGGCTTGCCGCGGCGGTTGCGCAGGTGCACCCAGCGGGAGTGCAGCCGGCGCTGCGCCCGCCAGGCGACCTCGCAGACCCGGGGGTCCTGGCCCTCCTGGCGCAGGCGCAGCTCGGTGCCGACTTTGGGCTGGCGCCCGGAGTGCTGGGCCACCTCGATCAAGAGACGTCGGGCATGGGTTGGACCGGCCTTGGTGATCGATCCCTGGCGACGGCGCTCGTCTGTGGTCCGCTCCGAGGGAGTGATGCCGAGGTAGCCGGCGAGCTGGCCGGGCTTGGCGAAGCGCCGCAGGTCGCCGATCTCCGCGCTCAGCCCCGCCGCCGAGAGAGTGTCGATGCCGCGAAAGCAGCGCAGGCGGGCGATCTGCTCGGCGAAGGGGCCGCTCGCCGCCAGCTCGGCGATCGTCGCCTCGAGCACGGTGGCGCGCTGATTGAGGGAGTGCAGCGCCCCCAGGTAGTCGAGCAGGGTCGTCTGCGCGGCGCGGTCCTCGAAGCGGATCTGCCCCAGCCAGTCGTGATGGCGCTGGGTCCAGTTGTGACCGGGGCCGGGATAGCGCAGGCCCTGGCGCAAGAGCAACGTCAAGATGCGGTGGCGAGCGCGCATGCGATCCCCGCGCAGGTCCTCGCGGCAGCGGATCAGGTCTCGGAAGTGCTCCTCTTCGACGCTCGGCACCCGGACGAAGCGCAGCTCGCCGGCGGCGAGCAGGCGGGCGAGGCGCTCGGCGTCGCGGCGGTCGGTCTTCACCCGGTCCGCTGGCGCTCTTGGGATCAAGCCGGGGGCGATGACGCGGACGTCCAACCCGCGCTCCTTGCCGACGCGCGAGAGGCCGAAACCGGTCGGCCCCGCCTCATAAGCGGCGACGGTTCCCTCGCCGAGTTCCTCCAGGAAGGGCAACACGCCCTCGGGCGGGCCCTCGATGCGACATCGCCTCACCTCGCCCGAGCTGACGTCAAGGGCACAGAGGTGGGTCTGGTTGGCGTGGACATCAAGGCCCACGCGATAGAGGGACGTAGTGTTGGTCACGGTCGGCGCCTCCCAAAGTTGGGGTGTCGGCCGCAGGCCCATCCTGCGGCTCAGTCCCCGCAGTGCTTTGCGCGGGGTGCCGGCCCTTCTACCCGCGCCCGAGGACGGCGGGCCGCGACGGGCGGCTCTCCATATGTGCTGGAGCGCGGGGAGCGCATGCCGCGCGTCGACACCGCGTTGCGGATCGCCGGCAGCCTCGGTGTCCCGCTTGACGATCTCACCGCCGGGCTGGAGTGGCGGCCTGGCTATGAGATCGTCGTGCCCGGGGCGTGGGAGGCAGTCGAGCCGGGCACTCAGGCAGCGGAGGCCCAGGCACCCGGCCCCGCCGAGGTCGGGTCCGCGAACGGCTCCCGATGACGGCTGGATCGCGCTCCAAGGACCCGTTCCCCTTCAAGGCGCTGGCACGCTTCGCCGACAACCTCTATCGCGCTCGCGAGCAGGCCGGCCTCGACCAGAAGGAGGCTGCCAAACGCGCCGCTCTTCCCCGCTCGCGCCTCGACAAGATCGAGGGCGGCGAACACGTCCCCGGCCTCGATGTCCTGATCCGCCTCGCGGGCGCCTACTCGACCTCGGTCGGCGATCTCGTCGACGGCGTGACCTGGAGGCCGGGCTGGGTCGAGTATTCCGGGCCGGCCGAGTACCTGGTCTCAAGCGATGAGCACCGGCCAGCAACGTAACCCGACAGCTTCCCGGTCGCGAGGGTCGAGGAAGGGCGAGCGATCTATTTGCCCAGTCCTGGACTCTCGCCATCGTCGAGATGGAATACGACCCCGGCTATAGCGTCGAGTTCGATTTCGACACCCCGATTGACTCATCCGTTTTCCCGGGCTATCGCCCTTAAGTCGAGAAGTCCTAGGAGAAATGCCTGCAGATCCATGGTGGAACTATTTCCACCGACGAATGCCTGTGATCCCTAGAACTAGAGATTCTTGGAGCAACCCTTTACAGACGACTACCTCACCCTTAGGGTGCTCGCTGAATACCGCGAGACGTCTGGCGGCATACACGAGAAAGGGAAGGCAATGGGAGGAGATTCCGGGCGGGCGAAACCGGCGGCAAGAAAACACCTTCGAGCTCTGGTCGCTCTCGCCGCAGCGTCGTTGGCCACTGCCGCCTTGATTGCTCCTTCGACCGCGCTTTCCTCTCCTCCAAGCAACGCCTTCCGCTATTTCCATGACCCCGACGGTCGCCTGAGAGCCGCCATCGACCCCGAAGGCGAAACCGCCCTCTACAGCTGGGATGCAGCAGGGAACCTGCTCTCGATCTCTCGCCACGCTTCCTCGGAACTCTCGATCGCCCAGCTGACACCGGCCAAGGGAGCGGTCGGGGCGACGGTGACGATCGAAGGGACCGGGTTCTCGACCACGCCCTCCTCGAACACGGTCAAATTCAACGGGACCACCGCGACGGTGAGCGCGGCAAGCGCGACATCTCTGACGGTCAAAGTCCCAGCTGGCGCGACGACGGGCTCGGTCACGGTCGCCGTCGGGGAAGGAGGCCCGGTTTCGAGCCCCGAAACCTTCACGGTCGCGCAATCCTCCGCACCGAGCATCTCCTCGCTCTCCCCGACCGTCGCGGCCGCCGGAGAAGAAGTCACGATCTCGGGCTCGAACTTCGAACCCTCCGTGGCGTCAAATGTCGTGATCGTCAACCTGGCGAGGCCCGAATTGACCTCGACCGAATCGACCGCGATCAAATTCAAGGTCCCGGCGGAAACGCTTGGCGGGCGCGTCTCGGTGGCCACCGCGACCGGGACAAGCGTTGGCCCCGACCTCTTCATTCCGCCCAGCGGAACGGCGGTGTCGAAAGTCGGCTCGACCGGGAGGTTCTCTCTTGGGGAATCGAAAACCGTCGAACTGCCGTCCGAAAAAGTCGCTCTGCGGCTGTTCGACGCCAAAGCCGGGCAGCGGATGTCGACGACCTTCTCCGAAGGCACGGTTGCGAGCGGCACCGTGTCGATCTGGAGCCCGTCGGGGACGAAACTCGCCTCCGGGAGCTTCTCGAAAAGCAGCGGCGGCTTCGTCGACTCCTTCGAACTCCCGGTGACCGGGACCTACACGGTCCTGCTGTCCGCGACCGAAGGATCCGGGTCGGTCAAATTCACGTCCTATGAAGTCAAAGACCTCACCGGCTCGATCGAACCCAAAGCCACCGCCGAAGGCGCCTCCCAGCACGTCGCCATCACCGTCCCCGGCCAGAACGCCCTCTACTCGGTGACGATGAGCGCCGGCGAGAAG